>JAITFR010000009.1 GCA_031281255.1 Oscillospiraceae bacterium
AAGGTTTTTTGAAATAGATGATTAGTTGATATATGATAATATAAGTTCAGTTAGTAAGTCATTGCGGGCTTGACCCGCAATCCCCTTCGGAAAGTGCTGTGTTCAGGGGATTCCGCATCCAATCTGCACGGCAGGGAGAGTGCGGAATGACGAAAACAGGAGACAAAATATGTCTATAAACTTTAGTGATGAGGTATTTGGCGAAGAGGAGTCAGAAGCTGTTTTGCTGACTGCAAGTTATACTGAGGAAGATTTGCAAGAGGTTGGGCTTCGTCCACAATCATTAAATGAATATATTGGACAAGAAAAAGCAAAGGATAACCTTTCAATTTTTCTTGAGGGAGCACGCCGTCGTGGTGAGCCGCTTGATCATGTGTTGATTCATGGACCGCCGGGACTTGGGAAAACAACTCTTGCTGCTATAATAGCTAACGAAATGGGTTCAACTCTTAGAAAAACATCAGGTCCTGCTATAGAAAAACCAAAGGATTTAGCTGCACTTCTCACAAACTTAGAAGAAAATGATGTTTTATTTATAGATGAAATACATAGAATCAACCGTGCTGTTGAAGAGATTCTTTATCCTGCAATGGAGGATAAGCATATTGATATTATATGGGGACAAGGCCCAACTGCCGCATCTGTAAACCTAAAGCTCGGTAATTTTACTCTTGTTGGTGCTACTACTCGTGCAGGTCAGCTCTCATCTCCTTTGCGTGATAGATTTGGTATCGAGTTAAAGCTTGATATGTACACTAATGCAGAGCTTCAAACAATTGTAGAACGCTCGGCAAAGCTTCTGTCTATACCTATTGAACATGACGGTGCACACGAAATCGCTTCACGTAGTCGTGGAACTCCACGTATTGCAAACCGTTTATTAAGACGAGTTCGCGATTTTGCAGAAGTAAAAAGTGACGGTGTGATTACATTGGCAGTTGCTGATGATGCTCTTGGACGTTTAGAGATTGATAAAACAGGATTGGATTCAATAGATAGACGACTGCTAAAGAGTATAATTGATAATTATGGCGGAGGCCCTGTAGGTCTTGAAACCATTGCAACTACAGTAAATGAAGAAGCGATTACAATAGAAGACGTATATGAGCCATATCTTATGCAGCAAGGGTTTCTGACAAGAACTCCCAGAGGTCGGTGCGTAACTCGAAAAGCATACGAGCACTTGGGTTTATTATATCCCGGACATGAGCAAATATCTTTATGATTGGAGTTAAATGTGGGTAAATACTTTGGTACTGACGGTATACGTGGAGTTGTAGGTGAGTTGCTAGATGCAGAGCTTGCTTTTAAAGTAGGGCAAGCAGCCGCAACAGTGCTAACACATTCTGATAAAAGAATAAAACGAGCCAGAACAAGTGGTAAACCACGAGTTCTTATAGGTCGAGATACACGTATATCATGCGATATGCTGGTTGCAGCTTTAGCGGCGGGTTTGTGCTCAGCCGGTGCAAATGTGACATTGCTCGGAGTTCTTCCAACACCGGCAGTTGCTTATTTAACAATTCATTCTGAAGCTGATATGGGTATTGTTATATCAGCTTCTCATAATACTTTTGAGCATAATGGAATAAAAATGTTTGGTAGTGATGGGTATAAATTAAATGATGAACTTGAAGCACATATTGAAAAATTAATTGACGATAGAGAGAACATTAATAAGTTTACTGATTCTTTAATTGGAAGAATTAAAATTGATCACGGTGAGCGTACAAATGAATATGTAAATTATCTTGTAAATACCGCAGTTGGAGGGCGTTATGCAAATAGAATAGCTATAGACTGTGCTAATGGAGCCGCAACTGAAACAGCAAGGTTACTATTTAGAAAATTAAATGCTGAGTTTGAGGTTATGGCTGATGAACCTGACGGGTTAAATATAAATGCTGACTGCGGTTCAATGCATTTAAACTATCTTAAAGATATGATGCGAACCGAACGGTTTGGTATTGGTCTGGCTTTTGATGGAGATGCTGACAGATGTCTTATAGTTGATGAAAAGGGTAACACTGTTGATGGTGATGTAATGCTTGCAGTTTTAGCGCGTGAGATGAAAAAAAATGGCACGCTAAAAAACAACGCTTTTATTGGAACTGTCGTATCTAATGCCGGAATGGAGATTTTTGCACGCGAAAATGGTTTATCTTTTTATCGTGCAGATGTAGGAGATAGAAATGTTCTTGAAATGATGAAAAAACTTGACTGTAATCTTGGTGGTGAGTCATCCGGTCATATCATATTTTCTGATTATGCAACAACAGGAGATGGTCAGCTTTCAGCAATTATGTTCTTAAATATTCTTATATCTTCTGAAAAATCTGTCTCTGAGTTAATTAAAGATATACCACGTTTACCGCAGGTAATGCCTAGTTTTAAACTCACAAATGGTGCTGAGCAACGTGATTATATTTTAAATCACCCACTATTTGCTGAAGAGATAAAAAAGCAGGAAAAACTTTTAAAAGGTACCGGACGTATACACATTCGTCCATCAGGTACAGAACCAATTATACGAGTGCTTGTGGAGGCAAAAACACTAAAGTTATCAAGCACAATTGCTAATAATATCCTTGATTTAATGGAAGAACTATAGCTTTTTATAGTTTTTCTAGAAAAATGCTTGACAATACTGGATTTTCTAAATATACTTACCGTGCAATGGACAAAGCATACGACCAAAACAGCCAAGAACTGGCATCTAAAGCATTAAAAAGTGATCTCAGCGAAGAAGAATCTCTTGTAACTGAGTACTCATGGTTGGTCAGAGCTTGTGCCCGCCCTTATTTCCTCGCAGGAGGAGACAGCGAAGACCTAATTCAAGAAGGGATGCTTGGATTATTATCAGCAATAAGGTCTTACAACCCCGAAAAAGGTGCAAAGTTTTCTACTTATGCAGAGTTTTGTATCCGAAGACGAATCTACAGTGCGATCAAATCTGCATCAGCAGGTAAACATACACCACTAAACAGCTATATTTCATTAGAATCTCCGCAAATTGACGAAAGCAGTACCTCCAACGCATATACTTTGCGTTCACCTGAGGACTTTGTTATAGCAAAAGAACACATTGGCGAAGTCGAAAAGCTGCTTTATGGAGCACTATCAAGTTTTGAGTCCGGTGTACTGGAATTATATTTAGAAGGTATGTCATACAAAGACATGGCAACTCACCTTAGTAAACCGGAGAAGTCAATCGACAATGCTATTCAGAGAATCAGAAGAAAGCTGTCACAAATCTTACTCGGGAGCGAGAATTAACCAAGGCGATTTTCGGCAAGAGCCGAACGCAAATAAAACCCATAGGGTACAAAAGTCAAAGAGAGGTTCAAAATGTACGAAGACAAAACACTGGTATGCAAAGAATGCAATGAAGATTTCATCTTCACAGCAGGCGAGCAAGAGTTCTACAATGAGCGTGGTTTCCAAAACGAACCACAACGTTGCAAAACTTGCCGCGACAACAGAAAAGCCGCAGCACGCGGTCCGAGAGAGTTCTTTACAGCAGTCTGTGCCGAATGCGGTGGAGAAGCAAAGATTCCTTTCGAACCAAAGACTGAAAGACCTGTCTATTGTAGCGATTGCTTTGCCAAACCGAAGGAAGCGTAGGAAAGAAGTATGTCTCAAATCACAAAAGACACGATTATTGCTGATATTCTGAATATTGCACCTGATTCAGGTCCTTTGTTCAGATCAATTGGTATGAACTGTCTCGGTTGCGCTATGGCTAGCGGTGAAACCCTAGAACAAGCATGTGCAGCTCATGGTGTGAACGTGGACGATTTACTGACGAAACTAAATAGCTATACTAATTAACTTGCAGTTTTTGCGAGCAAAGTTACATAGTTGTTTAACTTACAGTGCAGTAAGAGAAGTAGTGTTAAAAAAACACTGTCCGGCAGGGCACGCATAGTTGTGCCCTGTTTGTGATATATAATGTGTGTGATGAAGTTAATAAAGCTACCAACCAGACTAAAAACTATAGCGGAATATATTGATTACAATTCTTCTGTACTTGATGTTGGTACAAATCATGGCAAACTAGCTGTGTATCTTGCACAAATCAATCCGGAACGTGATATAATAGCTACTGACATAAGTGCAAACTCTCTAAAAGCAGCTTTGATTACTGCAAAAAAGTATAATGTAACAGAAAATATTGATTTTTTTGTTACACCCGGATTAGATGATATTGACTTAACAAACATTAATGTTATAGTTATAGCTGGTTTAGGCGGAGAAACTATTGCTCAAATTATTAGTGAAACAGTATGGCAAAAAAACACAAAAATAGAGCTAATACTTCAACCACAATCAAAAACCGACAAACTCTGTAAACTTTTATACGATAAAAATTATCATATATCAAAGATAAAAACTATTATTGATAACAAACGAGAATACACAATCATAAAGTGTTCTGTAGGAGGTTAGATTATGCGTGATACTAAGAAAATTGTGATGCTAGCATCACTTACAGCTATTGTTATTGTATTGCAACTACTTGGGGCTTTTATCCGATTCGGTCCATTCTCTGTATCATTGGTGTTGATGCCAATTGTTATTGGTTCAGCTTTACTCGGAGTTCTTGCAGGTGGTTGGCTGGGTTTAATTTTCGGTATTGTTGTGCTAGCAACCGGAGATGCAAATGCTTTTATTGCAATAGACCCATTCGGAGCAATTTTAATCGTACTGGGAAAGGGAGTTTTAGCAGGTTTATCTGCCGGTATTGTGTATAAGCTCCTGTCGAAACTAAATAAAACTATTGGTACTATTGCTGCAGCTATTATTTGTCCAGTTGTAAATACAGGAATCTTTGTTTTGGGTATGTATGTGTTCTTTTTTGCTACGCTGACCGAATGGAGTGTAGCCGCTGATGTAGTTAGTGCAACAGCTTTCTTGTTTCTTACCATGATAGGTCTTAACTTCTTTATAGAGTTGGGTTTAAACACAATTCTTAGTCCTGTTATAGTGCGTTTAATTCATTTTGGTGAGAGCAAAAATTATTATTCACTCAGTAATGAATAATAGTGGTTTACGATAATTTCTTCACCGTGTAGGTTCATCCCCCATTATCAAGGGTTTTGCACATTATCCACATAGTTATCAACATTCATTATGTTAACAAGTATGAAAATGAATATTCAACAGCACAATAATTAGTCATAGTATTAACCGCAACGGTACTAAATTACTTTGATTATTATATGAAACACCCGGAGGTTTACTTTGTTGGAAACTGGTAAACAACATTATATAAAAGGGGCTGCAATACTAGCGGCAGCGTCAGTTTTTGTAAAAATAATCGGTGCCATATATAAGATTCCACTATTTCAAGATGGTGTACTTGGTGATGAGGGTTCCGGAGATTTCCAAGTTACTTACAGCGTTTACACACTAATATTAACAATATCCACAGCAGGTGTACCTGTTGCTATGTCGCGTTTGGTTTCATCAGCCAGAGCTACTAACGATACCGGGCGTGTACGACGTTACTTTAATGTTGCACTTCCAGCATTTGCTCTTATAGGGCTTATAGCAATGCTAATAATGCTGCTATTTGCTGAAGGATTTGCAAATATAATGAACAACTCAATGGCAGCACCGGGAATTCGTGTATTAGCACCGGCGGTTTTGTTTGGCTGTATAATTGCAGTGTATAGAGGATATACACAGGGTTTTGAAAATATGGTACCAACTGCAATGTCGCAAGTTGTTGAAGTTTTAAGTAAAGCTGTATTTGGTATTTCAGCAGCACTATGGCTTGTACAGATGGGATATGCATCAAATATAGTATCAGCAGGTGCTATTATTGGTGTTACTATCGGTCTTGCTTTATGTGTACCTTTGCTCGTTTATTATAAACGAAAAGTTGATAAAAATATCACAATTAGCGAAGACTCTTTTAAATTACCAACACGAAGTAATGCTTTAAAACAGATAATAAAAGTAAGTGTACCGATAACTCTAAGTGCATCATTTATGGCAATAATGGTTGTTATAGATAGTAGTATTGTACTTGGCAGACTTCAAAGTGCATTACACTTTACTGAGGTTGAAGCTAGAGGAATGTTTGGTATGTTTTCCAGAGCGCTAACTGTATACAATCTACCACCTTCTTTGGTTGTACCTGTATCAATCAGTATAATTCCTGCAATAGCTGCTGCTTTAGCAAGCAAAAAAGGTAAAGAAGCGGGCATTATAATGCAATCATCTGTAAAGCTTATAAACTTAATTGCTCTACCTGCTGCTACCGGACTTATGATACTTGCAACACCAATTCTAATTGCTTTATATAGAGATGATAGAGAGTTAACATCAACAATGCTTGTGATTTTAGGTGCTGCTTCATTTTTTGTGTGTCTCCAATTTATAACAACCGCTATTTTACAAGCAAACGGACACGAACGTATCGCACTTTTAACATTTCCAATTGGTGCTGCAATTAAGATTTTTCTTGCGTGGTTTCTTGCAGGACAACAAAGCTTTGGTATTTTAGGTTCGCCAATTGGCACACTTGCTTGTTTTGTTGTGATAAGTATCTTAAATATAGTTTTTATTAAAGTTCTTGTTAAAGAAAATAAACCCAAGTTTTTTAAAGTTTTCTTAAAACCAATTTTATGCTCAACTGTTATGGCAGGTATTGCATTTGGATGTTATAGTATTCTATATAAATATGGATCTGCAATTCTAGGTACATCACGCACTGCTGTTATAATTTATCTTGCTATTACAATAATGATTTCTTTTATATCTTATGGTATACTCACAATTGTTACACGAACTATTACAATGGATGATATGAAACTCATTCCACGAGGTGAAAAGCTTGCAAAAGTTTTACATATAAAATAGTTTACATAATCCAGTATTTCTAAGGGTCGCACGAGCTTTATACATGGATATTTAAGTTTTTTTACGTTTTTTTGAAATATTTTGCGTTTTTTGTGCATTTTACTGTTTTTTTTAGTAAATTACTCTTGCACAGTTAGGAAAAGTATGGTAGATTTTGTTTGCAAACCAAGTTACAACTTAGAAGACCTAAGAAATATTGTGAGTATTCTCCATAGTCCCGACGGTTGTCCATGGGATCGGGAGCAAACACATGAGAGTATTCGCAAGAACATGATAGAAGAAGCAAACGAAGTTGTTGATGCAATCAATGAAGGAAATGTAGATAATCTCCGTGAAGAACTCGGTGATGTTTTAATGCAAGTTTTACACCACGCATTAATCTCCGAAAGTAAAGGAAACTTTAACCTTGATGATATAGCGGACACAGCCGGCAAGAAACTAATACGCCGCCACCCACATGTTTTTAGTAACCAGGTAGCAGAAGATGGTATCGAAGCTGTCGCACGATGGGAAAACATCAAACAAATAGAAAAACTCGCAAAAGAACAAGGTCGTAGAGTTGACGACTTAACCCCAGAGGAGATTGAAGCTCTCTCTTTACAAGTGAAATTAGGGAAGTGAATACCACTTCTTTAATGATAAGAAGGTTATTTAATTATATTAGGAGGACATTTATCAATGAACAAAGCTGAACTTATCAATGCCATCGCGGCAAAATCCGGTCTGTCAAAGAAAGACAGCGAAGCAGCTCTCGGAGCAACACTGTGTGCAATCGAAGGCGCACTCAAAAAAGGTGACAAGGTGCAA
>JAITFR010000110.1 GCA_031281255.1 Oscillospiraceae bacterium
GCTTCTTTGATTTGTTGCGACACTTCTTTTTCACGAACAGTTTGTAGATAAACCAGCTCTTTTTTTAGCTCTTGAAGACGCTCTTCACTCATTTTATACTTAGCTTCTCTTTGCAAAATATAACACCCCTTTAACATAAAACCGTACAGGACAAAACAAAGCCCTGTAGTTATAAATGGATTATATGGTACTAAATACTATTTGTCAACAGTTTATTACTTTAATAATTCTATTGCTTTTTGGACTTGCGGGTCGTCGGAAAAGTCCAGGTCGCCTCGTCTGAAAAGTGCAAACTCATCTTCTGTGAGAGGTATCAGATACTCAGGTGTAAAACCACCATTATCAAACAAACTAACTCTGTTGCGTGTTAAATACATACCTGTAGATAGATGTACAGCTCCACCATTATTAAGAGAGATTGTTATTTGTGTGCGGTTTTTACCTGTTGTTTGCTCACCAATAATATAAGCATATTCATACTCACTAAGCATAGCAGTAAAATATTCTGCAGCACTAAATGAGTAGCTGTTTACAAGTACCGCAGCGGGTATATCTACAAAGCTTGCATCAGAATATGTGATGTTCTCTACTCCTGATCTGTCAACGTGAATAAATATCTCACCTGCAGGGAGCAAGAAATCAAGTATTCGTACTAATTCATCTAGTTTTCCACCGTTATTTGAACGAACATCATATATAAAAGATGTTGCTCCTTGATTTATCAAATCTTCTACTGCACTTATAAACCCATGTGCAGCACCTGATTCAAAGTTTTTAAGAGCAATATAACCAATATCTCCATATATCATTTCATATGAAATTGGATCAATAACAACAACGTCATATATAACTGTTAGATTATGATATTCACCATCAGCTCTAAACACTGTTAATTCAACAGTACTCCCAATTTCACGGCGTAATAAATCTCGAATATCCATCAAGGATAAACCACGTAAACTATTTCCATCAACAGCGGTTATTACATCACCTATAACTATTCCGGCAAAATCAGCACCTGATTCACTATAAACACCTTTAATCTCAATACCACCTAACACATCATCAAGCATAACCTCTACGCCAATCCCAACATATCTGTTGTTTGAGTTTTCAAGGAAATGAGAATATTCTGCAGGTGTCATATAGTATGACCATGGGTCATCAAGTGCATCTACAATTGCTCTCATTGCTTCTTCGAGAAGTTCTTCTCTGTCATATGTACCAATAAATCTGTTTGATATAACATTAAGTAAATCATCAAGGTAGTGTTCATCAGATCTAAATGTTGGTATTATTCTAAAACAAGAGGTCAGAAAGAGAAGCGCAATTGTAATTACACCTAATATCAATGCCTTTAATATTAGTGTATTTCTAAGCGAAAATGAATGTTTTTTCCTCATTAATTAATCCTTTTATAATAAAACATAATAATAGTATCGATGGTTTACTAACTTATCCTAATCGTGTCATTGGGTTCACTCTTGAACCGCCAACAGATACCTCAAAGTGTAGGTGCGGACCTGTTGATATTCCGGTAGATCCGATTAAACCAATAACCTGTCCTCTTGTAACAGATACACCGTTTGAAACCGATCGAGAGCTTAAATGTGCATATAATGTTGTCATACCATTACCATGGTCAATAACAACATAGTTTCCGTAATTAGAGTTGTATGTTGAAGTTATTACAGTGCCGGAGTCAGAAGCAAATACATTTTGCCCATGTGGTGCGCCAATGTCAATACCACCATGGAATCTCATATCACCAAATACAGGATGTCTGCGTGTGCCATAAGCACTTGTGACCGGTCCGCTGGTTGGCCACATCAACTCACCTGTACCGGTGACCCAGTTGGTAGGTGTTGATACTGGTTGACGATTTGCACGTTCTCTGGCTAGTCTTTCACGTTCTTCTCGTTGTTGTCTTCTAAGCTCTTCTGAGGCAGCGTTTATCTCCTTTTGTACACGGTCTTCCTCTGCAATAGCTTGTGCTCTTAGTTCCATTGCAGAGTCAATATCAGCTTCCATTTGTAGAATTAATGCATGTGCTTCTTCAAGCTGCTCCTGTAGCTCTGCTTCCATTTCTTCAAGAATTAACTTTTCTGCTTCAAGCTCTTCTCTTGTTTCTTCAAGTTCAGCTTTTGCTTGTGCTGTATCAAATCGTGTTCTTTGAAGAGCTGCATACATACTTTCATCTGCTCGCATAATATCACCAATAAAATCTAACCGTGCAAGTAAGTCTGAAAAACTAACAGAATCAAAGATAAGCTCAATGTAAGAAATTATCCCATTTTCTTCCATATCACGTACACGAGTTCTGAACTTTTGCAGTTGCGCTTCTTCTCTGTTTTGTGCAATTACTACTTCATATTCTTTCTCACGTATTAAAAGATTGTATTGATTGATAATTTCATTCATACTATCAATCTCAAGACCTGTTAAAGTAATACGATTATCAAGAACTTGTTTTTTCGCAATTTCTTCTTTTCGTTCAAACTCAATTGAATTGATTATCGTTTGTATTTCACGCTTTTCACGCCCAATCTCTCTTTTTTCTTCTCTAAGCTTGTCTATTTGAGCCTGAGTTACCCGTGCTGATGCAGACATACCTGTAAGTGCTGATATTGCAATCATTGCAACTGAAAGAAACATTAATACAGCAAGTATTACTGCAACCACTCTAGCAAACTTCTTATTACCCACTTTAATTCACCTCGTGTTTCTTTATTTTGCTTCTTGTTAAGCAGGGAGAAAATTAAACCTTTAAATATCTATTGAGAGCGATTCCGCTACCGCCTACTCCTACAGCAAATCCAATTCCTATGAATAAGAGGAAAAGTGGTATTGATATATTAGTAGAAAATGATATAAGTGTGAAAAATCCACCCTCAAACTGCATCATATTACTCAGTGCCAGTTCATATAACCCTCTGATTGCAAGAAATGCCAGTATTGAACCTGTCATACCTAGTATAAATCCTTCTATTATAAAAGGCCATCGTATAAATGCATTTGTAGCTCCAACCATTTTCATTAAAGCAATTTCTTCACGTCTTTCATAGGTAGCGAGCTTTATTGTATTTTGTATAATGAACAAAGAAATAACTAAAAGAACAGCAATTACAATTACAGAGATCCAACTAACAACAGTTCTAAATGATACAAGAGTTTGAGCCAGTGAGTGATTTGCATTAATTCTGGCTAGCTCTCGTATGTGTTGTAGAGCTGCCTGTGTTTGAGCAATTTGAGATACATCATCTACATAAATTGCATATCTGTGTCTAAATACTGTAACATCAATATCATCAAAGCGATCAGTATATGAATATCTGCCAATAAAGCTTTGTAATGCCTCTTCACGAGAAATAAATGTAACATTTGATATATTTGGTATAGACCTCAATCTGGGTTCCAAAGCTCTGGCATCTGATTCAGAAAGGTTTTCATGCACATAAGCCAATATGATGTTTTCGCTAACTAATTCACCAATTAAAGCATTAATGTTCAAAGCCAACATTATAAAGCTACCCATAATGACTAAGAATGCTATTATAATACATATAGATGCAAACGACATAAGACTATGAGCAAAAATGCTCGATATGCCTTCTCTTATATAGTAAAATGCTCTATTTCTATTGACTCTCATAGTTGTAATACCTATCCATTGCGTCACTTACAATTCTACCACCATCAATAGCGATAACTCTCTGAGAAAATTGATCTACCAACGGTTTTTCATGTGTGACAACTAATACTGTTGTACCTAGTTCATTTATTTTTTTAAGTAACAATAAAATCTCAAGGCTACGTGCCGGATCAAGATTTCCTGTTGGTTCATCTGCAATAATGAGTTTTGGATTGTTTACCAATGCTCTGGCAACTGCTACTCTCTGCTGCTCACCACCTGACAGTTCATCAGGTCTTGACTTTGCTTTATATTCTAATCCTACAAGCTCAAGCACATATGGGACACGTTGGCGAATATCCTTACTTGATGCTCCAATAACACGCATAGCAAACGCAACATTTTCATATACAGATTTATACTCAATTAGACGGAAATCTTGGAAAATTGTTCCTATAGTACGTCTTAAATATGGCATTTTACGCATTTTTATATTGTCCATATCTTGACCGTTAACTATAACAAGACCATCTGTTGGAGCTATTTCACCAACTAATAAACTTATTATAGTTGATTTTCCGGAACCGGACGGTCCCACAAGAAAAGCAAACTCACCTGCATTAAGCTCAAATGATACACCTTTAAGAGCTTTAACTCCGTTTGCATATTCTTTAAATACATCGACCATTCTTACCATTTGTTTTTCCTTAAATTAATATCTGGCTTCTTGTGACACAAGATATTTTTTTACCATTAGAGCAACTTTGAATATAATCGCATGATCAAACTCACGCAAATCAAGACCTGTAATTTTTCTGATTTTATCAAGTCTATATACTAATGTATTTCTATGAACAAAAAGTTTTCTTGATGTTTCTGAAACATTAAGACTGTTTTCAAAGAACTTATCAATTGTATATAATGTTTCTTGATCGAGAGATTCTATCGGGTTACGTTTAAAAACCTCGGTTAAATAAATCTCGCATAAAGTAGTTGGCAATTGATAAATTAGCCTGCCTATACCTAAGCTTTCATAACTAACAATTGGTTTTTCGGGTTCAAAAACTTTTCCAATATCGATTGAAATTGTAGCTTCTTTATATCTTTCAGCAAGTTCACGTAAATGTCGTGCAAGTGTTGCAACTCCAATAACTGATGATATTGACAACTCCGTTGAAATTCTTTCATGTATCATAGATGCAAGGTTTTGTAAGTATTTTGAATCACTGTTTGGTGGTATTTCTTTAATCAAAGCAATATCTGTGTCAGCTATTGCAATTACAAAATCATGTTGTCTGTCGGGAAATGCATTTTGTAATAACTCCACAGCAGCTTGGTTTGATACTGAGTTTAAGTGAATTACCAGCACACCCCTTGTTACGTCCGGTGAAAAACGCAGCTCTTTTGCACGTACATAAATATCTCCGGGAAGAATGTTTTCAGAGATAATTGTCTTTACAAAAGCTCGTTTATCGTGGTTTTCTTCAAAGTAAATACCTGCTTCGTTAATTGCTATAGTTGCCATCACACACAGAGTTTTTGCAAACTCATCTTCACCAGCTGCAAACACTATGTAGTTACTATCAGCTTCTGCACCAAGTGATTTTAATGTTTTACCTGACATTTGAGCAGTGTTTTCTTCTGTTGCAGCACGTATTTCAGATATATTCCCAACATTTGTTCCAATTAATGACAGATCACTACTCGCTACAATAATACCCTCCGGGTCAATAACTCCAACTGCACGGTTTGTAGCTTCCTTCATTTGTACAACAACACTTTGAAATATTCGACTAGCCATTAATGAGTGACCTCCCATAATAAACGGTGTTTTTGTCATTTTTACCATAAATATTTAACATACAATGTGCATTATACACTAATAACACAAAGTATGCAAGTGCTAAATCGTAACTTTTTGTAAACAAATCGGATTAAATGATATATAAGTACTACATAACTAACTATTATTTTCAAATATTTCAATTACAGATGCATCAAACTCTCGTCCCGGATTTATCCAATTATATGGTTTAATTTGAAAATAATCAATTATTTCAGAATATATTATGTAGTTGAAATCATACTTGTTGATAGCACCAAGTAAAGAAGCATCTATACTACTAAAGTTGTTTCTTAAAAGAGTGAAAAATCTATCGATTTCTTCATCTTGAGTTTCATGATAACGATAAAGATATCCTGTTTCTCTATCGCGAGCATATCGCCATTCTTCAGAAAACTCCCATTCGTCAACTCTTTCATTACTTCGAATCCAATCATTTAAACTTTTCATTATTTCTGTAACTTCATTAGCAAATCTTAATAATTCATCATTCGGCAAAGGATATCTACTCACTGCTTCAGATATAGGATAGTACATACCATCATGGTAATTCAGGAAATATATCCACTTATCACCTTTATGCATTGGAGTCATTTCACTAAATGAAATTAAAGATTTCTGTTCGATATCAAAAGCATAGCGTTGATAAATTGTTATAGTTTGTCCTTTCTTAATATTACCTTTAAAAACTTCTGTTATTTAAATTGTCCTTTTGCAAAGGCATCAACAACAACATCTTTCTCAAAGTACTCATTATAATCATATATGAAATCATTAGATCCATCAGTAATAAACTCGCCAATAACCACTATATCAGCACTGTAATCTTCGAGGATATTACCACCCCAATCTGCCGAGCCTAATAATTGTTGTAATGTGCTGTATTGCAACCTACTAATTAAACTAGAAGTAGAAATTACTTCTTTTAGTTGGAAAGAATTTGCTATTGTATCTTCATTTAAGTTATCTCTTGAACAAGCAGTAAAAAAAATAAATAATGACAAAATACTAACAAGTAACATCTTTTTCATATCGCTTACCCTCTCACATTTCGCTTTTATACTGTTACTATCGTGTGTTGTAACTACTGCTTATGTTTTTTTATTTGAGATAATTTTTAAACATTTAAAAGTGAAAACCCTCAGTTTGATGGTTTTCACTTTTATTAATGTTTTCTTGCTTATGTTGCGATAACAACTCCGGAGCCTACTGTTCTGCCACCTTCGCGGATTGCGAAGCGGAGACCTGCTTCAATAGCAATTGGTGTGATAAGCTCAACGTCTATCTCAACGTTGTCACCGGGCATACACATTTCTACACCTTCCGGTAGAGTGATAACGCCTGTAACGTCTGTTGTACGGAAGTAGAATTGCGGACGATAGTTGTTAAAGAATGGTGTGTGACGACCACCTTCGTCCTTTGAAAGGACATAAACTTGACCTTTGAACTTTTTAAGAGGCTTAATACTTCCAGGCTTGGCAAGAACTTGACCTCTCCATATTTCATCTCTTGAAACACCACGTAATAGAGCACCAATATTGTCGCCTGCTTCTGCATAATCAAGAAGCTTGCGGAACATTTCGATGTCGGTGACTGTGGTCTCACGCGGTTCATCCATAAGACCGACGATTTCAACCTTGTCGTTTTTGTTGAT
>JAITFR010000059.1 GCA_031281255.1 Oscillospiraceae bacterium
CACTTTGTCATCCTGATTTACAAAATGGCAGAAAGCTTGTGATACGTGATGCTGAGGACGGTTGGTTTATCAGATTAGATCACATAAAACAATACGGTACAGAACCATTTAACGAAAAAATCTATATCCACCCGTCAGAACCTTTAGTTTTCATAAACATTCAAGGTGTGCCAAAAGCTACATGCCTAGTTTGGGAGCATACAATAGACTCAGACGGCACACCATGTCCAAATCCGCGTGTTATTTTACCGCGTAGAATGGTGCCGGGTATTATTAATGATGCTGTTGAGGTTGATGTTCGCAGCTTTGGAATCCGTACGCCACCATGTACAAAAGAACGCCCAAGTTATGGTATATTAGGTATGCTGCACGTTTTACCACCTGCACTTGGATGGTTATGGCGACTGGTTGCACCAAGAGGGCATAACAATCCAAGCATCATTGAAACAGAAGGAATAACCAGTGAAGGTATTGGTTCGTATGGCCCGTTTCTCACAGGAAAATGGGTAAACCATGCAAATCTACTCCTTGAACAAATACAAAACTCACTAGGTACACGCTTTGTTTTAGTACCGAATCAACATATTGGATGTTATAGGGTTGGCTTTAAACCGCAGTGGTTAATGCGTGAGTATCTCGCAAGACGTGGAAGTGCAAAGTTTAAGCAAGACCACTTAGTACCTGCAAGATTACCGGTTTTGGGATATTGCCTGGATAACTTAAAAATTGACGGTCAATTTGTAAGAACAGCATTTTTAAGACCGGAAACTCAAGCAGAAGTAGGTATTGAGGGATATGACAAAGGTGCAGAACAGCTTATGGAATTTGTAAAAAGAGAACTCTCAAATTATGATGTACCGGAGCTTAACCCACTCGGTCGTAAGATAATTGAAGTTTGTAAAAACGACGGTTCACTTCAAGACTACATCGATCTAATCCCCATGAAGTATTAGAAAAATTGTTTGACATTGTGTGTTTGAGTGTGGTATTATCTCTTTTGTGGTAATACCACATACAATTTATGGAGGTAAATTAAATGAAAAAAATATTAGCAATTATCCTGGCACTCGCATTCACATTCGTTCTCATTGCAGCCTGTAACGGCGACAATGGCGGCGGAGGCAATGGAGGCAACGGTGGCAATGGCGGCAACGGTGGCAACGGCGGCGGTGATGTTGTTTACGACGAGCCTGTCACACTTAGACTCTGGGGTGGAGAAGAAGACCAAACAATGCTCCGTGAGAGAGCAGATGCATTTATTGCATTAGTAAAAGACGAAGTTGATTTAACCATTGAAATTGGTGTTCAAAGCGAACAAAGTCTTGCTGAGGTTGTACTTGCTGACCCACTAGCAGCAGCCGATGTATGGGCAATGCCGGATGATCAGGTTCTTGATCTTGTTAACGCAGGAGCACTACAAGAAGTACTCTTAAATACGGATGACATCAAATCAAGAAATGCAGCAGGTGCAGTAATTGCTGCAACAATTAATGGCACACTTTACGCGTATCCTTTAACTGCTGATAACGGTTACTTCATGTTCTACGACTCATCGTATTTCTCAGATTCTGATGTACTAACATTAGACAAAATGATGGAGGTTGCAGAAGCAGCAGGAAAACAAATCACAATCGACTATGGTAGCGGTTGGTATAACAGTGCATTCTTCAGAGGTGCAGGTTTTGGCTTCTGGATTGAAGATGATGGAACAACAGGCACAGACATGAACGGACCCGGTGGTACTGATGTTGTTCAAGCAATGCTCGATATTGCAAACAATCCGGGATTTATCGCTCTTGGTGATGCTGAGTTTGTTACAGGAATACATGACGGTTCAATAATTGCCGGAATTAACGGCATTTGGAACAGTGGTCAAGCAGCAGAAGCATGGGGAGATAACTATGCAGCAACAAAACTACCAACATTTACATTAGCCGGAAATCAAGTACAAATGCATGGCGTTTATGGTTGTAAACTGATTGGTGTAAACAAGTTTAGCGATAATGTTGGACTTGCAATGAGACTTGCTGATTTCTTAACCAACTTTGATAGCCAAATGATTCGTTTTGAACAACGTGGTCAAGCTCCATCAAACATCGCTGCATCAAATGAACCAAATGTATCAAGCCCGGCACTTTCAGCATTCATCAAACAATCAGAGTTTTCATCAATACTCGAAGTTACAGGTAACTTCTGGACACCAATGGGAACACTCGGCACAATTCTTTCACTAAACAATCCGGATGGTATAGATCATCAAACATTGCTTGATACAGCAGTTGTGGGTATTACTTCATAAAATACCTACCATCTACAGCTAAAAAGGAAGACATGCACCCGACTGCGGATGCAGTCTTCCTTTTAAGGTTCATCTCATAACCCTAACCCCATAGCGAAACAAGTTTCGCATTATGAAAATGTTTCACATTTTCAAGGAGTCCTAATACTGCATCTTTTATCATTATGCATTATGAATTATGAATTATGCATTTACTAATCCCAAATAAATGGAGTGTGATGATTATGACCGGTACATTAACAAAAATTAAGAAAAAAAGCCCGCATTTTATTGTTGTTGATTTTTTCAAAGGTGTTGCCGTTGATTTTATTAAAGGTGATATATTTGTCAAACTTTCAGCGTTAATAATGGGTGTTGGATATTTTCGTCGTCGTCAAATCATAAAAGGATTGATAGTAACATTGTTTCAACTTGTAATAATTTATTTTACAGGAGCATTTGCATTACATTATTTATCAAGGATTGGAACATTAGGTACTGTTGAATTTGAAGCTGTATTTAACCCGGCAACAGGAAGAAATGAGTTTAATGATTTTGATCATTCATTTCAAATATTATTATATGGAGTAATCTCAATTGTTGTTTTGGCAGTTTCGTTGATTTTATACTTAAAGAATATAAGAATTGTCCGTGCTTTGGAAGTCAAAGCCAGAGCAGGAGAACACATACCATCGTTTATTGAAGATGTAAAATCAATGCGAGATGCACGTTTTCATATAACATTACTGACATTACCAATTTTTGGAATTGTTATGTTTACAATAATACCGTTAATTATAATGATTGCCGTTGCATTTACAAATTATGATCAGCAACACATGCCACCGGCAAACCTGTTCACCTGGGTGGGATTTGATAACTTTAGAACACTATTTACAAATGACTTGACATCAACATTTGGGTATTCATTTGTTATAGTACTAAGATGGACACTTATATGGGCGTTTGCCGCAACATTTTCTAACTTCTTTTTAGGAATTATGCTTTCATCATTTCTAAATAACGCTAAAACAAAATTAAAACAAGTATGGCGTACAATGTTTGTTGTTACAATAGCTGTACCACAATTTGTTACTTTGCTTTTGATTAGAAACTTTTTTGCAACAACCGGAATAGCAAATACTATAGCATCAAATATAGGATTAACTGACTTTTTGATAAACATCGGCTTAGTACCATCTCATCTTTCGCATATTCCCTTCTTAACACATCCAACATGGGCGATGGTAATGATTATTTTAATAAACATTTGGATTGGCGTACCGTTTATGATGCTTATAGCAACAGGTGTATTAATGAATATTCCTAAAGAGCTGTATGAAAGCGCTAAAATAGATGGTGCAAGTCCGTTTAAACAGTTTGTTTACATCACTATGCCATATATGCTTTTTGTTACAGCACCGTTTCTTGTTACACAATTAATTCATAATATAAACAACTTTAATGTTATATTCCTTTTAACTCAAGATACATTTATAACGTTAGATCAACAGCTTGCTAATTCAAATGCACGAGAGATTGACTTGTTAGTTACATGGTTATATAGATTGACACAATCAGATTTTGACTACAAGATGGCATCAACTATAGGTATCATGGTATTTCTTGTCTGTGCAGCGCTCACATTGGTAGCATTTAACCTTGTAATCGGACGTAATAAGGAGGATAAGTTTCAGATATGAGAAAGAATCGTTATGTAAAGGCTCTACTCTTAGTGCCAAGACACTTATTCCTGGCAGCACTTGCAGCGTTTTGGTTAATACCTATTGTTTGGTTGGTATTTAACTCATTTTCAGAGTTTCAAGGAGTTAATATCAGACAGTTTTTTCCGGAAACTTACTCACTCACTGCATATAGATTGTTGTTATTTGATTCAACTGATACTGTAGCCAGATTTCCTGTGTGGTTTATGAACACACTGCAAATAGCGATTTTTACATGTATTATCTCCAGCTCGTTTGTTTTAATGGTGAGTTATGCAACAAGCCGTATGCGATTTAGAGGACGTCGAACACTTATGAGCATAGGTGTTATACTAGGATTGTTCCCGGGTTTTCTCGCAATGATAGCTGTGTATTTCATCATGCGTTCATTTGGCTTAACAAACAATCATTGGGGGCTTGTTATTGTTTACTCGGGGAGCTCCGGATTGGGGTATCTTATTGCAAAAGGATTTTTCGATACAATTTCAGAAACTTTAAGCGAGTCAGCTCGTTTAGATGGAGCAACAGAGATGCAAGTTTTTTGGAAGATAATATTACCATTATCTAAACCTATAATTGTTTATACAGTTATCACGGCTTTCTTAGTGCCATGGATGGACTTTATATTTGCTTCTATCATGTTAAACTCCGGTATTGCAACCGACTGGACAGTAGCTATTGGTTTATATAATATGTTAGACCGTGCATTGGTAAACTCACACTTTGCAAGATTCTGTGCCGGTGGCGTATTAGTATCAATACCAATCTCAATCCTGTTCGTGATTATGCAAAAGTTCTATGTCGAGAGCATAACAAGTGGCTCAGTAAAAGGCTAGAGAAGTAATTCATAATGCATAATTCATAATGCATAATGAATGTGCATAGCGAACGAAAGCACATGTAAGATAAGAATTAAGGCTTAGAAAGGTCGTAAATATGCGAAAACTAATAGTTATGATATTGGTTACTACAATGGGTATAATGTTAACTGCGTGTAATAATGACTGGTGGTTTGGTAAAGGGCCTGTACAGGGAGAGCTTTTTGTTGAAGCTGTACCGGGGCTATCAAAAGACTTCATTCGTGGAGCAGATGTATCAAGCTTGATAGCACAGGAAGCAAGCGGAGTGCGTTTCTACAACTATGACGGTGAAGAGCAGGATATGCTACAAACTCTTGCCGAAAACGGGTTTAACTATATACGTGTGCGAGTTTGGAATGACCCGTTTGATGAAAACGGTAACGGTTATGGTGGTGGTAACAACACTGTTGAAACTGCACTGGAGCTTGGTATTCGTGCCGCCGAGTATGGCATGAAAATGCTTGTAAACTTTCATTACTCTGACTTTTGGGCTGACCCCGGAAAACAACAAGCCCCAAAAGCTTGGGTAGGATTAACATTTGAGCAAAAAGTACAAGCTCTGTATGACTTTACAGTAGATAGCTTAAACTATCTTATAGATGGTGGGGCACCTGTAGCAATGGTGCAGATTGGAAACGAAACTGTCACAGCTATGAGTGGCGAAAACTCTTGGCCCAGAATTGCTGCTCTTATGGAAGCCGGTGTTAGAGCTGTAAATGATGTAAGTGCTGATAAAAATCAAGATATACTGACAGCAGTACACTTTACTAATCCTGAGAGCCGCGACTTTATACAAATTGCAAGAACACTACAAGTGTACGATGTAGACTATGATGTATTTGCAACCTCTTATTATCCATTCTGGCATGGCACATTAGAAAATCTGGAAACGCAGCTTACAAATGTTGCAGAGCAGTTTAACAAAAAGGTTATGATTGCTGAAGTGTCGTATGCGTATAGTTGGGAGGACTTTGACGGTCACTCGAATACTATTGGTGAGGGTGCTGTTTTTGAGCAGCCATACCCACTGACAGTGCAAGGACAAGCCAGAGCAATCGCTGATGTAGTACATACTATGAATAACATCGGTGATGCTGCAATCGGTGTATTTTACTGGGAGCCGGCTTGGATTCCTGTGCCTGTAAGTGCAGCGGCAACAACACCTGAACTTAAATGGTTGGAGCGTTCTGCCTTGTGGGAGAGGTTTGGCAGTGGTTGGGCGAGCAGTTACGCAGCCTCGTATGACCCAATAGATGCAGGTGTATGGTATGGTGGAAGTGCTTGTGATAATCAAGCTTTATTCGACGAATACGGTCATCCGCTTGCTTCTCTTAAGGTTTTTGCTTACTGTTATATTGGTAGCACAACAGAGCGTAGGGTTGATGATATATCAAATGTTCATATTTCTGTGCGTTTAACAAACCCTGTTGTTTTACCAACTACTGTAAAAGCTGTCTTTAACGATGCTTCTGTTGAAGATGTTGCTGT
>JAITFR010000073.1 GCA_031281255.1 Oscillospiraceae bacterium
AATGAGGATATTCTTCCGATGTCGGAGGATTATGTTCTAAAATCAGTTCTAACGCACCCGGAAGCAAAACCCGCACTAATGGATTTAATAACCACATTCATTCATCGCAAAGTCACAGATGTAGAAATACGCAACAACGAGTTGCATTCAATTACCACAGAAGAAAAGAATGTACGATTAGATTTAAACTGTGTTATTGATGACGGTTCACAAGTAGATGTTGAAATGCAAGGTTCCAGATTAGCAGGTCTTGATGGCGGGCGTAAGATGTTAGTCAATAAATCAGTTTATTATCTAACAGACTTACATTCATCACAAAAATCAAAAGGCGTAGAGTATGACGAGCTAGTACGAACATATCAGATAACATTCTGTATGCAAAACATTTTCACAAAAAAAGAATATATTTCGGAAGCATCATTACGCACAGAAGACGGAACACAGATTAGCGATCAAATACACCTAACGATAATTGAACTTGGAAAACTTGATGATGTATTAAACAAACCGGTGGAAGAAATGTCTCCAATAGAGATGTGGTCAACATTTTTAAGATATTCAGGAGACCGATCAAAACGCGAAATAATAAACAAGGTTTTGGAAAAGAAGGGAGAGATAGGAATGGCAGGATCATTATTAGCTTCAATAAGTCAGGATGACCGTATGCGAGCAATAAATATGAGTCGACGTAAATGGCAAACAGATCATGATAGTAATCGACTTTTCTATGAACGCGAGTTAAAAATAGCGAAAGAAAAGCTCTCTGGTATAAAAGAAGAACTTGCTGAGAAAGACACTGAGCTTGCTGAGAAAGATGCTGAGCTTGCTGAGAAAGATGCTGAGCTTGCGGGCTCGAAAGCAGAGCTTGCTGAGAAAGATGCACTAATTGCTGAGTTACAAGCAAAAATTGTAGAATAGGGAGATGTGTAGCATTTCTTTAATGTGAATATTTTACAAAATTGTAGAGGACACGAAAATGTCCTCTACAGTGTTTAAAGATAGTATCAAAACAGCTTAAAAAAAACAATAAAATAATCAGTAATTTTCATAAAAAATATTTTTTATGAATTATAAAATCGGGATTATGGAGAGAGTAATAAACATAATAGTTACAATAAGAACCAAATAGAAAAAGTTTGATTACAGTGTAATTACAGTTTTCTACAAGAGAGTTACAGTATGTAGAAAAACAAGGCTATTTTCTACAAAATAATCTCTGAAAACGTTTGATTTTACACATATTATACTAATTCTAACAATTATTGACAAACATAAAAATATCTATTAATCTAGTGTTGAACTGCCGTTTGGCGACTCAGTCACTTCCTAAGGAGGTGATGCCATGGTCACATTAGAGAATATTCTAGGCATTCTCGCATTGATCGTAGCAATTGTTCACCTCTGTTATTTGATTTTCAAAGACAGAGAGAAATAATTTGAGGCGTCTACGTAGTAGGCGCCTCTAACAACGGACTGGGCCGCTTACCACAAGCGGCAGTTCAGCTATTCATAATATATCAAACTCAATACCCCGCTGTCAAGAAAATATTTATAAATTGTCGTTAATAAGTGATAATATCATGTAGTTAATTCAAAGACAGAGAGAAATAATTTGAGGCGTCTACGATTGTAGGCGCCTCATAAACCCGGACTGAGCCGCCTATCAACAAGCGGCAGTTCAGTTGCTCATAATATATCAAACTCAATACCCCACTGTCAAGTGTTTTTCTACATGTTTGTACATGTTTACTTGAGATTACTTGATGAAAACAGGAATAATAAAAATGCTCACTAATCACTGCGTAAAAAAGAGACTGTAAATCTCATTTCGGGAGCTTCGCAAACTCGCTTCGCTCAAACAGTGCTCGCTCTTTTCCTCAATTTCGATAACAGTCTCTTAGTTTCACAATGCGACGTGAACGTCGCATCGCTAAATCGTTCGCTAATTTTTATTATCCATATTTTCCCTACACGCTCCCTCCCTACTCTCTACTCCCAAGTCTTATTCTCTCGTTCATAAAGGTTTAATATTTAGTGTTTTCTATCTGCTCAAAGGAACATCCATGTTCCTCTCGCAGCGCTCCGCATCCATGCTCCGCTTTACGAAAATCATAAATATCAAACACTTTATTCACTACCCCCCCTACTTTCTACTCTCTACTTTCTACTTTCTAACCTCATTATTATTTATTAATTATTAATTCGTACCACCCCCACTCCACCAATAACGCATATATATACCAAAATATTGTTGTAATTTGCAATAAATATGACCAAATAATACACATGCTTTGATACTTTTCGTCATTATTACTAATAAACATCGAACTATTTTTGTACTAAATGCTAAATTATTACAGTATTATAATAACTTTTCTTGACATACTATATAATGTATACTATAATCCCATTGTGTATATGTGAAGTGATAAAATACACTAATTCATATAAACAAAAATCGCATTTTGTGGAATACAAAATATTCAAAAGAACTCCCCCACCCCCTAGCCCTGTTTTCTCGTTCATAAAGGTTTAATATTTAGTGTTTTCAATCGGCTCAAAGGAGCATCCCTGCTCCTCTCGCCGCGCTCCGCATCCATGCTCCGCTTTACGAAAAGCATAAATATCAAACACTTTATTCACTTAACCCACCCCCACCCCACCCCACTAAATAAACCAAAAATCACTTAAAATTACTTAATAAAAATAGAAATAATAAAAATGCTCACTAATCACTGCGTAAAAAGATACTGTAAATCTCATTTCGGGAGCTTCGCAAACTCGCTTCGCTCAAACAGTGCTCGCTCTTATCCTCAATTTCGATAACAGTCTCTAATTCTACTCCGCTAAAGCGTTCGCAAATTTTTATTATTCCCATTTCCCCAACCCCCTCACCATTATTAATTATTAATTCCCCCCCTACTCCCCTACTCCCTACTTTCTACTCTCTACTTTCTAACCCAATTATTAATTCACCCCCCTACCCCCTACCCCTTACTCCCTACCCCTCGTCATTATGCATTATGAATTATGCATTATGCATTAACTAAAAAAACCATGTAGAACCATCTACATTTATATAAAAAACAAAACAAAAAATATATGGAGGAAGTAATATGAAACTATTTAGCAAAAAGACGGGTAAGAAAACGTTGGCACTTGTGCTGACACTGGTGATGATGTTGGGCGTGCTGCCGATGGTGGCTATAATAAACACCAGAGCAACAACTGCGGATGTTATTGAAGATTTCCAAAGTCAAAGTCCAGGAGCAACATTTGCAATGACGGGTACACCAACCAATGAAAATGGTACACAATCAGCGATTGTTACTGTTGATGTATCAGAAGCAGGGAATCAAGCGTTGAAAATTATACCTAACACCGGTAACAATAGTGGAGTTATAATCCCAATAGATCTTGGTACAAATAAACTAAGTGATTTTGAAGAAATTACATTCAGAATCAAATTCGATGGTGGATTAGATCAGAGTAATTTTAACGGAAAAAACTTTACAGTTGCAATTTATAGTACTATGCCAAACAACTGGTTGAGTAGTCCAACTGATGCTGCAGTGTCATATACATATGGTAGTTTTAATATAAGTCCTACATGGACTGAACACTCAATAGCTTTAGCTGGACTTAATGAGGCAGCCGCAGCATTAACCGGAGAAATATATCTATTAGTAGGTGCATATTTTTTAAATAATAATGGGCTTGATATTTACTGGGTTGATGATATTGCTTTGTGGTTATATCCACCTGACCCACGTATTGATATTGATACACAGCCGGCACTGCAAGCAAATGTTATACAAGGCAATGCACAATCTTTCTTAACAGTTGCAGCAAGCGGGCATAACGGTGCAACTCCTCTATCATATCAATGGTATAGAAACACCACCATGAGTAATGTGGGTGGAACTCTTATACAAGGTGCAACATCAACAAGTTTTAATATACCATCTACATTAACAATAGCAGGTAGTCCATACTTCTACTATTGTGTAGTATCTGCTCCGCAAGCAGACTCGGTAACCACACGTGCATCTGCAGTTGTAATCAGAGCATCGGTTGAGTGTGGTACTGAGTTAGCAGAGCCTTGGACACAAACCTTTAACGCATCTACACAGCTACTTAATGCTCCGGCTACGGCTGTAGCAGGAAATATAGGTATACGTATTGTTAACCCTGCTGATACAACACTTGGTGTCGCTGCATCAGGGCTTCAAGTTACATCAACAGATGGTACATTTAAAGGATTGTTAATAGAAGTTGGTGGATCAGGGTCAACCCCAAATCCAAATGGAGTTTTAAATGGTTCAGACAATTATTGGAATGCTACAAATGGATTTGTTGCAGATCCGGGTGCTACTTATAAAGTTTCTGTAACAGCCTCGGTTGCATCAGGTACAGGTCAAATGCGTATTAGAGGTAACAGTGGAGGGGATTCTTCTGTACAAAGTCAAGGTTCATTCAATCTAACTACCACACCGACAACATTCAGCCGTACATTTAACCAATCTATAGTTGGTGGTAACATTCTTATAGACACAGGTAACACACCACAAGGTGTTGCAATGAGAATCTCACAAATAACAATCTACGAAGTATGCCCCGGTTGTGACGAGTACCCATGTGAAGAAGAAGGCGGCGGCTCCGGTGGCGAAGGTGGCAATGGTGGCGGTGGTGGTACCGAAAGTCCCGACACCCTCATATATGAAATGACAGTCGCAAACAGAGATGAATTCTTAGAGGATGGTCAATCCGGCGGTGGTTTACGCTCAGTTGGAGATGCAGAATATAAAGCAGAAGGTAATGGCTTACTGGTATCAAACAGAACCAGATCATGGGAAGGCCTTGATATCATGGCTAGTGTCTTTACAGCAGGTAAAAGATATCGAGTTGAAGTTGTAATTTCTTCCGTAGGTGAAGCACAGCCGTTTTCACTGGAAAATACTGATTCCCCATGGGGTGTATTTGCAGAAAGAGAAGGCACAAACAATGTTACACTAAGAGCAACAGAAAACGCCTCAGCTTTCTTAGATCCACAGCGTGGAGTGCGTATACGTACAGCAGGTTCATCAGTTGTAGGTGATGGTGACTTCATAATTCATAGTATTAGAATATTTGAAGTACCTCCTGTAGATGTAACAATCCCTGGTCATGTAGAAAATGGCGTTTGGCGTCCGGAGCTTACACCGGAGTTATTAGATCAAATAATTTCAGAATCATCCGGTAGTGTTGCACGTATAAACCTTTCTAACAGCAC
>JAITFR010000116.1 GCA_031281255.1 Oscillospiraceae bacterium
TTCGTGATTTTGATGATAAAAGTCTTGCTCCTTATGCCGGTAAACTTTCTGAGATGAACATTCCTGTAACTGAGAGTTCTGCTCGTATGATGCGGGAGATTTTGGCAATGCATCCTAATCTATCTCCTGAAGAAGCCGCTTTTCTTGCTTCGAATAAAATTACAGGTGATGTTGACTTAATGAGGTCTGCTCTTGAAATACTCGCCGGTGGTGAAAAAACTGATGCTATGATTGCTAAACTTTTATCTTCACTTGGTGAGCTTGGTAATAATCCGGAGAATCTTGATGCCGGTGAAAATACTACAAACACTGTAAACAGTACGCCATTGACTGAACTTTTGACTGTGTTGGTAAAGAACACACCTGCTATTTTACAAGCAACAAACGGGGACAATGTACACCCTTCACAAATCACTCAAACGATTATAACACAACATAATGATAATATGCAATCAAATGTCAAAAATGATGAAGTTTTTTTTCAAAATAATCAAGGTATTTCGCATAATGTTGCACCTGAACAAGGAGAAAGCACTGCAACACAACAGATAGGGGCAAATCAGCAGTCGTCTGTAAACGTGACACAAGGGGACGGTTCTGTTGTACAATCTGCGGAGCAAGTACAAGTAACAAATCACCCGCCGTCTGCGAACGGCACACTATTTACTAAAGAGGGTGAAGTCCATCATTCCACAATTCAAGATATACCGACACAGACAGTGCAAGAAACAAATCACCCGCCGTCTGCGGACGGCACCCTCTTTACTAAAGAGGGCGAAGTCCATAACTCCACAATTCAGGAAAAACCATCACAATCGACTATGGGGAACGCTGTTGCAAACTTACTATCAGAGATTCCCGAGTTTAAAGGCACACCTACAAATGCACTCGAAAGATTTTCAGAAATGTTATTAAAAGTAGCAGGAGACACAGATATTGTAAAAGAAGTTACAGAGGGGATTAAAGAAACAGATTCTCTTGCGGCACAATTAGATAAACTTTTCACAAGAATCGGCAGAG
Source organism: Oscillospiraceae bacterium (assembly GCA_031281255.1). Lineage (GTDB taxonomy): Bacteria > Bacillota > Clostridia > Oscillospirales > Oscillospiraceae > WRMH01. The sequence continues at coordinate 1,021 of JAITFR010000116.1, forward strand.
AAGATACCGACGCAGGTATGAAGCTCAGAGCAGCCAGAGAAGAATTATTCGCACGGCTTTCATTAATCGAAGAAGCAATTTCACGCTCGACAGGTCCGGCAAAAACAGAATTATTAGCACAAACACAAAAACTTATGGATCATGTGAGGGTGCTAAATAATATAGACCAATTTGTATATATGCAGTTACCTGTACAACTTCGTGAGGAACGGAAATCTGCGGAGCTTTATGTGTTTAAGAAAAAAGGCAGTCGCCGAACTGACCCCGATAACGTAAATATACTACTGGCAATAGATTTAGAGTTTATGGGACACTGGGAAGCTTTGCTTAACATCAAAGGAAAAGATGTTTCTATAAATATGGAAGTATTAGGAGATGCAGAAAAAGAACACTTTGCAGCAAATACAGTTGTGTTGCATGAAATGCTAAGTGATGAAGGATTTAAGCTGGTTGGAACAAGCATAAAAGTATCGGAGGAGAAAACCACTCCTCTAACAGCACTATCAGCATTTGACCGATACACAGGTGGAAAGATTGGTAGAATAGATTTTAAGATCTAGGGATTAGGGAGTTCCGTCATTGCGGGCTTGACCCGCAATCCCCTAAACAGGACGCTGTCTTCGGGGGATTCCGCATCAAAATCCATGCGATGGGGAGGTGCAGAATGACTATGGTTGATTAGGGATTAGGTATTATGGCGGAAGAGAACAGAAAATTACAAGCAGCAGCAATCAGCTATGACCCAAATGAGCAGGATGTGCCTATTTTATCTGCATTTGGCGAAGGTCGTATAGCAGATAAAATTGTTGAGCTTGCAAAAGAATCCGGAGTACCTGTAGTACCAGAGCCGGGGCTTACAAAAATGCTCTCTAAACTTGCTGTTGGTGATGAAATTGCTCCTGAAATGTATGATGCTGTGGCAAAAGTTCTAGCTTTCGTCAGTGAGGTAGACAGAGCATACGGTGAGAAGATTAGAAGAGGCTTGGATTAAGGATGTACCAGTTTCGCCGGGCGAGAAGATTAGGCGAGGTTTAAACTAAGAAGTAGGTGTATTGTCATTGCGGGCTTGACCCGCAATCCCCCAAACAGAACGCTGTTTTCGGGGGATTCCGCATCAAGTGCGGAATGACGATGGTTGATTAGGGACTAGGGATTAGGAACTAGAGAGTAGAGATTAAACAATTATGAAAGAGTGTGCGAAAGCACACGTAGGTTGGAGGATATTTATAAATGAAACTTATTTCGTGGAATGTTAATGGACTTCGAGCATGTCTTAAAAAAGGCTTCTTAGAGGTTTTTCATGAACTCGATGCTGATATATTTTGCTTACAAGAAACAAAAATGATACAAGGTCAAGCAGACATTGACCTTAACGGACAATTCGTTGCAAATACTGAACTCGCTCTAGAGTTGCAAAATGCAACTCTGGGAGAAAACATAGATGATCTTTCAAGTGGACATTATGTCCACTTGAAAGAAAATAGTGAGATAAATGTTTCGAGTTGTCAAAATGGCAACTTGAAATATAGCGAGTATTGGAACAGTGCTGAAAAGAAAGGATATTCCGGAACTGCTATATTTACAAGAATACCACCACTTGCGGTATTTAACGGTATGGACATTGCTGAGCATGACAGTGAAGGGCGTATGATAACACTTGAATTTGAAAACTTTTATCTGGTTAATGTGTATACACCAAACTCACAAGAGGAGCTTCGCCGTCTTGAGTATCGTATGAAGTGGGAAGATACTTTTAGAGAATATGTAACAAGCCTTGATAAAAGTAAACCTGTGATAATATGTGGTGACTTAAATGTTGCACACACAGAGATTGACCTTAAAAACCCAAAAACTAATACAAAAAGTGCAGGATTTTCAATCGAAGAACGTAATAAGTTCACCGAGTTGTTAAACGCCGGTTTTACTGATTATTTTAGACATTTATATCCTGATAAAACAGATGCATATACATGGTGGTCATATATGTTCAAAGCCAGAGAAAGAAACACAGGCTGGCGTATCGACTATTTCATAGGCAGCAACCGATTAACCGATAAGGTCAAAGATGCGTTCATTCTCCCTGAAATCTATGGCAGCGACCACTGCCCTGTGGGATTAGTGATAGAGATGTGAAACGCACCACTATCCACTTTCGATAATCCTCATATCAACAACTACTTTTTTACCATATATTTTCCATTAAGCAACCACCTACAATATCATCTCCAACTAATGAACGTACAAGACCAAAGTTAAAGCCGGTTGGTCCGGTTTGTGGCACTCTAAAACTAGTATTTTGCTGACTTATATGCTTTGAAAACCCTATTTCTGCCATTTCCAGAGCTGTGAGACCATCAAAGAAATTAAGTGGTATACTCCAATCCATTGTCACAATATTTTTCTGATAAAGATGTAAATACAGCTTTGGTGTATCCCAGATACCATATTTTTCAAATGAGTTTACATGATAATCACTTTCACTTGCTCTTTCAACAGCTTCTCTAAGAGCGTGTGCACTTAACATATGAGTACCATGACCATACTCACCACGTAAATCATGCCCAACAGCAACAAGTGGTTTAAAACGCCTGAGTTGCTCAACCTGAAAGTTCACAAAATTATTCATACCATAAATATCTCGTGCGGCTTGTAATGACCCGGCATATCGATCTCGAAAATCACTTATCACAGGATAATGCCTCACACCTACCGCCCATAAACCATTTAACAACTCGTGCGGTCTTGGTGGTTGAAGCCAGTGACTGTTCATATAAATAACCTGTACATTTAGACCAAGCTCACCTGCATAATATGGCAAAATACCAACAAAAAACAAATGTTCATCATCGGCATGTGTTGGAAAAATAGCAATATCTGCTTTTTCGTGTGGAGGCTCCCATACTTGCACCCATTCCGGTGGTGTTCCTTCTGTAAATGCATATATTTCGCATATTATAATAGTATCTGCTAAAAATGTAATTTCAAGTAAATTTGACGGATTGGTTAAAGTGACATACTCGTGGATAAATCCATTATAACCAAAGCTCTCTTCATAGTAAGCAGTCGATGTATACCAAACATCGGGTATTTGTCCCCATATAATATAAAGCGAATAGATTATTACTTCTGCTTCAATTGTTATTGTCGTGTCTCCGTTTAATGAGAGTGAGGTTGCATAATTTCCATCTGTGAGTAGTGAGCCGGCTCGTCCGTTTGAGAGAGTTACTATTATTAAGTCTGTAATATTATCTGCAATTGGTGGTGGAGTTGGTGCAGGAGTTGGTGTTGGGCTTGGTGTGGGAGTTGGGGTTAGCGTCGGTGTCGGCGTCGGCGTCGGCGTTGGAGTGATTATTGGTATTGCAGTTGGTGTTGCAGTTACTACTACAAAATCATCAGGTTCATCAACTACATAAAACAGATTGAATAGTAATGCAATTACTATCATAAGCACTAGTAAAACTGTAGCTATAAATAACGGTAAAAGAGACTTAGTAGATTTCATAATGCTATTATAGCATAAAACTAGCTATTACAAAAGTAGTTATGTAAATTATCGTTGTCGGGGAACAATAATCCAAATAAATATTCTTGACAGAATATTTATATATTGCTATAATATTTCTATCGGAATATTATAGCAATGAGGAGTATATAATGATAAAAACAACTGTTGATTTAGATGAAAACTTATTAGAAAGAGCAGTTAAGATATTTAATGAAAAAACAAAAAAAGAAATTATTTCTTTTGCTTTAAAGGAATTAGTAGAGAGACATGAACAAAAAGACCTGTATGATTTATTTGACAGTGGAGAAAGTTTGATAGCAGAAAATTATGACTACAAAGCTATGCGTGGAGGTAATATTAATGATTTTGATTGATACCTCTGTATTGATTGATAAATTGAGAAAAATCGAAACTGAAAAAACCCTGTTATTGGATCGACTTCATTATACAAAAACACCATATGGAATATCTATTTTTACTTATCATGAGATATTACAAGGTGCAAAATCTGAAATCGAGTTTAAAAAACTCTACGACTATTTTTCAACTCAAAAAATCTTTTCATTGCCAAATACAGTTGAAACATATACACAATCATCAAAACTTTGTTTTACATTAAGACGCCAAGGTTTGACTGTTCGTAACACAATTGATATATTGATAGCTTATACTGCTATCTATTTCGATATCCCGCTTTTACACAATGATAGAGATTTTGATTTAATAGCAGAAAGAGTTTCTGAATTAAAAATCTTCAACAGATAACCCACACACAATTATCTATTCCCATAAATACGTATTTCTGCTATAATCGACTTTATGGAACGTGCAAAGACGAAAAAACAAAAAAGTAATAAAATTCAAAAAGCAAAAAGAGTAATAGGTAAGTTTTTTACTATAGTACTTCTTGTTGTAGTTGTTACTGCTATTGCTTTGTTAGCAGGTATGTGGGCATTAGCAAAAGGCCCATCACCAACAGCACAGCGTTTATTTGTTATGACTGTGACAGAAACCAGTGCTATTGGATGGCTTGCAAATATTTATCTATCACAAGCAGAAATTGACTATATTAGAGATTTTTCAGAAAACGATGGTAGTCTTGAAGAAGCAACAGATACATCATTGATAACAATTAACCCGCAAAGACCAAATCGCAATCAAATACTTGGTATATCAGATGATGATGGTAATATTCAAGATTCAGACAACATTCAAGAAGACGAGTACGAAGACATGGAGTTTCATGAAGTTTTCAGAAACGGATATAAAGGGTATATGATTGTTGTTCGTGACCCAACTCGTGTATTTTTAGGGACACCACGAAGCTTTGGTGGATATGGACGTAAGCTTGTTGATATGATTGAAGATACTGGAGCTGTTGCAGGTATTAATGGTGGTGGTTTTGATGATCCCGGCGGAGTTGGTGGCGGTGGTATACCTGATGGGTTTGTATTTGATAAAGGCGAGTTGCGGTGGGGAGCCGGTTCAGGACGTGTTGATATAGCGGCTATTGATGAGGATGGTATTTTACACGTTGGTTTTATGAGCCCGGCAGAAGCAAGAGAAAAAAACATCAGATATTCAGCGGCTTTTGGACCAACACTAATATCTAATGGTGTAGTAAATAATAATGCACTTAGACGTAGCGGACTTAATCCTCGCACATCTATTGGTCAGCGAGCAGATGGTGCAATGTTGCTTTTAGTAATAGAAGGTAGACAAATTGATAGTCTTGGAGCTTCATGGGATGATATTATTGAGGTTATGCTGGACTTTGATGCAGTAAATGCATATAACCTCGATGGCGGTTCATCAACACTAATGTATTATTATGGCGAAGAAATCAACAGAAGTGCTTCAATTGCAGGACCTAGACATCTACCAACAGCATTTCTAGTAAGGGATTTAGACAGTGAAAGAGGCTAAGAAAACAAAAAGATTCGAAATGACTTTTTTTAGAAAGATATTACTTTCTCTTATTATCTTATTAATCTTTGTATGTATTGGAACATTTGTTTTATATAATTTTCTTGACGCTTATGAGGAATCTCGAATAGAACATGTTCTACACTATATGGAAAAAAATGTTGATTATGATTTCTGGATGGATCAAGTGGCAAGCGCATTATTACCAAGAACCACCAAGTTTGAAAGTGGTGGTATTGTACCGCAAGAGTTGTATGCATCAAGCATTAAAGATGTGACATATAACTTCCGGTTAAAAACTGATGAAGCCACAGATGAAGCTCCGGTTTATCTTATTAGAGCAGGATCAAAGGATATAGGTTTGGCACGTTTTGTTCCAACAATTAACACAGGATTTGGATTTTATGTATGGGAAGCAGATTCAAAGGATTTCTTTGAATCATTCATTGAGGATTTGTGCAGGAGTATCACTATAACCGCTTCGGTTAATGCGTATGTTGAACTTAATGGTATTCCTGTCACAGAGGAGTATCGTATTGACTGTGACTATGAATATGGAGCAACATATCTCATTGAAAGCATTTATGGTGAAGCTTTTGTAAATGTTGTTGAGTATAACGGAGAGTTTACCGAACCTTTATTTTCGGACGGAAGTGAGTTTTTATTTCCAATAACAAGACCGTTTGACAGAGAATATACTATTACTGCAGAAAATAGCATAGTAGTATATATAAATGATTTACCAATACTAAGTCAAAATATAGTAGATACACAAATGCCGTCAATACTTGAAGGATTTGTGGAGCTTGACGAGTCACCTGTGCTTTTCCACACATATAATGTAAAATTAGAGGAACTTTATCTTGAGCCTGTGATAAAAGCTGTTAATTCACAAGGTTTAATCAAGACTCCACAAATTGCTGAAGATGGTACAATGCTATTTGTAGAACCGTTTTGTGATGACTTAAAAATACAGCACCAAGCTGATGCAGAGCGTTTTATTCGCTCATTTATAAGCTATACCGCACTTGGCGAGGGTGGATTATTTGGAATGAGTCGTAGTAGTGATTTGTATAGACGTACAGTGTTTGCAAGATCAAGCGACCGCTCTTGGCAACCAACATCTTTTTCAATAAAAGAAATGGAAATAACAAACTTTAAAGCTTATGGTGAAGATTTCTTCTCTTGCGAAATATCTTATGAAGCTACAAACAGAACTTTATACGAAGTTCGCGAAGTAAAAATAAAATATGAAGTTTTGTATAAACTAACAGGCACAAACTGGCAAGTAATAAGTATGAAGATAATCTAACACGTATATCAGCATTGTATTTTTGTTTATTTATATACAAAACTCTACTAAAATCTGTTAAACTTATCAAAACATCAATACTAAAAAATCATATGAAGATACACAGAAAGGACAGCTCTTTTTAATGAACTCTCGCATTGACAATGTGTCTATTATTATACCGTCTTTTAATCCAACAGATAGATTAATAACAACAGTTACAGATTTAATAAGTGATGGTGTTACTGATATTATTGTTGTTGATGATGGTAGTAAAAATGAAACAAAGGAACAGTTTGATAAAATCAAAGAGTTTCCCGAGTGTACAGTTTTAGCTCATCCCGAAAATCAAGGAAAAGGTAAAGCTTTAAAAACTGCGTTTAAGTATTTCTCTGAAAATCGCCCAAATAAACTCGGCGTTGTCACTGCTGACTCCGACGGTCAACACAAAAGCAAGGACATAATCCGCTGTGCAAATATTCTGGCAAGTGTTGAAAACTCGCTAGTTTTAGGTGTGCGTGATTTTAAAAGCGACAATGTTCCAAAGCGTAATTCCTTTGGTAACAGGCTCACAGCCAGAGTATTTAAACTACTTTATGGTATTAACATTAGAGACACACAAACCGGACTTCGTGGTATTCGTGTAGAAAATATCCCATTGATGCTTGAAATACGTGGCAATCGTTTTGAATACGAAACAAATATGCTTATAGAAGCAGAGCAACAAGGCATAAAGTTTATCGAAGTAGAAATAGAAACGGTCTACGAGGAAGGTTCTAACGAACGTTCACATTATAGACCGTTTGCTGATTCATTTGCTATTTTTACCAGAATCTTTATATATTCTATGGGTGGAGTAGCATCTTTTGGCATTGATATAGGTATTTTCTGGTTGATTTTATCGTTACACCCTAACAGTTTCGGAGCTGTTGGAATCTTCACTTGTACAGCAATCGCTCGTGCTATATCATCATTTTTTAACTTTAGCTACAACAGATGGATTGTGTTTCGCAGAAAGAATAACTACACAGGAAGTCTAATACGATATTACTCGTTAGTAGTGGTGCAAATGTTAATATCTGCAACACTTGTGTGGTTTCTCTCCCGATATGTACATCAGCTTGGTTTTGTAACCTTCCAAAAGGTTATTGTTGACACTATCTTGTTCTGTATAAGCTATCATATACAACAAAAATGGGTTTTTAAAACTAATGTATTACAACACAAAGACAAAAACTAAACGTCTTTTACCCACAGACCATGTAAGTTACAGTATGCATATACTGCAACCGGTTTATCATCGGCAAAGCAGAAGATAGCTTTTGGTTCTGAACCGATTTTTAAGCATTTTCTTTGTCCACCATGCTCTGATGCAACATAGATAAAGTTGATATGATGCGCTTCTTCCATCGGGTGTGGAACACTTCCGACTTGCACATTCATAACACTTCCAGTTATTTCAAATTCCGGGATGTGTTTTTCTGTGCTGGCTTCAACTGTATTTGGGATTAACTGTGTCATTTTAGCACCACAGCACACTATGGGATTTCCTTTGTCCTCAATAAGTCCAACCATGTTTCCGCAGAGTTCGCATCTAAAAAACTTGTGTTTACAATCCATGATAATAACTCCTTTTTGCTATTTATATTTTGAAATATTTGATGAAGCTTTACGTTCATCAGCTTGCTAATTATGCCATTTTATAAGGTATTTTGTCAAGACAAAAAGAGTTGTAGAGTAAATCTTTCTACGATAAAATGTAACAGTTCAGACTTTGCTTTTATTTTCGTCACTAACAAGGTATTTCTGCTAATTTTTGCGTTTTTTTAGCAGAATAAACGCTTTATCTTGACTTCTCTATAAAAAACTAGTAACATAAATGATGTATGCAAAAGCTTGTTGGAGGTAAAATTATGAACATAACAGCAACAAATGTAGAGTCTGAAAACAAGGTTGTTTTAGTTCTCGAGGGTAGACTGGATTCGATAACTGCTCCAACATTGCAGCAAGCAATTGCTGAACCAATATCTGCCGCTCAAAATGTTGACCTTGATTTTATGGATCTTAAATATGTTTCATCAGCAGGTCTTCGTGTTTTATTAATTGGTGAAAAATCAGCAAAAAATAAAGATGTAAAAATGAGAATAATAAACGTTTCCGATGGTATTATGGAAGTCTTTAAACTTACAGGGTTTTCTAAAGTATTAAATGTTGTAGGTGTATAGCTATGAGCGATGCATTAAATGAGTTTTTAGAAGAACTTGCATCTGAAAGTGAAGATGTTTTATTTTTGCTTAAAGAAGCAACGGAATCTATAAATTATTATCGCAGACTGCTTGAACGATTTGAACTTGATGCACTCACAGGACTACCTAGTAGTAATAAGTTTCGCGATTTAATGGACGATATTGAAAACCGTGCTAAAACAATCGGCATAATTTTCTTTGACGTAAATGATTTAAAAATGTACAACGATACAAAAGGGCATAATGCCGGTGATGCACTCATTCAAAAAGCAGCGGAAAGTTTTATGAGCTTTACCAGTCCAACTGTTCAAACATATAGGATTGGCGGAGACGAGTTTGCAACAGTTATGATAAATTGTAAGGAAGATGATATTGAAAAGGTTATGATAAAATGGCGGGAAGAACTTGCCAAACTTAACACTTTAGATGATGGTATCACCTGCTCAGTATCAGCAGGGTATGCTTTCGGAGATATAGGTTTTAGTCATAGTGAGGTTTTACAGCTTGCTGATGATAGAATGTATGAAAATAAAAAAGAAATTAAAGCAGCAAAAGGGCAAGTTCCGAGATAACCTAAGGATTAGGAGTCGGGAGATATAAAATTATGACTATTAAAAAAAGAATTATGTTAGCAATAACTGCGGCAACAATAATATTAACCGCAGGATTTTTGTTTTTACCGATGCAAGTAAAAGCTAATGAAATAATTCAATTAAACAATATTACTGCAAGTGGTACCGGTTGGACTTTTGAGAATAATGTTATAACAATATTAAATGGTGCAAATGTTACACTAAGGGGTACCGCACCGGTTGGGATGCAGGTTGTTGTTGTTGAAGGGGCATCAGCAACAATTACATTAGATGCTACCGATATCAACGCAAATAAGCCTATTGAATTAGGAATAGGCTCAAATGTTACTATAGTATTGGAAGGTGGTGCTTTTAGCGAAAGTTTTCTTAGTGTTACAGGTGATTATGGTGCAGGGATTTATGTAAATGAAAGTGCGTCACTGACTATAACCGGCACAGGAGAACTTACAGTTAGTGCTCCCGGTCCTGCAACTAATTCTGCCGGTATTGCTGGTAGTGGAGATCTTATTATTAACAATGGAAATATTAAAGTAAACGGTTCCGGTGATTCTGGTGGATTTGGTATCGGAGGTAGCTTAAAATCAATAACAATTAATGGTGGAGAATTAACTGTGACTAGTGGTGGTATTGCTATTGGTGGTGATAATGTTGCAGTTACTATTAATGGTGGTTATGTGTTTACAACAGGTGGAAGTGGTGCTGCCGGCATCGATACTAGTGGAAATGTTATAATAAATGGTGGAGAGGTAAGAGTTGCAGGTGGAAGTGCTGCTAATGCGATTAATTGTGAAAATCTTATCATGAACGGTAATGGTGTATTATTTGCAACAGCAGTAAACGCAAATATAGATGGCAACTTAATAAATGGTATATTTTTTAATGGAAACACAGGCATATTACATGGAGATGTGATTTTACAAAGGGTTATTGAAATAGATACGGATAGTACTTTAACTATTGCAGAAGGTAGAACATTAACAATAACCAGAGATATATTTTTACACAATTATGGTACTATAAACAACTATGGAACGATTATAAGCTATGGAGTAATTCAAAATTATCCAGATACTAATGTAGTTAATAATTTAGGAAATGGTACTATTTTTAGACCAATATTCAATGAAGAAAGACTAAGATACGCTGTTTCAATTGCCGGAGCTATTGAATATGGAGATGCAATTAAACTAGCGGGAGATATATCTGATAATAGTATACACCAAGATGATGGATTAAAATTACAGCTTACAATTGAACGTGACTTAACACTTGATCTAGCAGGATTTGAGTTAGAAATAACTATTGATAATCCAAGTGACCCAACAATAGGCAAAGGAAACTGCATAGAATTGGCAAGTGGTGTTACATTTATAATAATGGATAGTGTTGGTGGAGGACATCTAAATGTTGCAAATAATAATAACACTATTAATGACTTATGGTCTGCACCCTATGGTTACGGTATTAACACTCAAAATGGAACACTTATTATAAATAGTGGGAAAGTTTCTGCAATAGGTGGTGCAATGGGTGCTGCTATTGGTGGTTCCGGTACTCTTGTAATTAGTGGCACACCAATTCTTGATGTGACCAGCATTGATACATTAACAACAATTGAAAGTGGGAATCCTACTATAACAGGTGATCTTATTATCATAGACGGAGGCTCTTTATCAATCAATCAGGGTGCTAGTTTAACTATTGATAATGAAATTAATTTAATCAACAACGGTACATTTACGGTTGCAAACAACGGTATATTAATAAACAACGGCAACATACTTGGAGATGGTGTGTTTAATGGAGTTTATCAAAGAGTCACATGGAACTCAGACGGAGGAACTCCGGCACAGTTACAAACTATTGTTCCACAGTTTGGTACAATTCAAGCTCCAACAATGATGGTAAAACCCGGCTTCATCTTTGACGGATGGTTTACTAATGCTGATTTTTCTCTTAATGCACCACCATTCCCTATAATAAACCTAACAGACAGCAGAACATTTTATGCAAAATGGGTCGAGTGCACTCATGGAACATCATGGAGTAACTGGGTTGATACAGGTCCAATATTTGCAGTTGGTGATACTAATATTAATCAATGTATAACAGACCGTACACAAATACGCACATGCAGTTTATGCAACCAAATAGAAAGCAGAACTCTTCCGGCAACAGGACATTCATTTAACAGATGGGTTATAACTATTGAGCCGGCTGTAGGTGTTGCAGGACAAGAATCCAGAACATGTGCAAACTGTAATATCATTGAGACCAGAAGAATTCCTCCAATAGTGTTTAATGTTGTTGAAGAAGATAATGTTATTATCGAAACTATCAGTGATGTTTCTGTAGAGTCAATTTCAACTACAGTTGATGAGGGATCAGTAATTATTGATTCTTCAGGAAACGAAATAATCGTTGAAGATATGGATTCACTAACTGTGCAAATTTCAGAATTACCAAATGAAATTGATGATATTCTTGAACAATTGATAAGTAATGCAGGTTCTGAAGAAGTAATAGCTGCAATAGAATCAGTATTTGAGTCACTAAAAACAGAAAACTTTGATATGGATAACGTAGCAATACTTGCTTTTGATATATCCATAGATTACGCAGGTAATAAGATTACAGATCTTGGTCATGGTGCTGTGTATATAACATTTGCTGTACCTGAAGAGTTTCGTGTCGAAGGTATGAGATTTGTGTTTTTCGGAATTCACCAAAACCCTGATGGTTCGGTCGTATTTTTACTAATAGATGATGATATAGTAGTTGACGAAAATGGCAATATAACAATACGTTTATCACAATTTTCTAACTACTTCCTGGTTGCAGCACCACCACTGCAAGAGGTTTCAAGAACTCAAGTATCAAATAGTTCTAATTCAATTACCGCACTCCCCGAACTAACCGATATCGCACCACCTCCTGTGGTAAACTCCACCATTCCGGGTAACAGCTCTGTTAATGATGGTCCAACACGCACACAACCAATTAGTTCAGAACCGGAAGAAACCGGGCCGTTATACAATATGCGTGGATTAACACATATTCTATCAGGACAACGTGGAGTTGTTATACTCATTATTTTAAGTATAATAACAGGAGTTGGAATGTTGACGATTGCAACATATGTCTTTATAAAAAAGGTAAGAGGTCACTCGCATGTTTAGAGGTTTAAGCCGTAAGCTTATTATACTGGTTTGTCTGTTCTCAATTATCTTAGGGTCTGCTATCGGCTTGATAGGCTATAGCACATACATGGACACAACAATGACTCGTTATGAAGAGTTTGCTGTAGCTGTTTTGCGTTTGGCATACGCTTATATAGATGTGGACGATATGGTGGAAGTTCTTGAAACAGGAGAACGAAGCCAACAGTACAACAACACACAGGTTGCATTTAACACTATCAAAGAAACGCAGGGTATAACTTTCCTGTATTTTTTTGCAATTCGAGATAATATGATGGTGTACTTTATTAATGCATACACTCAGCGTGAAGTTGAAATGTTGGGTGAGGATGAAAAAATTGTCACACTGAACTCTGTTGACCCATTACCATATGAGTTAAACGAAATGATAAATAATCCTGACGATAGAATCTGGATTATTCCAACAGATACTGATTATGGCCATATGATGGGTGCATTTTATGCTATTAGAGATGACAATGGTAACATTATTGGCATACTCGCATCAGAAATAAACATGTATGACATAGATTCCACAATACAAGTCTATGTTGTAACTGTTCTTTTGGGTGCAATTATCATCATATCCATCTGCGTATTCTTTATGATTCTATACATACGCAAAAAAGTTACATTACCAATACAACGCCTATCAGAAAGTGCAAATAATTTCGTAAATCAAGAGACTGATGAAGAGTTAAAAGCTATTATTAGCACTATAAAATCTAAAGATGAACTGGAGACACTGTCTGAAAGCATTGAAAAAATGACAATGGACATGATTGAGTACATCAAGAACATAACAATAATCACTGCTGAAAAAGAACGTATTGGTGCAGAGCTTAGTGTCGCAACTCAAATACAAGCCAGTATGCTGCCGAAAAATTTCCCTCAACAAAAAGAACTTGAACTATATGCCTCAATGCGTCCGGCAAAAGAGGTTGGTGGTGACTTCTATGATTTCTTCTTTATCGACGAAGATACACTAGCGGTTGTTATGGCAGACGTTTCCGGCAAAGGTATACCGGCAGCACTATTTATGGTTGTTGCAAAAACATTGATTAAAACAAATGCTATGAGTGGAATGTCACCAAAAGAAGTTTTTGATATTTCTAATGATTTATTATGTGAAAATAATGATGCAGAGATGTTTGTTACAGCATTTTTAGGTTATCTGCAAATATCAACAGGTAGATTTAAATTTGTTAATGCAGGGCATAATTTCCCATTAATAAAAAAGAAAGACAAGTTTGAATGGCTCGAAACAGAGGTTGATTTTGTACTTGCAGGTATGGAAGGTATGCCATTTACAGAAGGTGAGATAACTTTAAACCAAGGTGATGAATTGTTCCTATATACTGATGGTGTAACAGAAGCACACAACATTGACAATGACCTATTTGGTGACCCATATCTGTTGGAAGTTGCAAATGAATGTACTTATGCTAAACCAAATGAGTTCGGTGACTTTATCATAGAAAAAATCGATGCTTTTGCAGGTGAAGCACCACAAGCTGACGATATAACAATGATGTTATTAAAGTACAATGGATAGATACGTTAATTAATAATTAATAATTAGACGAACACGCGGAAAGTTTAGTTCATTATTAATTATTAACTATTCATTATTAATTCAAATCAACTGCTGCTCATTTATTATCAACTTAAACTCAAGACCTAAGCGTTCAGCAGCTTTGCGGCACATAATCATTCGCCCTAAGAATATCTCAAAATAATCCATAACAGAGCTATACTTTGTATCAACAGTTAGTTTTAATTTAACCAAAGTGCGTTCTTCGTTTATCTTCAAGATTGACTTTCTGACCGAGTAATTGACCCTGTCATGAATATCAAAACTTGGAATATCTGTATTTCGCACACGTGACCTTCGCACATCCGATTTATCCGCTAGAATAAGTGCCGCACAAACGTGATTTACCGGAACACCTGTATTTTCATCATGATTTCCGATTGCTGTTGTGATAGTCGCTATTTCAGCAGCATCAAAACCTATATGATCTAAAATACGAAACGCCATTACAGCACCGGATAGTGAGTGATTATCACGATTTACTAAGTTGCCAATATCATGTAAATAGCCGGAGATTTTAGCAAGCTCAACATCGCGCTCAGGATAACCAAGTGTTTTTAAGATATATCCGGCATCTTCTGCAGTTCTTATAACATGTGAAAAACTATGCTCCGTAAAACCCAGAGCACTCAAGGACTCATCCGCTTTAGTTATATAAATGTTTATATCTTCATTATTTTTTATATCTTCAAAAGTAAACATAAAGCTCCATCCCTTGTAAATGTTTGGTACTGCTACAGTGTGATAATCACAGATTATAATACAAAAACTATTGCAAATCAAGCTGTCGTGTGTTACAATTTCCAAGCTAAAGACATTAGGTTTTTGCAAACCTAATAATGCACCTTGTAAAACATGAAAATGGTGAGTATAGCTCAGTTGGTTAGAGCACTGGATTGTGGTTCCAGGGGTCGTGGGTTCGAATCCCATTACTCACCCCAAAACGCTGGGGTGTCGCCAAGCGGTAAGGCACCAGACTT
>JAITFR010000147.1 GCA_031281255.1 Oscillospiraceae bacterium
CCAAAATCATCAAGTACAGTTTCTGTTCGGACAATATATCCCTGTGTTGCTAACGTTTCTTCAACAGAATAGCTGATTGCAACGGTTGTTTCATAAGTGTTTGCAAACGCAGTGTACAAGTAAAACCCCAAATAACATGCAACCGCCAAAAACAGCACACCGGTTGTTAATCTTATGTAAAAATCACTTCGTTTCATAAAGCTTCTCCACTATACAGTCTATACCATGCTTGATATTTGGTTTATCATCCCAATATATCCAAATTATATCATTATCCCGTCTAAACCACGTTAGCTGACGTTTGGCATATCGCCTTGATTCCATTTTAACTTTATCAATTGCTTCATCTAAATCCGTATTGTTTATTAGTGCTTTTGCGATTTCCTTATAACCAATTGCTTGCATTGAAATATGTTTTTCGGTAACGCCACTATCTAATAATGATTTAATCTCGTCAATGAGTCCGTTTTCTATCATGTTATCAACACGTTTGTTGATTTTTTCGTATAAAACATTTCTATCATTATACATCAAAGCAAATTTTATAGCATCATAACGAGGTGGTATTTCCTTTGACAAAGCATCGTGCTCTGATATTAGTTTACCTGTGTGTTTGTATATTTCTAACGCGCGGACTATTCGCTTTTTATCGTTTGGAAACAATCTTTCTGCACTAACAGGGTCAATTTTGCCTAGTTCAACGAGCATTAACTCTCCGCCAATTTCATCATACTTTTTTTCCAAAATCTTACGAAGCTCCATGTCGCCACGCTCTAAAAAATCTCGTCCTTTAAGTAATGAATCAATATATAAACCTGTACCGCCAACGATTATTGGCTGTTTACCGCTATTTATTATATTATCGACACATTCGGTCGCTTCCTTTACATAACGAGCAACAGAATAATCCTCGTCCGGTTGTGTTATATTTATCATATAATGAAAAATGTCACCCATTTCTGTCTTTGTGGGTTTAGCTGTGCCAATATCCATCTGCGTGTAGACCTGCATTGAATCAGCAGAGACAATTTCACCATTTATTTTCTTTGCCAGAGCCACACCCAGCGCTGTTTTACCCGTAGCTGTCGGCCCGGCTATTACGAGAACCTGCGGAATCACAGCATTTTGCACCATATTACATGCTTTCAAACTAATAACCCCACACTCCAAATAAGTAACATCTAACATCCCTCGTCATTATGCATTATGAATTATGAATTATGAATTATCTATTCCCTATTCCCTATTCCCTTTAATCATTATGCATTATGCATTATGAATTATGCATTTGCTTACATTCTCCCGAAACCTTTATCCAGCGTAGTTTTTGTTATCTCGTAAAAAACAGGACGACCATGCGGACAGTGTGTCACCTCACCGGATAAAACACGCTCTGTTAACGCTTCAAGCTCTTTAATGTTAGATAAACAACCTGCTTTTATTGCGGCTTTGCAAGCCATAGATTTATAGATTTTGTCTTTATTTGCTTGCTCGTTTGTACCACCAAGCTTAAAGAGAGTGCAAATCTCAGAAAGTAATACTTCGGTATCAGCAATGTTTATATCAGCAGGGATATGCCTGATTGCTATAGAATCCTCACCAAAACTTTCCGCAGAAAAACCCAAAAAGTCGAGTATCTCTGTGTTTTCAAGTAACAGAGTGGTATCTTCATTTCCAAAATGACATATAATAGGGGTGAGCAGTGTTTCGGACATTGGTATATGCGTACCGCTACGGAGTGCGTCATAATGTATTCGTTCGTGCGCTGCGTGTTTATCGATAAAAAAGACAATGTTTTGATATTCAACGATTATATAAACATTAAAGGCTTCTCCGATTATCCGAAATTGTAAGGTTTCTTCCAATGGTGGTACGTTAATTTGTGAGTTTAGGTTTTCATCTTGTGTATCGTATGAGTTAACTGCTTTAGTTGGTGCGATATATAGATTATTGGTATTATTTGGTGTGGTATAAAGCTTGTTAGTTTGATTTGATTTGAGAGAGGTTTGATGATATTTGTAAGTTGGCTCTGCAACTCCTTGAGCTTCCCCATCATTGCGGATTATCCCGTCATTGCGGGCGTGACCCGCAATCCCCTGAAGTCTTCCGTCATTGCAGACTTGCTCCGTCTCTGTAAGAGACGTTGCAATCCCCTGAGGCATTCCGTCATTGCGGACCTGACCCGCAATCCCCTGAGGCATTCCGTCATTGCGGGCTTGACCCGTCTCTGTAAGAGACGTTGAAACCCCTTGAAGTCTTCCGTCATTGCGGACCTGACCCGTCTCTGTAAGAGACGTTGCAATCCCCTGAGGCATTCCGTCATTGCGGGCTTGACCCACAATCCCCTCAGTAGAACTAAAATTCTCCAACGTACCCAAAACTGCATAATAAACACCATCATAAATCTGCTTTTCGGAGAAAAACTTCACCTCTGTTTTTGCAGGGTGTACATTAACATCTACATTTGCCTGATTAGTTGTGATATACAAAACACACGACGGAAAACGACCTGATTGAATAATGTTTTTGTAAGCATTTTCAAGTGCTGTTTGCAATAATAACGAACGTATAGAGCGACCATTTACAAAGAAAAATTGATAACCTCTGTTTCCGCGAGCTTCATTTGGCTTTGAAATATATCCGCTCACTGTTATGTTTTCATCGGATAACTCTGTCGCAACAAATCCTGCTTCAATTTCTCTGCCAAACAGGCTGTAAATACATGAGTCAACCTGAGAATCTCCGGGGGTATGATACTCAGTTTTTCCGTCTTTTATAAACCGCACAGATACATCCGGTCTTGAAAGTGCAGCTTTAAGTACAACTGATGCAACAGCCGACCCCTCGGCACGGTCGGTTTTCATAAACTTCAAACGTGCAGGTGTATTGTAAAACAAGTCACGCACAATTATAGTCGTTCCCTCAGGACATCCAATCGAAGAAATATCCCGAACCTCACCACCCTCTAAAACTATGCAAACACCTTCAAGAGAACCTTGTACACGAGTATGCAATTCAATTCGGGAAACAGCGGCAATGGCTGCAAGTGCTTCACCACGAAATCCAAGTGTACCAATAGCTTCAAGACCTTCTGCATCTCGAAGCTTGCTTGTTGCGTGTCGTAAAAAAGCGGTCATAACATCTTCGGGAGAAATGCCGTGCCCGTCATCAGTTATGCGTATATATGACATACCACCGGAGGCTATCTCTACAGTGATAACACTTGCCCCGGCATCTATTGAGTTTTCTAAAAGCTCCTTAACAACAGAAGCAGGTCGTTGTACAACTTCACCTGCTGCTATAAGGTCTGCGATATGCTGCTCTAATTGTAATATTCTTTGCATTTTAAACTAAAAACCTATTTTTTATTTATTATAATTTAATCTATCGCCGATTGTGAGGTGTTTTCTATGGTTTTTTCGACTAAATCTTTCGCTTGCCGGAAGAATGGCGAAAAAATCAGAGGAAATACCTTACATGAGGCGTTATATGAAAACAATAATAATTAGCGATATTCGATTGGTAGACCTTTAACATTTACAGGGTCAACATCAAGAACAGCAATATCACCAACAGTGCAGTTAATATTTGTGACATCAATCATTGTATGCATAAGCCCTACGCTACCCAAAACCTTAGCCTTGCTTCCATTTACACGAACAAACATCTTACGGCGACGCCAACGAACGAAACCAAAAAGACTGCTTTCTGCGATATATCGGTCAACACTAAACCCATGATAATACCCAACCGAAAGTATAGCAATTTTCGTCGGAGCTTTTGTAACAAAACCACGCCCTGTTCCGAGAGTGTGTCCCTTTGGATGCCAACCTACCTCTTCAAGACCCGCCTCGATAAAACCAACCTTTGACAATTCGGGGATGTTTTTGCCCGGGATTCTACCTGTGAGCGCTGTATCAACACGCACTGCATCCATTAGTTCGATATCGTACTTAAAGAGTGCAGCGGAGTCAACTATATGCGCAGCACCCGGCTCAAAACCACTGTCAATAATTCTGTCGAGTGCTAAGTTAAACTTATCTAGTTGTGCAAATGTTTTCTTTTTGCTTCGCCATGAGGCAGAAAAAGTTGTGAACGTACCGATAACATTTAACCTTGACATATAGTTATAGATTGCGGCAACCTTATCAAGCTCCGTTGGCTGAAAACCATAACAACCAAGTCCGGTATCAATCATAATCTGAATATCAGCAACAATTTTATACTGCTCGGCGATACCATTTATCGCAACAGCAGCGTCATACGAACCGGCTGTGCAAATTACGCCATAAGTCAAAAGTGCGGCAATTTCGTTCGGGTCGGCGGTACTACGGAGCATCATAATTCGTTCTTTTGTAAATCCGCTTTCACGAAGAAGCTTAGCATCCTCAGGGTCGGAAACAACAAAGTTGCGAATACCCTCATCTTTAAGAAACTTCGCAACAACAAGCAGACCCATACCGCCTGCATTTGCACTTAA
The DNA here is from genome assembly GCA_031281255.1 of Oscillospiraceae bacterium. Classification (GTDB taxonomy): domain Bacteria; phylum Bacillota; class Clostridia; order Oscillospirales; family Oscillospiraceae; genus WRMH01. The sequence goes on from JAITFR010000147.1 coordinate 4,481, forward strand.
ATCACAAAAAACATGCACACCCTCAGCACGATCTTTTATCGCACGAAGATTGTTTCTAACAACACGAAGGTCAATAACCAGATTTTTCATACTATTTTCCTTTTCTTAAGTAAATATGATTTTACCACTTTTTTTAGTACTGTTCAAGAAAAATCATATTATGCTACTCTGCATGTTATTATTCAAAAAACTAAATCTTTTCACAAAAAATCTCCCCAACTCTGTCAATATGTTCCAATAATGCAACTTTAGTGATTTTAACATAATCAACTAAATCGAACTTGTATGGCATTGAGAGTTCGTCAAGCTCTGCTGAAATTTTACTGATATTTAGTCCCTCTCCCCAAACAGCGATGTCTATATCTGAATTGTCTCGGTAGTTACCTTTTGCTCGTGAACCGAAAATAACTGCCTTTGAAACACCCTCATTACTCAACAGTTTAGAAATCTCAATTATTTGTTTTTCTGATAGTCCGAACTTCACGTTAATTTCTCCTTAAAAAGCTCACAGAGCTTTTGTAGAGCAGGTTCAAATTCGCATTTAATTTGCAAAAATATTTTGTTAAATGTTTCTTCGTTATAATTGTGCGAAATCAAATTGCGAGCATCAAGCATATCAATAAAGATTTGTCCATCTTTTATAAGACCTATTGCAAATGCTTCCTTAATAACAGGTCGTGGTGATGGTTGCAGCTCGTGTCCTAGATATTCCATATAATCCTTGAGAGTTTTCCACGCTAAGTCGAAGGCAATTTCAAATCTTTGAACAAATCCCTCACGGATTATAGGGATTGTGCTTTCAAATTCATAATTGCTTATTTCTGATAATAAATCACAAGATTTTGAAAAATTATCAAATCGCTGTTGCCAGCGAATATCATGATTAACCATACTTTTAAACCCCCTTAATTCATATTAAGATTTTATCATAAAATGAATTAAAGTTGAAGTATGAAGTGTAACGGAATAAGATTTGCTTAAACACACTTGATTTTTGTGCAAGTTTGTAATGTGGTATGTGCGTGAAAATCAAATCGGAGGTAGAAAGTTTGTCTTTACCTGCTAATTTATAATCAATTATGACTCAAAACACTCGAAGCTTATTTTTCATATTTGTCAAATGCTAGTCAAACGTAAAAGTTTCGTGTTTGCAAGCGGTTGTGACATTACTACACAAATAAATATCTTACAGCGAAACGAACTCAACTATCATGTTGAAGAATAAACCACAGTCTACTTGTGTAATTTCCTCGTGTTGAGGTGCAGTGTTATACTCCTGCTCAAATCTAACACCGCATTTTTCACAAAACATATTTCCGAATATTTTTTCATAACCACATGACGTACAAAACATAGGTGCAATTACTCCTTTAGGGCTGTATACTTAACCACAAAGCGGGGCGAACACCACCACTATAATAATTGCTGACACCATAACCACCTAAGCCGACACGGCCATCACCAAGGACACCAGCGACAATATTACCACCACCGCTCGGCGATCGAAGCCACCACCCGTTTGTTACTCCGTTAGAGTTGAGAGCTATTCTTTCTGAATTATCAACAAAATATGTTAACGCTTCATCAATACTTAATAAAAATATCTTGTCTTCTGTATCATTACCGCCGAGGGTTCCATGTTCCGGATTATTGCTGTTAATAACATTTGTCTCTAGTATTCTGTTTTGGTCGGCAAGATTGAAATTATTTAAGAACTCATTATTTAAGTAATTGCGAATAGAACTAAACTCCCACGTTATTTCACCACCATCTACGTGGTAGGCTCTTCGTTCAATAACATCTTCTGTAATAATTAACGCTCTATCAGCTTCAAGAGCTAGTACTTGCCAAAATATGCCTGCGAAATGTATAAGGTCACCTGTTCTTAATTCGTCTATATCAGGTAGGTTTGGTATAATAGGGTCCGGAGTCGCTTCCGGCGTGGGTGTCGGAGATGAGTCTGCTGAACCTGTTGGTACTGGTGAGCTATCTGCATCACCACTACTTCCGCTCTCAAACAGATTGCAAGCTACTAAAGTAATAACCATCACAATCCCTAATATTATTGCTATTACTCTCTTTTTCATCTTTTTGTTTCCTCATATTTTCATATTCTCGGAAACGAAAAATGCCGTGTATTACTTCTGCTCTTTCGAGCGATTACATACACAGCACACTTAGTGCCACACTGCCGATATGAAGTTCTTGCAGATTAACAAGAATAAGCATATAATAAACGGCATGGTGTTGCTTTATGCAATTGTGTACATAGATACTGTATGTATACAGGTCGTGGGGTGTTCCTAGCACTCCACGGCTGCCGCCGAAAACCAAGACGTTGTTATCAAACGTCCGGGGTGTTGACTTGTCAACACCTTGGCGAGGCACTTTCGTTTCCTTATATTAGTATATATTATGATAAAATAATATGCAAGTATTTTCTCAGGTTTTAATTTTGTGATGTTGAAAAAAGACACCTGATGGAGTTACATCAAATGCCTTCTCGTTGTGTAGGGTACTCCTTTGACCGTCCATACAGGTCAGCCCGGTCTCCCTACATTCTTAATTCTACCATACTTAAATTCGGATTTCAACTATTTTAGCAAATTTATCTATTAAAATTACCTTTTTCAAATAAGGACGATTTCGCAACTCCACTAAAACCCTTTTTTCTATGATTTCATATTTTAGCTTTGTATGACGTGAATCTAAGATGAGATTGACCGACTGTTTTGATCCTTTGCGGAATTGGTTCTGAATCGTAGATTTCGACTTTCCTGTTGGGCATTTTATTTCCCACACTACACCATTCATTAATATATCTGCAGATTTCCGTTTATAGTCATCAATAGGTATTATAAACTCAACATCACTATGATAGTGACTTGATGCTATCATAGCAATATTCATTTCATTTTCTGTGGGAAGAACCGGAAGATTATTTGGTACAATCACTGTACCTGATTTTTTCCTATTTTCTTTTTTCTTTAACATGGAATGTATTATATCAAAATCTGCGAAAATATAAAGTATTATTTTTGTTCTTTAAAATCCTTTAAAATCCTTTGCAATTCCTATAGTAAACCATAAAAGCAACAATGCCAATAACTTTTAAGCATAATTCTAGTCGCTTCTTTCCAACTTTAAAATAAACTAATAGTCTATTTAGAGTTTATGTACTTCTATATACTTTCGAAACCATTATATACTTCTATATACTTTTGTCAATGAGATTTCAAGATCTAACAATTCTCCTATAGAAAAATCACCACTTTCCATATATAATAACCACATGACAAATACAAAACAGTATGCTTATGTTGACACTTACGGTTGCCAGCTAAACGAATCGGACAGCGAAAAGCTTCGTGGAATGCTCATCGAAATGGGTTATGAGATAACCTATGACGAGTTTGAAGCTGATGTTGCGATTGTAAATACCTGTGCAATCAGACAAAATGCGGAGAACCGTGTACTCGGCAATGTTGGAGAGCTTGTTCATATAAAAGTACCAAGAAAAAAGAAAATCATCGTATTTTGCGGATGCCTTGCAGGAATACCCGAAACTGTTGAAAAAATACGAGAATCCTACGAGCATGTAAATCTAGTGTTTCCACCAAATGAAATACACAGCTTACCGGAGTTTCTTGAACGTGCAAAAACTGAAAGAAAGCGTGTTTTTATCGAAGACAGTAAAGAATACAAGATTGTAGAAGATATACCAAAACATCGAGACAGCAAAATCAAAGCATGGTTGCCAATTATGTACGGATGCGATAATTTCTGCTCATATTGTATCGTACCTTATGTGCGTGGCAGAGAAAGAAGCCGCGATAAAGTAGCAATCTTAACAGAAGCTAAAGGCTTAGTAGAAGGCGGTTACAAAGACATCACTCTTTTAGGGCAAAACGTCAACTCCTGGGGATTAAGTAATCATCGTCATTCCGCACTAACAACGGAATTCTCTGAAACTATCCGTCATTGCGGCCTCCGAGCCGCAATCCCCTCAACAGAAGATAATAATCAAGGAATTCTTCATCAAGTGCAGAATGATGTGACATTCCCAAATCTCCTCAAGGACATTAACGCAATCCCCGGTGAGTTTTTGATACGCTTTATGACAAGTCACCCAAAGGACGCAAGCAAAGAATTATTCCAAGCTATGGCAGAGAGTGAAAAAGTAGCAAGACATATTCACCTGCCGTTTCAATCAGGCAGCGACCGCATCCTAAAGTTAATGAATCGAGGATATACAAGAGCCGAATACTTGGATAAAATCGCATATGCAAGGGAGCTTATGCCGGAGCTGGTAATTACAAGTGATGTTATCATCGGCTATCCCGGAGAAACGGAAGAAGACTACAACGATACATTAGAACTTGTTGAAGCGGCACAATTTGAAGCGATGTTTACATTCATATACTCAAAACGCCCGATGACACCAGCCGCAAAGCTTGATGATACAGTATCACCAGAAGAAAAACAAAAACGATTTGAAAATCTCGTGACTATACAAAACGAAATATCTGAGAAAAAACATGAAGCTTATATAGGAAAAACTATCCGTGTACTTGTAGATGGAGAAGCAAAAGGGGAGCTATACCCGCTTAAAGCACGCACCAACGGAGGTCGGCTTGTACATTTGGTTGGTGACCCGTCTATATACGGCTCTTTTGTAGATGCAAAAATCACACATAGTAATAACTGGGCACTCTTTGGAGAAGCTTAAATCCAATTAGGGGGAGGAGATAAAATCATGATGTTGGGTAGAATTGGTGTTGCAATCGACATTGGCACAACAACAGTTGTTGTACATCTTGTAGAAATGAAGTCAGGTACAAGACTTGCGACTGCAAGCAGACTTAATGCACAGTCACCTTATGGTGCGGATATAACAAGCCGTATTCAATACTGCATTGAAAACGGTCACGAGCTACTAACAAGACTAATACGTGAGCAGATTTCTTCAATGATAATAGAAGTATGCGAAACCTCAAAGGTAAACTATACTGACATAGAAAGCCTATCCATTGCAGCAAACACAGTTATGCAGCACTTGGTTGTCGGATACTCACCAAATAAAATGGGAGTATCACCATATAAAACAACAAGCTTGTTTGGGCAGATGTTGCCTGCGTGGGAGGGTATGCCTGTAAATAAAAACACAATGATTTATTACACTCCCTCAATATCAGCATTTGTTGGTGGCGATATAACAGCAGGGATTTTAGCGGCTGGGATTGACGTTGCACCGGAGCCTGCGTTATTTATTGATGTTGGTACAAACGGAGAAATTGTTCTTAAAAATAAAGGTGACTATATATGTTGCTCTACAGCGGCAGGACCGGCATTTGAGGGTGCAGAGATTGATAAAGGAATGATTGCTGAAGACGGTGCAATCGACCACTTATGGCTTATATCAAATGACCAATATAATATATCTGTTATTGGTGGTGGAGAACCAAAAGGATTTTGCGGATCCGGGCTACTTGATACTTTAGCAATGCTGCTTGACACCGGTGCGGTTGACGAAACCGGACGTTTACTTAAAGACAGCAAATATTGGCTTACAAAATCTGATGTTGGTGAGGGTGTATATATTTCAGCTTCGGATATACGAAAGCTTCAACTTGCAAAAGCTGCAATTGCCGCAGG
>JAITFR010000151.1 GCA_031281255.1 Oscillospiraceae bacterium
ACAAGGAAATTATGATAAAAAATCAAAAAGCTTTTTTAAGAATCTATTTAACGCAACCACAAAACATAAGTAGTGTCAAAAGAAAATAAGAAACAACAAAATAATAGGAGGAGAAAAAAATGAAACAATACAAAACCGTCGCAGGACCAATCGAATTAACAGCACAAACTGGACAGCATTATGAAAACGTCGTGAAGATATTTGCACGAATAATTGACAAAGAAGCTGTTGGTGGATGGTCACTACACTTGATACAACAAATAGCTGTAAAAAAACTAGTTTACTTCACTGCAATCATTGGAGCAATAGTAGGTGCAGTTGCTGGTGTAATATTTATGGAAAGTGCTATAGGGTTCTTTATAGGTCTGCTATTAGGAGGAGGACTCGGTTGCTTAGGACTCAAGTACAATGTAGAGTATTTTAATATGCTCGTGTTTGTAAAAGATGATGGTAGTACTGGAATAGACACACCTCTTGATATTCCATCACAAATACCAATTGGAGATCCATCACAAAAAAGTGTATCTTCACAAGTAAATCAACCAGTTAGGCAGAGTGCAGAATTTTGGGTATGTAAAAACTGTGATACTACAAACAATTCTATAAACGCATATTGCAAAAACTGTCCTACTAAAAAAACGATTAATGATTTTTCTAAAGATAATAAAAACAAATGGACATGTAAAAATTGTAATACAAGAAATGACTCAACAGACACTTATTGCAAAAACTGTTTTTCTTAAAAATAGAATATCAACTTTGTGCAGATAGACTACAAAAAGCATAAGTTGTTAACGAGCTTTGAAGTAAAATAAAATAAACACATACACTCACTATAATCTGTAGTGTAACACACGAGTCAAGAGACAATTTTGAGATAATTTTGAGATAATTAAAGTAGAACTGATGGAATAATAAAGGGGGAATGTTTATGTTTTGTTCAAGTTGTGGAAAAAAATATCAAGATGGAGGAGCCTTTTGTTCAGGTTGTGGTGCAAAAACTGGAGGAAGTGTGACAGTACAAACAGCACAGCATACACAAACTACTGTGGTACGTGATTTCAAATGTAATAATTGTGGGTCTTCGTTGAAAATTCCTACTAATTCAAGTGCATCAGTACGTTGTCCATCATGTAAAACTGAATGTATTATTGAAAGAGCTATAAAAAATGCAGAAATTGCAGCTAAAGAAAATATTGAAAGCGGTGTACCTTTAACTGCTACTACTGCTAAATTACATAGTATTGTTGTATCAGTTTTACAACGCTCAGCTTGTATACCATTAGATATATTTGAAAAAGTTGAAGTTATACGCGAAGAGCATTATTGTATTCCAGCATATATATTTCATTGCAATGGCACAGAATCATTTAATTATGAAGTTGCTAATGAGCGAGCACAAACGTATACTGTAGATCTTGGTGATAGAGTACAAACTCGTGAAAGAACACATATTGATTGGGCTGCAAGTAGTGGTACAGCTTCTGTTAGAATACCTATTTTTGTTTCAGGTAATAATGATATGGCTAAACAGATAAAATCAATTTATGGAAAATATGATCCAAAAAAACTTGTTGATATACAAGAATTAATCTATCCTACAGATGTTGATACATTAAATTCTAACCTTCCTCAAACTGCTGCTTTTAATGAATTCGTTGTTCCTATTGTTGAAAAAGAGCTCAGAAGAAAAGCTGAGGAAGCAATATCTAAACAGATTACTAGTGGTTTGACTCTCGGTGGATCAAATATCCAAAAAGAAACAACACGAGTGTTTTTAGGAATGTATCGTATTGTGTTCAAATATGATGATAAGGAGTATTCAATATATGTAAATGGTGATGGTAGTAAATGGTATTGGAATGAAGGATTACCGGTAGATAAGCAACGTGAACAAATACATGAAGAACAAATTGTGGCAAGGGAACAAGCTCTTAACTCGATTACATATCCAGATACAACAGGTTTAACAGTTGGAATGTGGATTTGTATTCTATTTTTATTCATACCTGGAGCTATTATTTGTGGTGTTAAACGTTCTAATAAGAAAAATGCGTATTATGCTGAATTGACAAAAGTAGAAAATACATATCATCAGTATTTTAGTAGAGTTGAAGAGTATGAACAGAATTTCGTAAAGCAATTCATAAACAGAAAACAAGCACTTCGTGGGATATACAGCGATGTCTCAGGTGATCCAAGCGCATTTTAACAGATAATATTAATATTTAATGAGGTTGGTTGTGCTTCTAACCAACCTCACTAATTAAATATAAAGTTCAAAAGGTTAAATATATGTCAAACATCTCAATAACAACCCTCGCAAACAATGAGCTTATAGGTCTTGGTGCGGTTGAAATTACAGCCGTACCTCACCTTTCAATTTTACAGAAACGTTTTGCTGAAGTTGTAAATATCGATATCGAATATAAACTTGAAATGGCACGTTTATTATCAGACATTTTCCAAAACTATAAAAATACAACAAACAACTGTAAAGATGTTTCGTTAGAAATATTATGGTCAACACAAGAAGCAAAAAACCAACCGTACAAGGCTTCGATATCGTTGCATATTATTATCCGTGTCATTGGCAATAATAATTCGGATATAGAAAACACAATATCATCATTTATGCATATATGCAAAGCGACGCTTGATTTTGGTAAATATGATTATCGTGATGTCATTGCTGATGATTTAATCTCACAGATTCGAAAAATCAGCGGAGAATCTGTCAAAGCAGTAGCCAAAAGTGAAGGGCTAGAGGTGTTACAAAATCAACTTATGCCATATTGTTACGCTTATGACAAAATCCCTGAAACAGCTAATGATATGAGCCGCATAGTAAGATCTTTAATTGATCATCCTAACACAGCCATATCATTTCAACTTATACCTGTTACATACACTCAAGAAGAAATAATGGCGATTGATAGTAACACACAACACCTTGATACATTATCAAAGGGTGTTCAAGATCAGAGTATAGGTAGTAGTATTAGTTTTACTTTAGCTGAAAAACATGCGGAAACGTATAAATACTACTCTCAAAGTAAAAATTCAGCATTATTTGTTTTTAATGTATTGATTTATGGAAAACAAAGTGAAACAAATGCTATTGCTACAAGGGTTCTTGCTCAGTTGAATAACAATAGTGAACTTCGCATAATTTCACTTCCTCCAAATGATGTAAACAAAGACAATAATTTTTATCCACTACCATGGGCTGTACATGAAATCATACTAGGCACAGACAGAAATCCATTAGTATGGAATGTTGGCTTAGACTTAAATGCCTTTTATAACCTACCATATATTATAACAGCAAATGAGGCATCAGAGTTTTTCCGGCTACCGGTTGGAAGTGACACTGTTTTTGCAGGGCTTGAAGTAAATGAAGCAGGTAAAATAAGTCGCACATATACAGATAATGTTGTCGGTGGTGGCGACATTATGATTGGCACATTAAAGTCATCGTCGCGCGGAGATACAATAGGTATTACATTAAAAGACCTCACCAAACACATGCTTGTTGTTGGTACACCAGGTTCAGGAAAAACAACTTTTTCTGTCAGCTTGCTTGACCGACTTTGGAAAGACCATAATATCCCGTTTTTGGTTATAGAACCTGCAAAAAATGAATATAGGGCATTAGTGCGAAGTATACCGGATTTACAAGTGTTCACACCGGGTAAAAACACTATTTCACCCTTTGTATTTAATCCATTTGTATTGCCAAAAAACGTTAAATTGGAGACATATAAATCCACTTTGAAAACTGCATTTGCTGCAGCAGTATCAATGTCTTCACCGCTTGATAAAATCTTTGAAGAAACAGTAAACAATTGTTATTCTGATTTTCGCTGGCTTGATACTTACACGAATGATAATAAAGGTAAGATTTTTAACATTTCTGATTTTATAAAGTGTTTTCAGGAAACGTTTGAAGCTATTGGATATACTGGTGATGCAGGAAATATCGGACGTGCAGGATTGGTACGCTTGAACAGTTTAATAAATCTATTTGACAATTACCATTCGATACCAATAGAAGATATACTCAAAAAGCCAACAATAATTGAACTCGCTGCAATAGAAAACAGTGATCAAAAATCACTAATAATATCGTTGTTACTCTTATCAATACTAGCATATGTAAATAGTAATTATGTAGGAGAGGGTGACTTAAAAAACGTAATTCTCCTAGAAGAAGCTCACGTTTTACTTGATGCAGATGCAAATGCAGGAGAAGGTGAAGCAAATCCAAGTGCAATAGCACAAGGACTTGTCAAACGTATGCTTGCTGAAATACGTTCATACGGCGTAGGTATCATCATAGCCGACCAATCACCACGTAAGGTTACAACTGATGTTGTAGCACTGACTGATATTAAAATGGCATTTTGTTTAGTTGAAGCACAGGATAAACAGATTCTTGCAGACAGCTCAAATATGACTGATATTCAGGAACAAAGGTTAGCCAAGTTAAAACCGGGTGAAGCTTTATTCTTCTTTGGTAAACTCGACGAACCTGAAGAAATCAAAACAGAGGATTATAGGCTAGCTAATAAAATTAGCATTTCTCTCTCTGATGATGGGATTAAATCATTAACAACATATTGGAATGATAAAAAAGATAAACTGCGTCCTTATCCAGAATGTTCATTTTGTAGGTACTGTATTGACGGATGTGATTATGACAAACGTATTTTAGGACGTGAGATAGCAAGACGTATATTTGTGAAAAACTTTAAACCAGATAGTGATGATTCGAGTATAGTCAGAAATGTTTTTAGACAAATGTCAGCATTAATCAAACAAGAACTCAACGAAGAAGAATATGACCAACTTTTACTGGCATGTGTTGAACTTCATTTACTGCGACGTATCAGATATGGTACAAAAATAAAAATCTCCGATGCTACTGTAGAAAAAACTCTATCGGGTATTTGAGGTGAAATGATATGAGTGGATATGAGTATGATTCTGAATATGGCGGAGGCAGGTATAACCCTGAAAATAGCGGTGAAGTCAGTCCCCCGCCAGAGGTTGCACATATTAATGAAGTGCCAACTAACGAATTTACTGGTAGTGAATATACAGATAGTCTTTCCGGTGCAGATTCAGAATATAGTAAAAGCATCGCAAAAGAAGGTGTTGGAGTTGACTTAAATGCCGGTGCTGATACTGATGTGGATGTTAGTTCAAAAAGACAAACGGATAGTATCGGTGAAGATTTAAATGATGGTGGAATGGATACAGTGCTTGATAATTTTCAAGCTGAAAACTGGAGTGATCTATCCTTAGACGAACAAAAAAAATCTATGACTGACCTCGCTGATTTTGTTACAGCAGACACAGGGCTAGAAAATCCACCTGAAATTGTTTTCCGTGATGATATGCCCGATGGTTCTTATGGTGGTTACAGTCCCGATACAAACACAATCGAAATTAACCAAAATATGCTTGATGATAATCTTGAAGCTGCTGATACTATTGCTCATGAAATGTGGCATGCTTTGCAAGAACAGATAGCAAATGACCCCAACAATCCAAAAGCTGGAGAATACCAAGAAGCGTTTGACAATTATATAAGTCCCGAGTATGATTTTGAGGCTTATCAAAACCAAATGATAGAAGCAGAAGCCAGGGATTATGCACAAGGCTTCAAAGACAGATTATCTGAGAAATAAGGAGTTGTATAAAAATGAATAAGATTGTTGATTATTTAGTAAATGAGCGAAAACAAAAACATGAAGTTGCTATGAAGATTGTAGCACCTTTAGAAAAACATGATGATATACGTTCAGAACTCGAATATTGGTTAGAAAAGAGAGAATATCTGCAAGATAATCCTATTGTAATTGAGGGTTATTCAGCAAAAGATATAATTAAACTTGCACCATTTATGGACGGTGTCGGGGTATATAACTTCATGATTACTCTCAGAGAACGTCCTGAGAGTGGTAAAAAAATAATTGCTGATGGATTTAAGAGGAAGTAAGGATTTCGTTATAATAATAGATTGAGGTAAGAAGATATGGACACACGATACGAAACAACAAGTGATAATAAAACAGATACACGTTCTATAAACGCTGATGTAGGTACTGATGTTAGTGAAGAACTAACAAATGATGAGGGTGTTGATTTGAACGCACTAAATGACGAAAGCTCTAATGAAGAAAAAACATTAGGTAAAGCATTTTTTTTTTTTTTTGCTCCACCGCTACCTGTAAATGACGCTATTTATGCTGAAGCTCCTGCTAATGTGACCAATGATGCATCGCCATTTACAGAAGAAGGACAAAGTAGAATGATTGATGAAGGGCAGGGTC
>JAITFR010000156.1 GCA_031281255.1 Oscillospiraceae bacterium
TCTGCTGTGACAATGCCAAATGGTAGTTATATGATCTCGATTTTAAAGGCTCTTGAGGGTAATCCAAATGTTTGTGAGCGTTATTTCTACGAGTATTCAAAATCAACACCCGGTCTTGGGCATTTTATTTCAACATATAAAACAGATGGTGATCCGCTTCCTTCTTTTGAGGGTGAACCGATACCAATAAGTATAGATAATGTTGAGGATTTAAATGACTTTGCACAAAATATATGGAACTCGTTAAACAGTGAGAACAAGGTTTCATTATATATAAGAGAACAGTACATAAAAACTAATGATGTTAAAGAAATTATTATAAATGTAAATGAGAGATAGCTATTATATCTAATTTTTTACATATAAGCCGATTGTAAGGTGTTTTAAATGATTTTTTGACTAAATCTCTTAGACCTAGAAGAATGGAAAAAAATCAGAGATAATAGCTTACATGAGGCGGTGCAATAAATGAATGGAGTTTATTTATGAAAGAGATTGAATTAAAGTATGGGTGTAATCCTAATCAAAAGCCAGCGAGGATTTTTATAGAAAATGGTGATTTGCCTGTTGAGGTGTTAAATGGTAAACCCGGGTTTATCAATTTCCTTGATGCGTTAAACGGATACCAATTGGTGCGTGAGCTTCAAGATGCAACCGGTCATCCTGCCGCAACATCATTTAAGCATGTATCCCCTGCCGGAGCTGCTATTGGCTTACCATTAAGCGATGTTGAGAAAATGATGTTTTTCACAGAGGACAAACCTCTGTCACCTCTTGCTTCTGCTTATGTCAGAGCACGTGGCGCTGACAGGGTTTGCTCTTATGGTGACTGGGTTGCTTTGTCTGATGTTTGTGATGTAGAAACTGCAAACGCATTAGTTTCTGAGGTTTCTGACGGTGTTATTGCTCCCGGATATACTAACGCTGCTTTGGATATTCTTAAAACAAAACGTAAGGGTGGTTACAGTATAGTAAAAATCGATTCCGCTTATGTTCCTAAAAAAACCGAGCTAAAAGATGTGTATGGGATTACATTTGAACAAGGTCGAAATGAGCTTAAAATTGATGATTCGTTTTTAAGTAATATTGTCACTGAAAATAAAGTTTTACCTGATAGTTCAAAGAATGATTTGCTCATAGCTTTAATCACTCTTAAATATACACAGTCAAATTCTGTTTGTTATGTAAAAAATGGTCAAGCAATCGGAATTGGTGCAGGTCAGCAAAGCCGTATACATTGCACTCGTTTGGCAGGTAATAAAGCAGATAATTGGTTTATGAGACAGCACCCTTATGTGCTGGATTTACCTTTTAAATCGGATATTCTAAGACCTGTGCGTGATAATACTATCGAGTTATATATTTCTGATGATTATGATGACGTTTTGCAAGACCCTGTTTGGCAAACCTTATTTACTGAGCAACCAAGAGTGCTAACAAGAGAAGCTCGCAAGGAATGGTTATTAAATGCTACAGAAGTTTCGCTTGGTAGTGATGCGTTTTTCCCATTTGGTGACAATATAGAGAGAGCAAAACGTTCGGGTGTAAAATATATTGCTCAGCCCGGTGGTTCTATCAGAGATGATAATGTGATTGACACTTGCAATAAATACAACATGGTAATGGCTTTTACTTCAATGCGTTTATTTCATCATTAAGATTCAAATCACCCGCCCTCTGCGAGCTCCCCGTCACACGGTTTGGGCACACCTCTTTGCTTAAGAGGACATATAGCGAAACAAGTTTCACATTTTCTTAGAGTTTTATTATCTACTTTCTACTCCCTACTCCCTATTCCCTATTCCCTATTCCCTAATTAACTTTGTTTGTTTATTTCATCATTAATTTTTCTTGCTTTTATGAAAATACGTGATAGAATTATTTTGATAATTTTTTTGGAGGTGTTGGTATGTATAAAATAAGCAGCGAATGTATATGTTGTGGTGCTTGTGTCAGCGAGTGTCCGGTAGATGCAATCTCAGAAGGAGATGCACAATATAACATCGCAGATACTTGTATCGACTGCGGTGCATGTGTTGGCGCATGTCCGGTTGACGCAATCTCCCCGTAAGTACTTTGTAAAGAAACTCTTACAATGTCAGGAACACTATTTCTGGTTGCGACACCAATCGGCAATTTGTCTGATATATCCGCACGTGCAGTGAAAACACTGCATGATGCGGATTTTATCGCTGCCGAAGATACACGTGTGACACGAAAACTTTTATCATATTTGAATATTAAAAAGCAAGTCATCAGCTATCGTGAGCATAACCAACATGAAGTCGGGTTTAAAATCATTTCACGTTTATTAAATGGAGAAAGCTGTGCTTTGGTAACTGATGCCGGAACACCGGCGATTAGTGATCCTGGTGAAGACCTTGTGCGATTGTGTAGAGAATCCAACATTAAAACTATTATTATTCCGGGTCCTTGTGCGGCTATAGCGGGGCTTGCACTTTCCGGGTTAAGCTCAAAAAGTTTTATTTTTGAAGGTTTTTTACCTGTTGATAAAAAGAAACGTTTGGTTTTACTCACACAATTGCAAGACGAAAACCGGACTATGGTTTTTTACGAAGCTCCACATAAATTAAAACGAACACTTGATGATATGCTTAGTATTTTTGGTGACAGAAAAATATCAATCTCTCGTGAGTTGACAAAAATTCACGAGGAAACACTTTTTCTAACTATTTCAGAAGCTATTGCTCATTTTAACAATGTAGCTCCCAGAGGTGAGTTTGTTTTAGTTGTTGAAGGTTCAGATTTAACACTTGCACATGATGATGCGATAAACACTGCTGTTAAGATTGCTTTATCATATATTAGTGATGGAATTACTACACGTGATGCTATAAAAAGAGCAGCCACAGAAACAGGCTGCTCAAGAAATGAACTGTATAAAACTATTCAAGGTGTATTCGCCAGATTAGGTTAACACTGTTAAAATCAATACCGTGAGATTTTTTTAGCCCACACCGGCAACACGAATAATACATGATGCAGAAACATCACCAACAGTGACAGTTAGTGTGACAGCACCATTCCCTATACGGGTAAATCTATAACCACCAACAACAGGAGTCATTTCAACAACATCATCTCTGCTGAGTTCCCAGTTTTGTTCTGCTTCTATACCCGGTGGTTCAATTCTAACTGTTAAATCTGTTGTTGGATGCGTACTGTTTAGCGTAAACTCATCACGAATTTGATGTGAGTTTGGTACCCAAATCTGCACAGATTGTACTTGCGGTGGTGGTGGCGTTGTAGGTGGTGGTGATGTAGGTGGTGGTTCAAATGGAGTTAAGCTCGTGATATCATCTTCAAGGCCCGGTACGCTAAGGGCCGGATCATCAGAGGGTTTTACTGCATCAGCGTCCACCGGAGTAGTAAAGAGAAGTATTCCGGCTGCTATAGTAAACACGCCAAGTATCATTATACTTATCAGCATCTTGCCTTTTGCATTATCAGAATCCTCAGAATATTTTCCACGTCCAATACGTCGTGCGCCACAATAGGGGCAACGGCTTCTGACTCCTGAGTATTTGCGGTCACATCTTGCACATTTTATTTCATTTATTATTGCCATTATCATGTGCTCCTCTCGTAAACATGAAAAATAGTGTAATTTAATTGTCTCTGTTTGAAAACTTTACTACACTTATGTAAACTTGTCAATGATTTTAACAATTTGTTTACAAATAGTTACAAGATTCAAGTAAATTAACTGTCATTCCGCGCTTGACGCGGAATCCCCTGAATTCATCGTATTATTGAGGGGATTGCGGGTCTAGCCCGCAATGACGATGTTTTGCAAGTAGTTACAGAGATGCACAAAGTCTTCTATGCTTAATCTTTCGCCGCGGATGTTTGTGTCAAATCCGCAGTTTTTGATTGCTTCTATAATTTCTTCTTTGTTATACTTTTCAGCAAAAACAGCGTGTAGAGCATTTACCAGTGTTTTTCTTCTTTGTGCAAATGCTGCTCGTACAATTTTGAAAAACAGTTTTTCTTCTTCTGTATTTAATGGTTTTTTATCTCGAACAATCATTTTTACGACACTTGACATAACTTTTGGTCTTGGTGAAAAACATTCCGGTGGTACGTCGAATAGTTTTTCGGGTGTTGTATGGTAATTTGTATAAATTGTAAATGCACTGTAGTCAGGTGTTCCCGGTTTTGCACAGATTCGCTCTGCTACTTCTTTTTGTATCATTATTGTTATTGTTTTAAATATATCCGCTTCTATAAATGTTGTAATAATTGGTGTTGTTATGTTGTATGGCAGATTTGCACATACGTGCCAGTTTGATAAATTTAAACTTTCTTCAATTATTTTTTTTATATTTATTTTTAATATGTTTTCTTGAATTAGTGTTACATTTTTATATTTTAATAAAATATTTTCAAGTTCTTTAATTAATCTTTTATCAAGCTCAATTGCTGTTACATGGTTCACTTTTTCTGCTAATCTCGTAGTCAGCACACCTTGTCCTGCTCCTACTTCAAGCACATTATCAGTGCTGTTAAGACCTGACCTTTTCACTATTTTATCACATATATTTGCATCAATAAGAAAGTTCTGCCCCATTGATTTAATTGGTTTAATTTTATTTTCTTTCATATTTTGTGTCTCATTTACTTGCAATTTATGTTTTTTGTATGTTATTATGTATTATAACATGT
>JAITFR010000198.1 GCA_031281255.1 Oscillospiraceae bacterium
TATCAATTATTATGTCCTACATAGAAACCGGACTGCGAAAACGTAAAAATGTTTATATAATTAGCAACAAAAGTCAAGAAATTACTGATGATATTATGAATAAAATTGGCAGGGGAGTCACATTGATACCGGTGCTTGGCGGATATCAGCGAGAAGCGCGCGAGATGATAATGGTAACACTCGACACAAAAAATTATCGCGACCTACTCACAGTAGTAGACAATCACGATAAAAAAGCATTTATGATAACAGACACAGTTGCAGATGTTCACGGACAAGGCTTCACCTACGACAGCGGCAGTGTATAGGGACTAGGGACTAGGGGCTAGGACTCCATGCCCTCTTTAGTAAATGAGGATAAAGTCAACAAAGTTGACTTAGGGTGATTTGTTAATCAGTTACTCATTCTCAAGTTTATTTATAAGATTTACCATTGATGTGAAAGAGTTGAAGTTTTCCGGAACAAGTTCCTCAGGAGGAATTGTTACACCAATTCTATCATCAATCTCTGCAATAAGAGTGATAATATCAAAAGAATCGATGACTTTATCATCAATAAGCGAAACATGAATAGAAAAATCTATATCATCATGCATCTCTTGTAAAATCTCTAAAAGCTTTTCCATAATAATTTCTATTCCCTACTCCCTAGTTCTGCGCTCCAACAGCTTCACTCTATCAATTTTCCCCCCTGCGGTTTTAGGAATATCATCACAACTGATAATAGCATATGGCAACATATAACGTGGAAGATTAGCTTTTAGAAAAGCCTTAACGGTAGCCACATCTGCACCCTCACCCATGTAATAAAGAATTATTCTGCTATTCTCACTGTCGAACACAGCACAAGCAAGCCCCACACCATCAATACTTGCAGCCATAAGCTCAATCTCAGTAAGCTCAATTCTATAACCCATGTGTTTAATTTGATAGTCCCTGCGACCCTTGTAGAAAAGAACTCTCTTTTCGTTACCGGAATAATTGCTATTAAAATCTATATAACCATAATAACCCATATCACCGGTTCTATAAATAATGTCAGGAAAAATAGAAAGTGGATTTTGAACAAACACAGAGTTTGTTTTTTCTTTATCATTAAAATAACCAAGACTAAGCCCGGCACCACGTATGCAGATTTCACCAAGCTCACCATCTGAGGGTATACAATCTTTATCATCAAGAAGAATTATCTCAGTGTTGGGAAAAGGCTTACCAATAGGAATTGATCCGGTATAATCATAAGAACTTGTGATTTCGTAATAACACGACATACCGGTTGCTTCAGTAGGCCCATAAAGATGAATAAAACGAGCATTTGGCAAAGCATTCTTCCAGATGTTTAGATGTTTTGTTGGAAAAATCTCACTGCCAAACGCAATAGTGTGCAAAGATGTTGGTGTAGCAATACCAAAAGCTCCAAGACCTGCAACCATACTTAGAGCTGAAGCTACCCAGCAAATAGTGTTGATTTTATTATCATTTATATACTCAATAAGCTTTACAGGAAACATAAAAAGTGATGTTGGAATCAAATAAGTAGTAGCACCGTATTTTAATGTCGGGAAAACCTCTTTCAGACAAGCATCAAGATAAAGAGGTGATTGATTACCAAAAATAGTATCACTACTAACACCAATTACTGAGGATAAGTTTTCAATATAATCAATGACTGAGCGATGTTTTACAATCACACCTTTTGGAGTTCCGGTTGAACCTGAAGTAAAAACAACATATAAAGGATCAACATCAATAGCATTTTTACGAATAGTAGAAAGAACTAAATCATTTGCTTCATAGTCGCAAATATCGCTAAAAAGTATTGTACTGTAATCATAATTCCAGTCTAAATCACGTTCAGATCTCCATTTATCAAGTAGTTTTGATGTGACACCATCGCAGATTATAAGCGGTGATTTTACCTCTTCAAGAATCATGCGGATGCGAAGTGTGGGAATCTCTGAATCGAGCGGCACATAATAATTACCACTATAAACAACACCAAGAAAAGCAGCAATCATATCAGGTGCTTTTTTCATAAATACGATAATAGGCTGTTTATTTAGTTTTTTTGACGCAATAAAACTGCCGCATGAACGACTTTT
Organism: Oscillospiraceae bacterium; assembly: GCA_031281255.1. Lineage (GTDB taxonomy): Bacteria > Bacillota > Clostridia > Oscillospirales > Oscillospiraceae > WRMH01. Next base: position 2,103 of record JAITFR010000198.1, read on the forward strand.
TGCATATAATTCTGAAAAAGTAAGTGACGAATTATCACCAATAAAAGCTAATTTACTGGTGTCGTCCATTTTTGTTATAGTGTTTTCCAAATAACTAAGAATATTTATCATGTCAGAAGTTAATTCCTTTGCTAATTATTATGAGTTGACACATGCCCTCGCTAAAATATCCAGTGTGTTAATCAAATCCGGGTTTTCATTACCGATAACACAAAGCTCTGTACAACCTAAGATTATAGCATCTACTCCATTATCGTCAAGCTCTGCAATCATAGGAGTTAAAGCACAAGGCATTATATCTACGCCGAGTTTTATATCATAAATTAATGACATAAGATTTTCTTGCAAATCAGGTGATAAAGTAAGGACATCTACACCGAAACTTTTAAAAGCAGTATGAAAAAACTTACCATCAATAGTTCCATTTGTTGCAAGCAAACCAACCTTGTTATATCTACACTCTGCTGTGTAACGAGCAATCTCATCAGGCATATTAAAAAAAGGAATATTCACTGCTTCTGCCATTTTATCGTAAAAGTAATGTGAAGTAATACACAGCATAGCAAGCTTTGTTGCACCTGCTATTTCAAGAGTTTTTGCAGCATCAAGAAGTTTTGGTAAAGGGCTTTTTGTGCTTTTACCGGTTATATAATCAGTTCGATCAGGTGTTGTTGGTACACTATATATAAGGACATCCGTGAAATCCTGTTCTTTAGAAACCTCTTGTAAGCTATGTAACTTATCATGAAAATATGTAGTTGCTCTTGTCCCCATACCACCAATTACACCAAGTAAAGAATTGGAATAACCATCTTCCTGACGAACTAAAGTGAGAAACGCAGGTTCATTATTAAGAACATCTTTCATAAAACACCTCACTAAATTATGGCACTATATCCGGGTATAGCGATGGGTCAAATGCGTAGAATAAACCGGCGTGATTTTCAAAAATAACCGGAGCATTTTCAATTAATAATGTCTGTGACTGTGTCATCATATGCATAATTGTATTTAAATCAAGATATCTTGTAGGAACTGAGTCGAAGTGATGCCACCCTGCTCCGTCCGGATTTATTAAACTCCATCTATGATTGGTGCCATGATGTATATCTCTTCTTCGTTCAATCATCATATTTGGAATACCGGCTCTTGTCAACATAAGCTCACCTACAGCGTAGTAGTTAAAGCAATTTCCAAGACGTTCACGTAACCCGGTGTATGCCGCTTCATATATAGATTGCGGACCGCCACGAGTATCAGCATATCTCATACTGCGTCTGATTTCAAGAATTATTGCTCGAGCTTGTTCAGCTTGAGTCATTTTTGAAACCGCTTCATTAAAATCTTCTTGTGACATACCTCTACCACCGCGTAAAAACTCTCTATAAGCGTTTTCTAGTGCTGCGTCAATAAGTTCATAAACCTCTTCCGGATCGACTTCTATAATACGAATAGTAGTTTCCAAGTTAGTTGTATTACCGGTCAAATCAACAACTGAGAAAATTATACTGTACTCACCAATAACATCCTGGTCAAAACCGGTCAAATCAACAGAGGGTTCCAGCTCTCTACCAAAGCTGTCAAACGCTGTCACTCCTTGCATAAACATAATTGGATTTCCTACTTTGCTTTCAATAATGCTTGGACCTTCAAGAGTAGGAGGTGCATCATTAATTAAAACCGTTAAATCGGAATGAAAAATCTCACTGTTACCCCATGTGTCAGTTACAATTATTTCAACAATTTGATTACGTCCTTCTCTTTCAAAAACATCCGGCTCATCTAAAAACTCAATAGAAGCTATACCTGACGGGTCATAAACACCGACCAAAAAGACATCAGGAGTAATCGGTTCACCTATAATGTGGTTGTGTACACTTACAGGTGTTGCTGTTGGTGGAGTTGTATCTTCAACATATAGAGTAACACTAAATGAAGCTCCGTTTAATGCTAAATGTAATTTATGCTCACCAACTTCATATTCTGAAGGTGATGAAGGTTCAGTTGTAAAATGTATATCAAACTCCACACCTCGTGCAATACTTGAATTCGCTAAAAAATCAGATGCTACAAAGCTTGAGCGATCTTCTCTAAACTCAATTGTTACACTTTCGATTGGTTTTAAAACATAAATTATTCCCCATGTTTCTACAGAACGTAAACCTATGGATAATATTATGGGTACTTCATGCCGCCCTTCAACCGGAAAATAATCAGGGTCAAAAAATCTAACTGATGTTGCTGATAGGTCTTCAGAATCTAATAAAAAATCATCTGCTTTAATAGTTTCACCGTTTAAAATAACAATAGGTTGCAGTGTATAATCAAAATCTGCATGACTTATCCACCAGTAATACAAACCGCCGGCCGCGATAGCACCAAGAGCGATTAAACACAAGAGTACAATTCCTGCAATCTTTATGAAAGATTTTTTGGGTGGAGCAAGATGGTTAAAATTACTTTCAAGTACGATTTCCTGTGTTAAGTAGAGACTATCATCAGACGAGTTTTCTTTATTTATCACCGTTTCTATAGCTCTTTTTGATGTTTCAGACAGCTCAACATCAGGATAATTAATTATATATTTACTTTGAGTTTCAGGCACGACAGCTACAGGTTCAGTAATAACAGCAACTGGTTCAGTAACGACAGCTACAGGCTCGGCAACAACAGCCACAGGTTCAATAACAACAGGTATAGATTCGGCAACAACAGCCACAGGTTCAACAGACACAGGATCAACAGCCACAGGATTAGTAACTGTTGAAACAACAACTTCCGGAATTATTACTTCCGGTTGTGGCGTTTCCATAGGAGACAATGGAACCTCACGAACAGTTGGTTCTATTTGTGGAGATTGCGGATTAGAATCCACAATGATACGTTTTTTTTGTGGCTTAGTTGAGGATATGGTACGTTTGCCTTGTGCACTAAAAAGCTTCACTAATTACTTCCATTCTTTTTTACTATTGATTGTTAATAGTATACCCATAAATTATCTGAACTACAATATCATTCTCAATTAAAAACTCTATAGATGTTCTATCACGTATAAATCTATAAAGTCCTAAATCATACTCATACTCATCACCATATGCTTGTAACACATCATTAATACTACTACCAATACGAATACCCTCTGTTGTACGAATTAAATCATTACGAAAACTAATCGTATGTATAAAATCATCGTCACCAATAGGATAAGTTAAAAGTTGAAAGTTTTGATATTGAAATATTCGGTCAACTCCATCAAAAGCACAACTGGGAGCTTCAAAAACTCCTAAAGGTTCACCTAAAGCAGCAAGTGCATACTCAACATTCATATTCATTTCAACAACAAAGTCACCAACCGAAAGTGAAAAGAGCGGTGTATCATCAATATTGGGGTCATCGGTGTTTTTAATATCACCATTGTTAGGATTATCGGTATTTGGATTATCGTTTCCATTAGTACCATCAGTTACCACAGGCGTAGGTGAAACATCAGAAGTTGAATCATCAGAGTCATTGCAAGCAACTAGCATAAATAAAGTTAAAATAAATAATAAAACTAAAAATCTTCTCATATTCCCTCAACAAATCACCCGCCCTCTGCGGACTTCCCGTCGCACGGATTCGGCACTCCTCTTTACTAAAGAGGGCATGGAGTTCTAACTTTCTATTCTCTAATCCCTAGTCTCTACTCTCTACTCTCTACTCTCTACTCTCTACTCCCTATTCCCTATTCCCTATTCCTTAAATCATTATACCATCATTTTATTAAGAAACTATGAATACTGCCTGTTTCTTTAATTTCTTCTAATTGTTTACTAATCAAATGCTTGTATTGTTTTGTAAGCTCCTCCCAGTATGCAGAGAAACCGGCATCCTCTCTTCTATCCGGCAGAATATAATTCTCAGAGATTATACCACCAAAGTAGCCGGATAATAACTGTGCTCCAAACACATTTAAGTGTAGCCCTGCATTAAATGTATGCTGTGTAAAGTCAAGCCCAACATCATCTAAATGATGCAAAAAGTTTACATATAACAGGTCATTATCATTTGCAAATGCAATTATTTGTTCATCCCACTGCTCAAACCAATAAGGCCATAAAACGGGTGCTTTTACTAAAACAAGCTCAATATCATGCTCTTTAGTAAGTTCAAGAATCTTATTTAGATAATGTGTAGCCTTATCACCAAACTTGTAGTCAGGTAACCTTATTGGGTCGGGAATAAACTCCACAGGTACAGTATCACTACGTATCATAAAACCACTTATAGATACCTGTGGATTGCGGAAAAAATATCGAAAATCTTCAGAGCTTAGACTTTGCCAGTGATCTTTATAGCGGAAAAACGGTAGTATATAAGAAAGATAATCCTCTCCCTCCAAACGTGAGGAACGAATTGCACGAAGTTTAATTAAAGATAAACGCATACCATCTATTGTTAAACGGTTATATGGTTCGTATTGTGGTTCATCATATTGCATAGCCATAACATTTAACACAACCATCTTAGGTTTAACATTTGCAAAATGTAAGGTATCTTCAAGTAAATAATACGAATGCCAGATAAGCTGCTGAGGACTGCCGCGAATATATGAGGTTATCCCATAAACCTCCCAAAGAGTGATAGGTGAAAAATTAGCATAAACCTCACAATCTCCAAGAAAAATCACATCATGATTCATTGGACTATTGTAATACTCACGTATAAGACCACCCTCAATTGCAGTAGAAGCGTACTTAGGCACAAGCAATCGCTGTAATGTGAAAAACACTACAACAAAAGCAATTACTGCAACAGCAATCTTAAAATATATTGTAAATAAACTGCCGCGCGTCAAACCCATGTCCATAAGCTCCTAATACCAGTGTCATAAACAATACCACACCCGTTAAAGTATAACGAAGTGGCCATTTTATTTCACCTAATCTATCTCTAAAATCAATATCTCCACGACCGAGAAAACTTACAAAAAAGACAATTAACAAACCGGCTAAAGCACTAATGTACTCCTCAGTGGATAATTTAAGCTCACTTAATCCAAAAGTAAGAAATTCATTAAGACTAAAATTTGCTACAACACTCCACATCATACGGAATGTATTTTTTACTCCGTCATAAATATCAAAAGAACGTATAAAGTTCATTAGCCAAAAAGTACGGAAAATCTGAATTGAACGATAAAACCATTCATTTGAAAGCGTAGGGAAATGTTTGTTAAACCGTTCATACAAAGGAGTCAGCTCCAATGAAATCATCAATACAATACCATTTGCCATACCCCACATAATAAAGTTCCAAGTTGCACCATGCCACAAACCGGTTAAAAACCATACAAAAATGAGAGATATATGCACCGGTAATCTTTTCGCAAAATTATTACCAACTACACGTCGTGAAGCCTTAGAAAAACGTAACATTCTTTTACTTGCCGCCATCGGATAAAATACATAATCGCGAAACCAGCTATACATCGTCATGTGCCAGCGTTGCCAATACTCCTGTATCGAGCGTGAATAAAACGGGCGGTTAAAGTTCTCGGGTAAACGAACCCCAAAAAGCTCTGCAGCACCAATAGCAATGTCAATTCCACCGGAAAAATCACAATATAAAACAACAGCATATAATGCAATAGCAAAGAGGTAATAGATTCCTTGATATTCCTCCGGATGTGTTGCGAGAAAAGCAAGAGCAGGCCAAAGTCTATCAGCTATAACAAGCTTTTTGAAGAAACCCCAAAGAATACGTTGTGAACCACGAGCTAAACCATGTCTGTTAATCTGTGTACCACTATACAGAGTTTTTGAAAGGTTTTCAAAACGGCTTATCGGACCTTGAATAACCTGCGGGAAAAAAGATGTAAACAAGGCTAGTTTTAATGGATTTTTTACAATTTCAGCTTTCTCTCGATAAACATCAATCACATATCCAACAGTCTGAAAAGTATAAAAAGATATTCCAAGTGGCACAGCTATTCCTATCAAACTAAACTGTTGAGTATCGTTAAAAAGCCGTAGAATTGTATTAAAGTTTTCGATTGCAAAATCAGTGTACTTCACCGTAGCGAGAATACCAATAATTAAAACCAAACACAAAGTTGTCCAACCTTTGGCTTTACGCTTAGTTTTATCTCGTAAGCTCCGCCTTGCTTCTTTAAGATTTTCTTGTGATAATCCTAAATCATTTAATTTTTCTATCTCAGCATCACGAAGTAATCGAAGATGTTTGATTTTTATTGTACATAGATAAGTAATAACAATCGTTGCATTTATATAAATAAGAAAATGAAGTCCGGCAAAACCATAAAAAGTCATTGACCCTACAAGCAAAACAAACCAACGGAATCTCTGTGGTGTAATTGCATATAGAGCAACTAAAACAGCAAGAAAAATTAAAAAGTTAAATGAAGTAAACAGCATACTCTATATAATACCATATTCATGTGTTATAATAAATAGCAGGGAATAGGGAATAGGGATTAGAGAGTAGAGAGTAGAGAGTAGAAAGTAGAAAGTAGGATTGTTGTAGGGGCGGATGGCAATCTGCCCGTGAATAGGTAGAATGAATCTTTAGGACTCTAAGCCCTCTTTAGTAAAGAGGGTGCCCTCCGCAGAGGGCGGGTGATTTGTTAAGGGATTCGTATCTACAATCGCTAGCAACAAACATGAGGTGAGTGTTATTTTACAGCAGATACTTGATAATTATAATGATGTACAAAGTGGCGTTTCTGACAAACGCTGTGTTTGCATACATGGAGAGCGTAACTCCGGCAAAACAGCTTTACTAAAAGAGCTTAAAAACAAATTGCAAAACGTTGATGTGTATTATTCAATTAACCAAAAAAACGATGCATTCAGAGAAATATTAGAGCAATTTATTAACACATACAAAGAAAACTTCAACCCAAAATTAATCGATTTTATTACAAGATATATAAACAAAAAATTAAACAAAAACGAAGAATATACCAAACAAAACCTTGCAAAAACAGTATATGACTGTTTACTAAAAAATCCGGCAATTATTATTATTGATGATATAGACCAAGCAGACGATTTTACTATTGGTTTGTTTGAACGTTTGTTAGATGTTGATATTAATTTATACTTAATATTTACATGCTGTTACGATAATGAGAATGAAAAACTAACACAAGTAATAAAAAACATAGCGAAGAAAACACTTGGAATTGGTATGGAGAAAAACAATATACAAAGTAAAAGTAACAAAAATATTAATCTAGCGGATGACTATAAATCACAAAAAACTCACAATATACAAGCATCAAGCATACAGGCATTAAACGATGAAGCAAAACTTGTTCTAAAAAAACCCGGTAATGAAAAACAACTGATAAAGCACTATATAAACACAGCGAATGAGTTTATACAGCAGATGAATTATAAAGAAGCAGCTATAGAGCTTGTTGTTGCATTAGAAGTAGCATGTAACATAAAAGACACAGTTTCGGAGCTTGAAATAATAACCAAACTCGGTGAAAACTCAATAAAAGATGACAAACTAACAACAGCTATCGAATACTTTAATACTGCTCACGCACTTGCAATGACAGATGATTTACCCTTAATAAGAGCAGTTATTGCATCAGATTTAGCAGATTGTTACTTAAAAATACACGATTATGAAAAAATGCGAGAGTATATCATGCTAACAGAAGGCTTTTTCTGTATTCCTGAAAATCGGGAAGAAAACTATGATTTATATAAAACCCATATATTAAGATACTTATTATTATTATCAGAATTAAATGAAATTACGATTTTTAGTGAAAAAATAAAACAAGCAAGCGAAATCTGTAAAAAAGATGATGAAAGTTTCAGAGCAAGTTTGATATTTGAAGAGGGATACATGTTTTTGCAAATTGGAAACTTTTTAATAGCACATGAAAAACTCCTAACTGCAAGAGATTTAGCAGAAAAGTCGAAAAATAACAAAGTGTGGGACGGTGCAACAAACTCCTTAGCAATATGCAACGAATACATGGACAAACCGGAGGTTAGCAAAAAACTGTGGCTTGAACAAATAGACAAAAGTTATGACCCGGTGAAAATTGCAAGTGCAATGATAAACACTGCAATAATGCAATTTGAAAGAACAGGTGATAAAACAAAATTAGAAACAGATGTGACAGCAGGTATTCAGCTTTGTATTGTTATTAATGAAATCACCCTCGCCAACGAGTACCGCACCATGCTAAAAGAGGTGCTAGAATCATGAAATATGTGCTTATTATTGGTGATGGAATGGCAGATGACCCCATTTTGGAGCTTAAAAACAAAACGCCATTACAATATGCAAAAACACCTACAATGGACAAACTCGCAAGTTTTGGTGTTTTTGGTAATGTACTCACTGTGCCGGAAGGATTAACAGCAGGGAGCGACACTGCAATATTATCTATTTTTGGTTATGACCCAAAAGATGGATATGGAGGTCGAGCAGCACTTGAAGCTGCGGCAATGGGAATCAAGATGAACAAAGACGACATTGCCTATCGTTGTAATATGATAACAATTGAAGATGGTAAGATAATTTCACATTCAGCAGGCTCAATTGAAGGGAATATATCAGATACCTTAATTACAGAGCTGTTTGAGAATAATGAAATTAAGGAAATCGCAGACAAAGCATCAATAAAAATATATCCGGGAAACTCATTTAGACATATAGCCATACAGAGCTTTGATAACTCAAATAATCAAACAAAAAAAGAAAGCTTTAATCTCACAAAACTAATTCCGCCGCATGACCATCTATTCGAGTCGTACGACCAACTACTGCCGAAAGAAACTACAATTAACGCAAAAACACTCAAAACACTAATGTTAAAGGCACATGAAATACTCGATGTACACCCTATTAACAAAAAACGTAAAGAGGACGGGAAATTACCTGCAAACGGAATATGGTTTTGGGCAGAAGGTGAAACTAAAGAATTACCAAAGTTTTATGCAAAATATAACAAAACCGGAGCTGTTATATCTGCTGTACCATTATGTCAAGGTATCGGTGTGCTTATTGGTCTTGAAAAAATCATAGTAAAAGGAGCAACAGGAGAACTAAATACTAACTATGAAGGGAAAGTAGAAGCGGTTATTGAAGCGTTAAAAACACATGATTTTGTTACAGTTCATGTTGAAGCACCGGACGAATGTACACATAATGGAGATTTAAAAGGAAAACTGCAAGCTATAGAGTGGATAGACTCACGTATTGTAGCCCCAATATATGAAAAACTTAAAAATAGTAATGATGATTTTAAAATCTTGTTAATGACTGACCATAGGACATTAATTTCTACGCGAAGCCATGCAAACGGAGCAGTACCGTATGCGATATATGACAGTCGTAACGAAAATAAAACAAACTTATGCTTTAATGAGTTTGATGCTAAAAAAGGTACATATATAAAAGACGGTACAAAGCTACTTGATGTATTATTTAACAATTAATAATAAAAATGGAGTTTAATGTGCAACTTACAGACAAGGCTTATGCAAAAATTAATATATCATTAGATATTCTGGCAAAAATGGACAATGGGTATCATAGTTTAAAGACAATTATGCAAACGGTTGCTCTTTTTGACGATATTACTATAGTAATTACTAGAGGAAATGGATTTAGTATAAACACAGATATTCCTTACATACCTGATGATGATAGAAATATTGCTGTAAAAACAGCAAAAGCATTTTATAAACACACAGGAATTACAGGATATCATACAAATATAAAAATAAACAAAAGCATCCCGATTTGTGCAGGACTTGGTGGAGGAAGTGCTGATGCTGCATGTGTTTTGAGGATTCTTAATGTATTACATCAAACAGGATTAGAACGTAAAGAACTCGAAGAAATAAGTGCTACTGTAGGTTCTGATGTACCATTTTGTATAGATGGAGGTACAAAACTCTCCGAAGGAAGAGGTGAGATTCTCACAGATTTGCCATCAATGCCACATTGTTATGTAGTTATATGTAAACCACCATTTTCATTTTCCACACCCGAGCTGTTTTCCTTAGTAGATATAAAGAAAATTCGCATAAAACCAGACACTGATGGTATTATCAATGCGTTAGCTGTAAGAGATTTAAAGAATATAACCAGACGTATGTACAATGTATTTGAAGATATTGTACCACGTGGAAAAATTGAAATAGAAGCAATTAAGGGAACACTTCTAGATAATGGAGCTTTAAGTGCGATAATGACAGGTTCAGGACCCTCTGTATATGGATTATTCGACGAAAAAAGTAAAGCGCAAAACGCATTTGCACATCTAAGAAGTAATTATGAAGAGTGTTTTATAACAGAAACAATTTAATCATCGTTATAGCTGCTATCACCCCAATCAGTACCATAATCAGTAGGTCGAACATCAATTTCAAAGACATCAGCAGCATCAAAGAATCTCAAGTATCTATCGCGAGAGTTTCTTAGAGTTCTGCCTCCAACTAGCATTCTATCCATTATAACAGCGGGTATTGATTCTTTTATTTGTGTATAAGGTTCACGTCCAACCGAAGCAAACAAACGGAAACCAAGCTCTTCTGCATAAAACCTTAGTGCAGGACCAGGAGCGTTTTGATCAGCACCATCAAGTCTTTGACCAAACGGATAAATGAAAATCTTCGTATCACCAACAATTGAACCTACTTCATCAAGCCAACGTTCACCATCAGCTTGAACACGTGCAAGCGATGCATTGGCTATACCGATATGCCCATAACTATGAGATGCAAAATACCAGCCGGTAGCTTTTAATCTATCAACAACAGGTTTAACACGAGCAATTTCCTGCATTCGGTTTAAACGAAAAGATTGTGTTGTATTATTAGGGTCATTTTGTGTGCTATAACCTAAAATACCCTCAAAACCTGTAAGAGCAATACACCCCTTCGCACCATTGTGAGAAAATCCGGGGTTTTCTCTAACAAACTTATCAAGTATAGTAATAGCAGCCAAATCTTGAGATGTAATATAATTACCGGACGGGTCATAACCCTCTGCCCAAATCTGTCCGTCAGTACCGATTATATATGTAGACATCAAACCGTAAGGTATATCAATAGCATAAAAGTTCATATCATCAAATGAAATGACTAAAGGTTTTTTTCCTTCGGGTATCATTAGAGTATTTCGCGTCATTCGTAGCTGGTTGGTTTCATTTGTATACTCTGACCACACATCGTTTAGGTCAATTAGAACAAAGTCATTATCATATAAACTTTGCAATATGAGACGAAACTCATTAGCTGTGACAAACTCCGCATCAAACCCCGGTTGACGTGTACCACCTCTGAATGTTAGTTCAGGCCATGCAATAATTTCATGAAAGAAAATATGTTCAACCGGACCATTCCAAGGCACCAGTTCTACAGGAGTTGGTGTTGGAGTAGGTGTTGATGGAGTAGGAGATGGTGTAGGTGGTTCAACTGAGGGTGATGGGTCAGGTTCAACAGCATTACCGCTACAAGCTGAAAGTGTTATTACAAGAAAAACACAAACAAGAATTGTAGTTATTATATATACATTTTTACTATATTTCTTTATAATGGTACTCATAACTTGTTTATTATACCACATATAGCTAGTAATATCAAGCACTTTTAGAACTTAAATGTATAGTGATTGTAGGGGACGATGGCAATCGTCCCGTGAAGTAAATAGGCTTTGTTACCATAGGAGAAGCATTTTGTTAAACATCATCACAGGGCGAGCAGGCAGCGGAAAAACCAAATATATAATGAATGAAATAAAACGCAGAATGGATGTTGGCGAAACTAACATGCTGCTTATTGTGCCTGAGCAATACTCACACGATGCAGAGCGTACATTGTGTACAGTATGCGGTGATTCACTCTCTTTACACACAGAAGTTATTAGCTTCACACGTTTATGCGATCATGTTTTTTTAGAAATCGGTGGAGCAACAAAAGGTTTTTTGGAAAAAAGCGGTCAAATATTACTGATATACAGAGCAATTGAGTCAGTAGCACATAACTTAAAAGTATTTGGAACAAAAAAAACCAGAACAGAAGTTCTAGAAAACATATTAAAAGCAATTACAGAGTTTGAAACACTAAAAATCAAACCTGAAGAGTTAATGAGTATGGTTGATATTACAGCAAACCCGTTAAGTGATAAACTTTTTGACATTGCTTTAATTTATGATGCATATAAAGCACTGTTACAAACCTATGGCGATAGTTTGTCGTCAAGATTAAACCTTCTTGCAGAAAAAATAAGCGAAAGCTCAGTTGGTGACAAAGGTCATATATACTTCGACGGTTTTAACGACTTTACTGTGCAGGAACTGAGTATAATAGAAAAACTTATTGCAAAAAGCTCTTCAATAACTATTTGTTTAACAAGTGATGAAAATGATGAAACTGAAATATTTGAAATACCACAAAGAACAATCAGACAATTAGAGAGTTTAGCAAAAGAAAATAATACTGACATTGTGGTGTTAAATATTTCTGACTTGATAATTAAACAAGAAAGTAATACTGAACTGGCACATTTAGAAAAACATCTTTTTGATGACAAAATAATAAAATATAATGATATAGCAAATGCGATTTCTATCTATGCTGCACCGGGTATCTACACAGAATGTGAGTATGCCGCAGCAAAAATTTGGGAGTTAATACGTGCTGGTTACAGATGGCAAAACATAGGAGTAATGGCACGAGACTGGACAGAATATGAATCAATATGTGAGAATGTTTTTGAAAAGTATGACATTCCTTACTTCTCGAGTGGTAAGGTTGACATACTTAGCAAGCCACCAATGGCACTAATAGATACAGCTTTAAATATAGCAGCTGCAGGGTTTGATTATAGATCAGTGTTTAGGTATCTAAAGACCGGACTAATTCATATCTTAGCAGAAGAAATCGCTGTAATTGAGAACTATGTACTGGTCTGGGATATTAAAGGTACTATGTGGTTAAACGAGTGGAAGATGCCTCCATCAGGATATAAAGATGCACAAAAAGGCGATACAGAATTGCTGAAAAAGATCAATAATATACGAGTGAAAATCATAACGCCATTACTAAAACTACAAGATAGCATAAAAAAAGATTCAACAGCAGAAGTTAAATTACACGCACTCTATGAATTCCTTACTGATGTAAGGATGGCTGAAAGTCTTGTAAAAAAATCAGAAGGGTTTAGAAATAATGGTGAATTAAGATTAGCAGATGAGTACATACAATTAATAGATATTATATATAGCGCTATGGATCAGATGTACAGCATTATTGGAAATAATGAGGTCTCTGCTAAAGAGTTTTATAAGCTGATTATGTTAGTACTCTCTCAAAACGAAGTTGGTGTAATACCAATTTCACTTGATAGAGTAGCTTTAGGTAGTATGACCATGAGCAGACGAAGAGACTTAAAAGCTTTGATATTGCTTGGAATAACAGATAAAAACATACCTAGTCTCAGTGTGCAAACTGGAATACTATCAGATAATGAACGTATGACACTTTCTAAATTAAAGACAAATATTCCGGCTGGACTGGAGGAGCGATTGTATCGTGAAATGAACATGATATACTCAACACTTACACTACCTTCTGATAAATTGATACTAATGTATACAACTGACAGTGGAAATCGTCCATCGTTTATAGTAAAAAAGATAGAGATGATGTTTGATATAACCCCTATAACACTTGAAACTATTGAATATGTTAGTGCAGCAGAGAAACCATATAACGATTATATGAAACGTTATGATAAAGAATTAATGCAACCGGAGCGTTTAAAGCTCTCAGAAAAAACAGCTATTAAATTATATGGAAGTGATATGTTACTTTCTGCATCAAGAGTTGACAATTACTACACATGTCCGTTTAAACACTACGTACAGAGTGGTTTGCAACTTAAACAACGGACACCGGCAGTGTTTGATGCATCCTCTTCCGGAAGTTTTATGCACAATATACTTGCGGGAGTATTCGAAGCAATAAAAAGTGGAGCAGGAATTAGAAATATATCCGAAACTGAGTACGAAAATATCATAAAACAATGTGTTGAAAACTTTAAAAGAACGAAACTTTTTGATTTCCAGGGGAAAAACTCAAGATTTATTTATCTGTTTAACCGTATGAAAAACGATATTACATATATTGTGCAAGATATTATAGAGGAATTAAAGTCATCTCAGTTTGAACCCATTGCGTTTGAAATGAATCTTTCTGAAATATCAAGTGATATACGGGGTTTTGTAGACAGAGTTGATGGGTATATTAAGGATAATAAGCTTTATACACGTGTTATTGATTATAAAACGTCTAAAACAGCATATACCTTTGATTTATCAGACATTTTGGTTGGTAGAGATATGCAAATGCTCATATATTTATTTGCTCTACAAAGGTATGGGAAAGCACAATTTAACATGGGAGTTGAGCCTGCTGCAGTATTATACATGCCTGCAAGAGACAATGTACTAACAATTGAACGTAATGCAACAGAAGAAGAAATCGAAAAATTACGTACTAAAAACATGCAACGCAGTGGTTTAGTGCTGGATGATGTGCAGATTATTGATGCAATGGAAGACGGAGAAAATAAGAAGTATCTTCCGGTAAAAACTAATAAAGACGGTACATTTGCAGGAAACAGTCTAGTTAGTAAAAACCAGATAAAAGCACTGGAATCTTATGTTGATAAGATGTTAAACAACGCAAAAGCTGATATTTTATATGGTAATAATGTTTGCAAACCGTACTATAGAAGTGAAACCAATAATGCTTGCAGTTATTGCGAATATCACGTTATTTGTGCATTTGACGAAGAATTAGGTGACAGACGTAAGTATGTTAGTAGGAAAAAACCGGATGAAGTGTGGGGTGATATAATATTATGAAAGAAACAAACTTCACACCTGAACAAGAAGCCGCAATAAGACACAGAGACGGAGCTTTACTTGTTTCTGCTGCAGCAGGGTCAGGAAAAACTAAAGTGCTTGTGGAACGCTTACTTGCGTATATAGATGAAGGTTACAATATTGATGAGTTTTTAGTAATAACATATACACGAGCTTCTGCTTATGAGCTGCGTGAACGTATCTATGAAGCATTTCAGGAGCGTCTGGTTGAAAATCCCGGCAATTTACGCATAAGACGACAGTCTATGCTCTGTAGAGGCTCGTACATAGATACAATACACGCATTTTGTACTACTGTACTACGAGAAAATGCCCATTTAGCAGGTTTACCGTCGGATTTTCGTGTTTTAGATGAAAGTGAAAGTAGTATGCTGAAGACAGAAACTGCTGAAAAAGTTTTAAATGAATTTTATGAAGAAGTAAAGAATGAAAAAGAATTAAGAAAACTCATAGATAATATCATAGATGGTCGAGATGACAAAAGACTTTTAGAAATGATTATTACCATTTATGACAAACTACAGAGCGTCAAAGACCCAAAATTATGGATAGTTGACCACATTAAGAGTTCTGATTTAAAAACAATTGATGACATATCCGAAACAGTGTATGGTAAATACTATATAGAAAGACTAACTGATAGAGTTGTTTGCTGTAAGAACACATTGATAAAACTAAGAAAAGTAATGCGAACTTATCCGGAGTTCGAATGCAAGTGGGGGCCTAGTGTAGACACTTCTATAAAAGATATTAAAACTCTGTTAAAATCATTAGAAAAAGGTTGGGACTATGCTCACCAACATAGAGAGATTGATTATCCACGTCCGGAAGCAATATCAGGTTATGATGAACTCAAGAGAGTACGAGAATGGTGCAAGACTGAAACACGAAAAATCGCTGTAGAACTGGAAACAAGTTCGCAAGAACACATAATAGACGCGAAAGAACTATCTTTAACAATCGAAACATTGTTACAACTTGTCGTCAAATTCGACAAAGAATACTCAGCTGAAAAGAAAAGTAGGGGAGCTGTCGATTTCTCTGACTTAGAACATTTAACAATACCTCTGCTTTACATTAATAACACTAGCGAAACGACTGCAATTGCAAGGAATCTTGGTAAAAGATTCAAAGAAATAATGATTGATGAATATCAGGATGTAAATGAGGTGCAAGAGAGTATATTTACAGCATTATCCGATAATGGAAATAATATATTTATGGTAGGAGATGTAAAGCAGTCCATATATCGTTTTAGACTTGCCGATCCAACTATATTCTTACATAAACATAGTAAATATAAGCTGCATAAGCAATATAATACCAGTAATACCAGTGTTAAAAGGGATAAAGAGCAAAACCATATTGCAGAAATCAATAATCAAGCGGCCGGTACAAAAATACACCTTTCTAAGAACTTTCGTTCAAAATCAGGTATATTAGATGCTGTTAATTTTGTGTTTGAGAATATTATGTCGAAGACTCTTGGTGAGATAGAATACACAGATTCAGAAAAACTTATACCTGGAAGAGTTGAAACACAATGCAAGCAAGGAAAACAAGGAAAACCTTACAATAATGAAGAAAATGAACAAAGAGCAAAAAGTGCATTAGTCAATTTAAACAAGCCTGTTGAGATAGATTTGATAGATATGGCTACGCTTGAAGACATTCCTGATGAAGAAAATCCTAAAGCTATAGAGATCGAAGCTAAGCATGTCGCAAATAGAATAAGAGAGCTTCTTGAAACTCCATACATGATTCCTGATGAAAAACTTGGGGAAAGACCAATAGAGTGCTCAGATATAGCAATTTTGTCAAGATCTATAAAAGGAGTGTCATGGAGATTTGCTCAAGAGCTTAGTAGTATTGGTATACCTATTGACTATCCGGGTGGAGTTTCGTACTACAATTCAGTAGAAATAGAGTCGATATTGTCTTTACTTCAGGTCATAGATAACCCAATTCAAGATATTCCTCTTGTAGCAGTGTTAACAGGACCACTCTATAGATTTAGCCCAGATACATTAGCAGAAATCAGATCAATCTCACCCGATTCTAACTATTACGAAGCGATAATACTGTCTATAGAACATGAAAGAGCGTCTGCTGAAACATCAGATAAATGCAAAGCTTTTGTCAATGATATCAAGTCTTATCGCTCGTTAGTTTCGGATTTGACGTCAGATAGGTTCATTTGGTACATCTACAATAAGACAGGTATTCTGGCAATATACCGGGCAATGAAAAACGGTGAGATTAGACAAAATAATCTTCTATATCTTGTTGAATATGCTAGAGCATGTGAACAAAACGGTTACAAAGGACTATTTGAGTTCTTAAACTTTGTAAAAGCAGCAAAAGAACGTGATGAAGACCCAACTCAAGGCGGAGAAGCAAATATAACTGCTTCAACCAAAGCAGTTAAGATAATGTCTATACATAAGTCAAAAGGACTAGAGTTTCCGGTAGTGTTTTTAGTAAACACTGCAAAACGGCATAATCTGACAGACTTACGAGAACCATTAGTATTCCACAAAGACTTGGGAATAGGAGCTTTTCTGATAGACAGAAAAAGAAGAGTAAAATATTCAACCTTGGCAAGAGAAGCTATAAAGGAGAAATTAAAAACAGAATTACTCTCAGAAGAACTTCGCGTACTCTATGTCGCTATGACACGAGCAAAAGAAAAGCTTGTTATTTCCTTTACAAGCAGAGATATCGCAAAAACTGTAGAAAAATTAGCCATATTTGACATCTGTGGCACTCAACCGGAACTGCTAAGCAGCTTACAAACACCCGGAGAGTGGGTTTTAGCTGCTATTAGGAATGAATCTAGCGATAAACTACTTGTTAACACATTATCAGCTCAAAATGTTGAAAATGCAGAGAATAAGGCATTAAAACACCCAGAATGGTTACTAAATAACAAGAATAATAGTGTTAGCAATTTAACAAATACCTCCGATATATCGGCAAGCAAAACTCCTGACTTTGATTTTATTTATAAACACAAAAGTTCAATAGATTTGCCATCCAAACTAACTATCACAGCTATAACAAAATTAAATGATGATAAAGCAGCAACAGCAGCTTGGGTAAATGATTATATGGCAAATAAAGCACTAAACGAACCACCAAGCTTCATATCAGGTAAAGAAATACTATCCGGTGCACAGAAAGGCACACTGTTACATCTAGCGTTACAACATATAGACTACAAAATGTGTTCATCAGACAGTAATACGTGGAAAGAGTTGCAACGACTAGCAAGTAAGGGAGTTATTAATGAGTGTGACATCGATGCAATTGACACAAACCAAATAGTTAAATTAGTCAAATCAAATATAGGTGTTCGTATGACTATTGCAAATATACTAAAAAGAGAGTTTAAGTTCTCAATTTTAACACCTGCGAATGAAATCTATCAAAATGGTGTTGAGGATAAAATTCTTATACAAGGTATAATCGACTGCTTCTTTGAGGAAGACGACAGACTTGTTATAGTTGACTTCAAATCTGATAGAATTAACAACAACATAGACAGTAAAATAAAGCAATACACTCCACAACTTAAAATGTACGCATCAGCACTGGAGCGTATAACAGGTAAGGAAGTAAAAGAAAAGATTATTTATTTCTTAGATAATGATAAATATGTGACTGTGTAAATGATTTACATTATACAACAACCCCCTTGTGATATAAAGTCACAAGGGGGTTGATTTACACTGGTTATATGTTTTCTGTGTATTCTCTTATCCGATATCGCTCTCTTTCAAATATCCTGATTCTATGACTAGTTGGCGATAGTTGCTAGCATCAACAGAATATGGCACAAGCAGATATGAGGGTACAAACTTAATGTTATTGTGATATGTAGTGGTATCGTTAATATCAACCTCTAACCCTTGAAGTACAGCAACAACCATATTTGCAGCAACTGCAGCAAGATCACGTGTATCTTTTAAGACTGTTGAATGTTGTTCTCCGGATCTTATGAGTGCAATTGACTCAGACTCGGCATCTTGCCCAGTAACAACAGGCCAATTATCAGAACCGGGCTCAAAACCGAAGTTTTTAAGAGCAGTGATAATCCCACGTGAAAGACCATCATATGGTGACAATACTCCATGTAATGGTTTGCCATCGTTGTAATGATCTTCAAGATCTTTTTCCATACGGGCTTTAGCAAGATCACCATCCCAACGAAGTGTACCAATATCGCTTTGTGCTGTTAATCCGGAAGGAATTACAATATCACCTCTGTCGATATATGGTTGCAGTATGTTCATAGCACCACCAAAGAAATATGCAGAGTTAGTATCATCCGGTGAACCGGCAAATAATTCAATATTCCACGGAGCTTCACCTCTTTTAGCTTTAAGACCGTCGATGAGAGATTGTGCTTGGAGTTCGCCAACTTTAACATTGTCAAAGGTTGCGTAGTATGAAACCGCTTCTGTATCAACAAGTAGACGGTCATAAGAAATGATATACACTCCATCTTTTGCAGCCTGTTCCAAAACACTGGAGAGACGTGAACCGTCAACTGCTGCGACTACGAGGACTTTAGCACCGTTACTTAACATGTCTGTGATTTGTTGTTGTTGAGTGGAGATACTGTCTCCGGCGAACTGTAGCTCGACCTCAAAACCTTTATCAACAAGAATGTCTTTTAGTGTATTACCATCCATAATCCAGCGTTCACTGGTTTGTGTAGGCATTGAGATACCTACAAGCTGATTACCATCGTCTTTGGAATCGCCGTTGCATGCAGCAAGCAGCAATAACACCATTGTTAGTGTGACTAAAATCGCAAGGGTTTTTTTCATTTTGTTACCTCCTGGTATACATCCGTTCATTTTTTTTGACTTCTTTAAATCAGTCTTTTTTCTTAGCCGCAAACGGTAGAATTAGTTATATGACTGATTACAACATTTCATTTATAGCATATTATGAGCATATTGTCAATGATTTTATACAGAAGAATGGTTTTTAAACGAGCAAATAGCTATAATCAAGAGATAACTATAAATCTGTCATTCTTGGAAAACGATGTCATATAAGCATAATACTAAAAGCGAAGAATCTAAAAAGATAAAAATTTCTCTTAATAGATTCTTCGCTAAAGTTCAGAAAAACAATGTATAAAATTGCTATACAAAAATTAGTTATTTTGTATAAAACTTTCTATTTCGGTTGCAGCTTCTATAAAATCACTATGAAGCAATTTTTTTGATGTTTCATCCAGTAAATCACTTATGTGAGCAGGCCATTGCGACTGTCTTAGCTCTTCCAGAATCTCTTCGGCAGCAGATTCATCATACTCCTCACATGCAGTTTTCACAGCAGTAAGTTTTTCTTTGAGTGATAACATATCTGCATCTGATAAGTCAGCAACTTCAATAACTTCCTCTTCCTCCGGTTTAAGAGTGTCAATAAAAGCACGTAAATCATTGAGGAAAGAAGGTGTTTCACTTTCGATACGTTCAAGATTATTATCACGGCTTGCTTGCTCTAAGCTGCCTGCGATGCCGGAAAGCTCTTTGTTGCCAAAATTAGCCAGTGCACTCTTTAGACCGTGTGTATGTATCATGTATGTTTGCATGTCTTCATCATTGCTTGGTACGCCGTCACCTGCTACTTCAATGAGTGCTGCAAGAGATTTTCCTGCATCTCGTACAAAAATCTCAACGAAACGTGGGTCAACTGCCGGTTTTGCAGCAACATCATCCGGTTGCTCATCATCCCATTCCTCAGCTTGTTTTCGAGCTTCTTCGAGGACTTCCGGAGGTTGTTTATCACGTACAAGCTTATTTAATACCGTATTAAGACGGCGAATATCAATTGGTTTAGATAAAAAGTCATCAAAACCATTCTTTAGGAAAACCTCTGCTTGTCCGGCAACAGCGTTTGCAGTCAACGCTACAATAGGTTCATTGTATCCCATCTCACGGAGACGTTTTGTTGTCTCCATACCATCCATTTTCGGCATCATATGATCCATGAAGATGATGTCGTACACTTTGCCGTTTTCTACTTTTTCTATTGCTAAGAACCCACTATCTGCCGAGTCAACATTAAGCTCGTATGGAGCCATAAGACCGGTCGCAACGAAAATATTTGTCTCAACGTCATCCACCACTAAAACATTACCATAAGGCATGTATTCGTGTTTTATCTGAGTATGCTTCATTAATACCTGATTGTTTGTGCGGAAGTTGTGGAGATTGTCTGCCATTTCTTTACCCAGCAGCTCATCACTACCTTTACCTTGCGGTAGACGAACGATAAATGTGGAGCCAACTCCGGGTTCACTCTCTATTTCTATATTTCCGCCTATCAGTTGCACCAGATTGCGTGTTATACTCATACCAAGACCGGTACCCTCAGTTTCACGATTAGCATCAGTGTTAAACTGCGAGTATTCCTCGAACAATTTATCCACTTGCTCTTTACTCATACCTTGCCCGGTGTCGCTAACACTGAATATAATGTTTACAGTTTCGTCGATGCCATCAATAGGTTCTGATGACACTTTAAATGTTACAGCACCTTCATCTGTATACTTAAATGCATTGGATAAAACATTGTTAAGAATCTGCTTCACACGAAGCTCATCGCCAATAAGGTTGGTAGGTAGATTCTCATCAACATAAAGTTCGAACTCGATTGGTTTTTTTCCAATTCGCATAATATTTAGTTGTGCTATGTTACTGATAAGGCTTGCTACTTCGTAATCTTCAATGAACAACTCAAGCTTACCTGCTTCAATTTTAGAAAGGTCAAGAATGTCGTTAATTATACCAAGCAACATATCGCCGGATGTGTAGATTTTTTTGAATCCATTTTTAATATCTTCGTCGAGATCTTTTTTATGGAGTTGCATTTCCGTGATACCTAGTATTGCGTTCATCGGTGTTCGTATCTCGTGACTCATTGTTGCAAGGAAATCACTCTTTGCCCTGTTGGCAACCTGAGCATCATCAAGCGATTCTTTTATTTTTCGTGCAAGGTCGCCAATTTCATCACTTCTTTCACTTCCATATATATTGTGAACGTCAATATTAGCTTTTGCTACACTTTCAGTGAGACGACTAATCGGGTTAACAATGAGACGGCGTATGATAACGATGTTGACACCCATTATGAGAGTAAGTATTGCTACAAGAATTATAATATTGAGAATAGCAGCTTGCTGACTCTCTTGTATGTAACGGTCTTCTATGTCAGTAACGATGATACCAATGACTTGTCCGCCTAACATAATTGGTACAGCCCCGGTATTGAAGTAATTTACACCATCTGCAAAGTTCATGATTTCTGCAGAAGCTTTACCACTAAAAGCATCCAGATGGACTTGTGTTATAAACTCATACTCATCAAAAATTGTATCATCTCTGGTTGGATCATTAGGATGAGGAAATGGATCAGTGTCAAAAATCATGTAGTAATTGCCGTTTATATATCTTAGAGCTCGAATATTCGTAGCACCAACCAATCTTTGCAGATTACGCAGTTCACCAAGTGTATTTATATACGCATTAATATCGCCCCGTACATCCGCTTCAGTGTTGTAGGTAACAAATCTTTCAATATCAATTACATTTCGTGCAGCTATGGAAATCGATATAAGCTTCGATTCAACGCTTTCTTCAAGTATTAACCTGTGGTCACGATTGTTTATTACTGTTAGTATTATGCTAACTGCCAGCACGATAACTAACAAACCTACAACCAAGGAAATAAGAAGCCGTTGCATTTTTTTATTCACAGTTTTGATCATCCCTTTCTTAAACCACCATATGGTTATCTCAAGGTATACTTGACAACAACGTCATATCTGTGACACTTAAAGAATATGTCATTCTCGCACAATTATCACACTTTGTCAACAACAAATACTACAGTTTTTTGTAAGTTTTTGACACTTAAAAAACTATTATTGATACTATTGATATATTTCGATAATTATACTATACTACAAAAGGAAAATGCCGGTGTGATGGAATGGTAGACGTGATGGATTCAAAATCCATTGGGAGCAATCCCGTGTCGGTTCGAGTCCGACCACCGGTACCAAAGTCAGATAATCCGAACCGCATTTCCCTGTGAGAGATGCCTTCGGATTTATCATTAAAATTTGATTTTTTGTACTGATTGCTGTTAATTAAACTAATTGATTCAGGAAGTTTTAATTTTGGGCTAAAGAAAATATATTCTTGTGCGAGACGTTTTTCCATTAAACTATAATTAATGTCTAAATAACTCTTTTTGCATTTATTATAAAGTTTACTAACCAACTCACAAACATCATATGTAACAATCCATTTACGTTTACATTGTAATATTTCTTTTGAAAGCCTGACATGATCTTCTTCGTTAAATGAGTTTTTATAAAGACTTGAACCTTTTTGCACATATGGTGGATCAAAAATTATGAATACCTTTCTGTATTTTACTAACTCAGTTTTCAAAAAATCGATTGCGTCCATATTATATAAACTAATACTATTACGTTTTTGACCAATCGCTACGATTTTGTTAATTAAATCATCTTTATTAAATCGAGCATTTATCTTGTATGTACCATTTTGACTTTTTCCACCAATCATGCCCCCGTTCAACACACCAGAAACATTTGTTCGATTCAAAAAGAACGCAGAAAAACCATACTCTATCATGCTATATCCTCGAGGATTTAAGAATATCTCTTTTTGGATATTCCATGTGTTTATTGAAATCTCTGTATTTTTTACTAACTCAATAAAGTCATCATTATTATTTAAAATTGAATACCAAAAAGAATATATTGCTTTGTCAAAATCATTAATGACAATCCTCTTTACATCGTCATTTAGTAACAATTTCAAAGCTAACCCCGAACCGCCCGCAAATGGCTCAATATATGTTTGTCCGATTAAGTCATTATGCTCTATGATTTTTTTAATGTATGTATATGTTTTTGTTTTTCCACCCGGATATCTCAATGGAGATGGTGTACTTGGCATACTGTCACTCTTTCTATTCTGCCCACATCTTTGGGTTTATTTCGTGGAATTCTGCAACTTTTAAGAATAGTATTCTTAAGTCATTATAGAATTTATCCATACTATCCTTATTTATTGATGATTCTATCCAATTTATCAATACCAATTCAAAAAATTGTTTATGTTTATCAAATACATTTTTATTTAGCTCCCTTTCGACACCCTTTATAGATTCTCCTACAGCAATCTTTTGATTGAGCGTTTCTGAAATGTTCAATATATCCGGAAGAATATCGTCTCTGTACTTCGTTTTTATGTAACCTAAATCCATTATATCCTGATGTGTCCAAAAAACATCGTCTGCATAAAACATGTTCTTTGAATGTTGCATAGCAAGAACCTCGGGAGAGCATTCACCCGGTAGAGTAATAGTATATCTGGAAAGGTCTCGTTGGCTATGTCTGTCACCGTCCAGGATACAAATTGACCGCATTGTTGTCCTTAGCAAATTTCTGTCATTAAAAATACCTTTCAAGTTGTCAGCTCCTAGACTAGCCTCAACAAGATGAAAGAAACTTCTTACTGTGGCAAAAGTTGTTGTATGATTATAAGTAAAATTATCAAAAATTAAATTAAGAAAAATTCTTGCCTCATTATCTTCTGAAAAAACAGGTATTGACCTATTTATGTATAATTGGTCTCTTATCAACTGATTCAAGTTCATTTTGATTTTATATATATCTGGGTCTTCCATTTTTTTAACTGAATTTATATTATCAATAAGATATGCAACATTATATTTCTTTTTTAGTGCGTCTTCTAGTAAAGACAAACTGTGTGAAGTAAAAATAATTTGTATTTTATATTCATTACTAAATGTATTAAGAAGCTCCATCAGTTTGATTTGAAATGATGGATGTAATGTAGCATCAAGTTCATCAATTAACAAGACACTTTCGACATCATTATTATGTGAAATACTCTGATAATAATACTTTAATGAAATTAACGATGTAATAATGATATATAGATTATCTTCACCCGCAGAAATTGTATTAGAATCCACACCTATACTATCAGTTTCAAACTCTGAACGAATCTTTATATCTCCCATCTTTTGTGAATGGGAATCAATATATCCAACATTTAGACCTGTAAACTTATGGTATAACTCGGAGATTTCCTTTTGATACTCATCAGGAAGACGTGTGTTCAGTTTTCTAATTGCATCATCATTATTGTATTCACCATAAGGAAATAATTGCGACAACCCTAAATAAATAACAGGAGCATATGGAAGAGATTCTTTTTTACCCACTCCATAACTTGGTTTTACTGCATATCGTGTGCCAGTGATAGTTTTTGAAATATGCCTCCTAAAATTTAACGTATAGCCATCAGTATACTCGACTGTAAACAAATTTCCTTTGATTCCAAAAGCTGGGTCGTTGTATTTCTTATCTCCACGAGTCAAGGTCTCAACTTTTGGATTTACAACATTATTTACGGCTCTGATTACTTTTAGACATTGGTTATTATTAACCCATGGACATCTATTCGCAGAAGCAGTAACGGCTTGAAATGAATTACTAATCAAATGTAATATTGATGACTTACATGTTCCGTTTGTACCGGAAAGTATGTTAACTCCTTTGCAGAAGTTGAAATCCAAATCTTTTAGTTTCCTGTATTGTGTAAATTTTATGTTTTTTATCATACGACTGCTCCACAATTTAATTTCAGACCTTTTTAACGCAAAATATCGATAACAATAGTATAAACTATTATGGCTTCATTGCCAATGCCTTTTTATACTTAAATACAACTAAGCCAAGGAAATGGAACACAGATAATCATAATTGTGATAATTATCTCATTCACCCTGCCCAAGCATAGCCCATAGTTGCTTGGTCTACGATATGCTGGAAAAGTGAATCACTTTTCACTGCGAAGACTTCTCGATTATAACTGTTAGGTAAAAATAAATTCAAGCAATCAACTATTACTGACCGCACACGTTCTTTAGGCTGTGAGTCATTGTACCAGCCAACAACAAATAGTTCATTTTTTCTGGAAATTAATGTTGAATATAGTTCCTTTGCTGCTAACTTGACACGCTTTTCTTCATCTTTGGTAAGCTTATCCTTGCGGAGCAAATCATAGATTTCGAGCTCGGCTTCAGTCAGTTCCTCTTTTATGTGACGTTCTTCTTCCGTACGCAACTCTTCCATAAATTTGATGAGTTTTTCATAAAAATCATCGTTCTGAGAACCACCGGCATTATATTCATCAATTATATTACTGAACCGCTGTGCAAAATCTGTACGTGTTACATTTTCTTTTAATAAAAGTTTAAGCTTGTTTTCTATGAAACCTCGCAGATTGGATATTTCAAGGTTTCTGTTTTTTAATCGTTTGAACATCTCGCGAATCTCATCAATATCTATTTTTGATATATCGATTTCTTTTCCGCTGTCTTCGGTGATGTATGCCCGTGACTCCTCAGCTACCAGTATACTTTGATCTAGTAGTAAGTTGATTTGCTCTTTTGCCGCTTCAAGTTTATCCGGTCTTATTTTCCCATCAACAATTGCACGCAAGTACATTATAGCTTCTTTGAATTTTGCATCGAAATCCATTTTAAAAATTTCGGGACGGAGAGATTCATACAGATTATCAACTGTGTTGGAAAGCACCTTAAACTCGTTTTTTACATCATCGTTTCCAACAATAACATTTGCATAATCATAGAATAAGGATTGATTTCGAAATACATCGTCCTCCGCAACAACAAGGTTGAGATCGATGTTAAGTTTGTCACAAAAGTTTAGTGTTATTTCGATTGATTCATTAAGCTTTTCAAGAAGATGATCAATGTTTTTCGCCGGGTCATCATCGTCTTCATTGGCAGCATACTCTGCCAGAGCACGTTTTAAGTATTTAAATATGTCAAGGAAATCAACGATAATACCATTTTGCTTGCCGGGGAAAACGCGATTTGCTCGTGCGATTGCTTGCATCAATGTATGACCTTTCATTGGCTTATCTAAATATAGAGTAGATACAGATTCTGCATCAAATCCGGTCAACCACATAGCACAGACAAAAACAAGTGCAAGCGGATGGTTTGGATCTTTAAAATTGTCTTCAATATCGTGACCATGCTCATCCGATGTATTCATACGCTTACGATGCAGAAGTATAGATAATCCCTCTTTCTTGAACTTCTCCTCTTCATCGGAACCTTCGCTAAGAACAACAGCCATCTCAATAAAGCGCATATAATCTATAATTTCTTTTATATTGAGCTTTTCTTTCTCATCATTTGTCTCTAATATCTCTTTGTTTAGCTTTTTGATTTCCTCTTGCCAATAGAAAGATACCTTGTCATATAGCTTCACAGCAGTGAACTTATCCACCGCAATAACCATACCTTTGCCATGAAATCCTCTGCGTGGGAAATGGTAAACAATGTGCCGGGCAACAGCATCCAATACATCGTCACGTTTAATTATTTCAAGTTCTTTTGCATAATTATTTTCAAGCCGTTTTTGTTCCGCATCAGTAAGGTCTTCTCTTTCCAGTATTTCGGTGAAGTCATCGTTAAGAAATTCATTGCCGAGTACAACCTCCGGTACACGTTTTACATAATAAAGAGGCACAGTGGCATTATCCTTGATTGATTCTGCAAAGTTATATTCACTCACATAGTCTCCGAACCAAGAATTTGTGAGGCGTTTGCTACCAAGTAACGGCGTACCGGTAAATGCCATATATTGAGCATTTGGCAATCCGGTTCTCATGTTTTCAGCCAGTTCTTTATATTGCGTACGGTGTGCCTCGTCAACAAATACGATAATATCGTCTCGTTCAGATAGTATAGGGTATTTTTTACCCTTCTCATAACCAAACTTATGTATAAGCGTAAATAAAATACTTTTATTTGTTTTAAGCTCATCACGAAGAGCCTGACGGTTTGCGGGTTGCACTTTTTCTTCGTCACTCATAAATCCGGATCTCAGAAATGTCTTATATATTTGTCCATCTAAATCATCCCTGTCTGTCACAATCAAAAATGTATAATTGCCATAACACTTACGCTTTATTTTCCTCGCAAGCATTACCATTGAATAACTTTTGCCACTTCCTTGCGTGTGCCAAAACACTCCGAGTTTACCGTGAAGCTCCTCGCGATTATTAAACGCTTGAAAAGCTTTGTTTACTCCATGAAATTGGTGGTTCTTAGCAATTATTTTTTTGCTTACTCCGCTGTCTCGTTTTTCAAAAAGAATAAAGTTCTCAATATAATCAAGTAATGTTTCAGGTTTGCATAATCCTCGAAGGAAGTATTCAATACTAACGCAATTGTCTCTTATTGCTTTTCGGTCAGGATTTTCCTTCTCGTCTTCTATCTTTAACCACTCAAAGAAGTGCTCATATCCTGTGGAAGAACTGCCAAGTCGGGTCTCCATTCCATTTGAAAGCACACAAATTTGATTATAATTAAACAACCATGGAATATCACGGCGGTAATTGATCAAGTTATCATCATAAGCGTTTTTAACATTGTACACTGAGTTTTTGAGTTCAATAAAGACAAGTGGCAAGCCATTGACGAAAATGATTATATCCGGTCTGCGATAATTCATTTTTCCTTGAATCCACATCTGCGTAGCAACAATAAAACTGTTATTCTCAGGTACATCGAAATCGATAAGCCGCAGTAAGCCCGAAGTTTCGCGCCCATCCTTTTGGTATGACACCTTGACTCCATTGCGTATTTTATTGTAGCAGTGATAATTATCGCCTAATGGATCGCCGTGGGAGTTGTGGCATAAATCATCTGAGATTCGTTTTATAACATCTATTGGAATATCCGGATTGAGGTCACAAAGTTTTGAGTATAGTATTTCCGGTAATACAACTTGCTTTTTATTTTCACGATCAGTACCATCAGGCAGTGTCTCCGGTTTTTCGGTAAAACAATCAATGTGCCTGTAAGAAGATGCATACTCAGTCACAAGCAACTCAACAGTTGCTTTTTCAATCATATCTTCTGTTATGGTTTTCGGCATGGGTTATACCTCATCGTTAAACCTTGATCCTACTCTCAGAGTTGCTTTCGGATAGTTGCTTCTTATTCCTTTTAGAGTTTTCATTTCTTGATTGTATCTAGTGTTTGGCACATTGCTCTTTATAACAGCTCTCAAATGAGGTGTATACTCATAAATTTCTTTATGCAGTAGTCTGTATGTATTACTAAGCTGATTGAGAGCTTTCTTCCATCCTTGACTTTTTAGTTCAATATAATATGATTTCATGCAGTCAGGAAACATCATAAGGTAATCGCAGCGAATTTCATCCACTCCGGATATCAAACCATTGTCAACTTTATATTTAAGTACTGTTATTTTGCTTTTATTGCCAATTGTGTAAGATACATTATTTTCTTTAACAGTGGGTCTTGATTCATTAGTAACTTTGAGACAGTCGTTGCACCCACTAAGTTTAAGTCTTTTTAAATGACAATCCAGAAACCCATTACAAATCATGCTTGACCTCCAAATCAATGAGGTCTGACATGCCTTTATTAATAGTTTCAGATACCGCATCAATTTCTTCAGCATCTATCAAGCCTGTCTCTTCGTCAATAATGCTACGATATGAAAAATCACCATTACGCTCTAGCATAAAAGCACAAACATCTTCCGGTTTGAGCCGTTTCATCGGTTCAACAATTACTTTGTTATCTTTTATCTTATTTTCAACCTTTGCGGAGTGAATCAACAAATTTGCTGATGTTAATATATACGGGCTGTGAGTGGTAATAATGAAACGACAATATGTTTTGTTGATTATGAAAGCAATAAGTTCCATTAAGAGTTTTTGCGTTGCTGGAAAAAGATGAGCTTCGGGTTCTTCAATAATAATTGTAAATCCTTTTATATCACATAGGACAAATAATAGAGAAATGAGGATATAAAGGCTTTCTTGTTGCCCGGAAGATGCTGATGTTATTGGTATTGAAACGCCATCACTATTAACCAGCCGTTCATTTCCGCTTTCGTATCGATATTGACCTTTTAGAATGCTTTCCATCAGGTGGATTATAACTTTTTTTACATCTTCAGTGTGTTGAACTGCTGTGAGTTCCATATTCCTTTTTAACACCTCATTGAATGGTTTTGTAAAATCTTTACGCACAGCATCTAAGAAAAGCAGATAATTTTCAAGAAAAGGATCAACATGGATATTTTTTGCAGCAGCATAACTTTCAAAAAGCAACGGTATTACACTACGACCTGCAGGGATATACATGGGATATTCACCACCGGTTTTCAAAGGTATATAATCACCGGGGGGAGAAAAAACTAAATCATTATTTTCTGCATTAAAAGAAAACGAAAATACATTGGTGAAATAGTCAATTGTGCCATATTCATAGTTTTTGCGAAAATACTGATGTACAGCCTCAGCATGTTGTCTAAGCGAGTTGTTTTTTTCCCCAATTAAATCTAGCTCCACACAACACTCACTAAGCATACTGAAATATATTGCTCTAGCAATCGTACTTTTTCCTGTTGCTTGCTCTCCTATAAGAATGGTAAGTTTTTTATCTAAACTCATTTCAAATAATCCATCAATAGGACCTAAATTTTCAATTTGAATTTTACTCATTTTGTACCTCCATTGTCACTTAATAATAACAATTGCTTACTGTTAGGTCAAGTTAATACTATTATATTACTAACTACACCTCCAACTTTCCGCTCATCAAGCGTGGTAGAAGCAAATCTCGCTGATGTGCGAGGTTTTGGGATTGGGTTTGTAGTTTAATTTTTAAATTGTATATCTCACGGGTAATGTGGCTGTATTTTGCTAATAAATCGTATGTTGGCACTACTACTTTACACCGACATAGATTTTCTATTGTTATTTGAGATTGAGCTGCACCAGTATCTAAATATCGCAAATTTTGAAGTTGAAACATTTCATACAGATAAAACATATACTCATCATTATATAGTAAAAATGCTATTGATAAATTTGTCAAATAACAAAACGGTGGGGATATTCGCACTTCGCCTGTTCCTCCAACACCTCTTGCGATTAGAACAAGATGTTCTTTTTCAAACATATATTCACTATAACGACCTGTTATTCTATATCCTGAAAATATAGGATAACCGCTTTCTCTCAACTTATCTACGTTTGGCATAGTGCCATATTTAAAAGCAGAAATATCTTTTAGCCGCTTAACCTCCCACCCTTCCGGCAATCCATTCACAATCTTCACACCCTCATACCCCGGAAATCGCATCCGCACGAACCATTCATTATATATCTCTCTTGCCGCTTTTTCGAGTAACGCGATTCGGCGATTGTTGTTTTCGATTGCATCATCGTAAGCGGAGAGGATGTCAGCAATTCGGGCTTGAGTTTTTAATTGTGGCAAAGCAATCGAAAGCTTTTTCAACATTTCTGTTGTTATACTTCCGCGTGTACTACTCGCATCCGAAATAACTCTCAGTTCATCATAACGTAAAGTTAAGTTATAGAATAAGTATCTATAATCTAATTTTGAATGGTCAACTCTTAAAGCAATCACAGATTGGTTTATAAACATATCTCTAAGAACAATTGACGTTTGTCCTCGTGTATTACCTTGTCCCGCACACGCCATAACAATATCGTTCTTTTGCGCAAGTCTTGTAGATGAGTTATCGACACCTTCTTGTGTTATAGTTCTATCGGTTGTGAATAAAAAACGCGACCGTGTTTCACCAGAAGATAGCCATAATAAATCACCGTTCCAATATGTTGATTCTGAAGTTGCTGGTGTGCCTCCACTGAATATAGCTTCACACAGATAACCTAGCTTTGCATTTTCCCACTTGCTCATAAATCACCCACCAACGAGCGCAGGTTATCTTCAATCGTCTTTTCCAGCTCATGCGCTTCGGCATTTAGCTCGGTAAGCTCCGTGTTCAGAGAACGCATCACTGCTTTGAACTCTTCTTCGGTCAAGCCGTCATCTTCTATTACCACACCTACATAACGACCGGGGTTTAGAGAATAGTCCTGGTCTATTATGCCGTCCTCACCTTCGACTTTTGCCACTTTACATAACCCGACAACATCAACATATTTTCCCTCAGGGAATCGAGAGGTTAACCAGTCGATTTGCTCTTGCCAGTATGCTTTTGGTAGAATGTCTTCATCGTCTGACATTTCCGGTGCATTGGTAAATGAATTGCGGTATTCGTCGAGCAGCAAAGCAAACTCGTCTGTTTTACCTTCATAAAGCCGAGTTATTATGGCAAGGTTTTTTATTTGCTCTTCGGTAAACTTACGATGAGCTCTTGTTATTTGTGTAAAAATATTACGGGCATCAACAAACAAGATTTCATCTTTGTGTGCTTTGGCTTTATCGAAAAACCAAAGAGTTGCAGGTAATGTAACGCTTGTAAACATATTCGTCGGTAACGTCACCATTTGACTGATGACACCGCTTTCTATCAGTCTTTTACGGATTTCTTTTTCACTATGCCCGGCATCAGATGCTGAGTTTGCCATAACAAGCGCAGCACGACCAATGTCATTGAGAGATGTAGCAAAGAGATTTATCCATAGATAGTTTGCATTTGGCACAGTTTCTTTCGCATCGCCTTTTGCTTTTTTTGTTTTATTCTGCGGTACACCGAATGTATTGAAACGAGGTTGTGGCTTTACTTGGTCGAGTTCCACTTCATCAACGTTAAACGGCGGATTTGCCATTACATAGCTAAATTTCTCAAAACAATTATATGGATCCCGATAATATGAATTTGCTTCGGTAATGCTGCCGCGGATGTTGTTTAGAACAAGATTCATCTTTGCAAGCTTCACAGTTGCGCCTGTCTTTTCTACACCATAAGCGCGTAAATTGATGTTACTACCCCTTGCGCTGTGATCAGCGATATAATGAGCTGCTTGTACAAACATGCCACCGCTACCACAAGCAGGATCAAAGATTTCACCTTCTGTCGGAGCTAAAACTTCAACCATATAACGCACAACGGTTGATGGCGTGAAGAATTCTCCTCCACCTTGACCTTCGGCAAGAGCGAATTCTCCAAGGAAATATTCGTATATCTCTCCGAAAATATCAAGACTTACATCGGTAGGAATATCCTTAAACACCTTAAACAATTTTGCTAAAACAAGTGGATCGTCTTCACTGTTAACGCTGTAATAAACATCTTTAGGTAGTGTATCTTCAAGATCAGTATTGTATTTTTCTATTTCTTCCATAGCAGTCTTAGTTTTTTCTGCAAGGTTTTCAGATTCCGGTAAATTTAAGAGAAAGTCAAACTTAGCCTCCGGTGGTAAATAAAAGCCGCATTTCTCAATAGCTATTTCATTTATTGCGCGTTCTGCACGAGAACCTTTTATCTTGTTATGTTCAGCATTGATAGCGGATTCATATTGACTATATTTCCCTTCAGCAAAACGGAGGAATATAAGGCCCAATATTGGCGTTGCATACTCTGTGGATTTTAATCCGGAGTTGGCACGAAGTTGATCTGCACCCTGCCAAAGACGATCCTTTAAGTTTTTAAGCTGTTTATTAGTCATTCTCTCTCCTAACGCTCTCCGCTCGTGGATAAACACATAATGATTTCCTCCATCTTGCATCCTATTATAAACCTGCATAGCTTCTGTTTCAAGATATTTATTCGCAGTCTTGTAATCCTCGAACTCATTAATTACTCAGAAAGTGTACTTGAAATTTCAATATTACAAGAGCAAATGCAAAAACTATTTTTAACAAAAGTACAACTAACATTCTGGATTCACCGTTTTAGAAAAACAGACATAAAATTACTGGAACATCGGCAAAGAGTGATTGACATTTTCGTAAATTCGGTGTATGTTTTTGAAAATCATGTTGTGGTTACGCTTAATAAAAAACAACACTAAAACTGTATCACTCCCTGCTTTTTTGTGAGAAGAGATACCATACACTCACATTTTCGATTATCTTGAAAGGATAAAAAAATGCAAATAGTTGACTTTACCACTGCCCATACTGAGCAAGCAATGCAAATAGCAATGCAAAATTATAACGAGGAACGAAAATATGTTCCCGATTTACCCATTATGGAAAACACACCGGACTTAACGCCATTTGCAAAGAACGGTTTAGGTGTAGCAGTAATGGATGGACATAATCTACTAGGATTTTTATGCTGTTACGAGCCATTTGATAATGCTTTCAGCATCCAAGGATTACGCGCTGTTTTTTCTCCAATGGGTGCAAATGGTACAGTGAAAGAGAAAAGAGCGGAAATATATGCGCGATTATATCAATATGCGGGCGCAAAGTGGATGAAAGCCAGAGTAAAAAGCCATGCAATATGCTTATATGCTCATGATGCAGAAGCTAGAGCACAATTCAACCGTTATGGATTCGGTATACGCACTATTGACGCGATACGAGGTATGGATGAAATCGTAATGCCTTCGTGTGATGAGTACATTATCTCTGAAGTAAAACCGGAAGACG
>JAITFR010000025.1 GCA_031281255.1 Oscillospiraceae bacterium
ATATAGGACTCCGGTGAGTTGAGCCAATCCACAAATTCAGTTTTTCCATCTTCAGTTATTGAGTAAACTCGTTTGTTTGGTTTTTCATTTTGTATGACACGCTCACTGGTTAACCAACCTTTTATTTCCATTTCGTCCAGCTCACGGTATATTTGTTGCTGCTTAGCATACCAGAAATATCCAAGCGACCTCTTGAATTCCTTGTCAAGATCGTAACCTGTCATTGGTCCATCATAATTCAAAAGACCAAGCAATCCATGTTTCAACGACATAAACTCACCCCTTAAAGCATATTCAATATGTTGATTATACAATAAATGAGTGAGCGAAGTCAAGTGTTTTTATTTTCCATTATAAAATTATTTAAGTCCATATTGTGATTCCAACAACTGCCAGTAATGCGGTATAAGTTTTGAGTCAAAATCATCAAATAGAAAACACTTCATTGGGCAACCTGTATGTGCGTTTCCATTAATTGTCCATTTTAACATGTGCGAGCATTTTATTCCTTCTTTAAATTTATAACAACCACCGCTGGTGTCTTGCTTAAATTGTTTTTGTATTGTTTCCGGGCATTTCAGGATTGCACCCATAGACTTTTCAGGTAAAGGCAGTTTGATTGATAATTTAAACACTGGTCTGCCAAATTTATCGCAACCATATTGATTGATACGGGCTATTCGTTTTGATCTCAAATTAAAATCACCGTCAAAGTTAATATCCTTATATTTTAACGAGTAATCATAAAACGCTATAGCGAATTCCTGTAGTTTCGGCGTAGAAACATATTTTACCCCGTCATCAATTACCCATTGTTTCATTTTTATTTCCGTCGGATTTGAAGTTACCTTATAATCGAAATAATCATACTGTCGGTATTCCCATGTATGAGCGATTTTTATATTTCCCTCGTTATTAGTAAATGTTTCCCAGCAAGCTACATAATCTTTTATGGTTTTAATCATTTCGGGATCATCAGGAAACACTACAGTAAACTCTTTGATATTTTTTCCGTAAGGTTTTCCGTTAAAATCAGAAAAAGTGAAACCGAAATCGCTTAGACATGATAATATCAATTCATATTTTGAAACAGGTGCCGCTGTTTTACCTCTGTTTTTCTTGATAAGCTTTTGAAAATCGTCAGCCTGTACTATAAGCTGATTATTCTTTAATTTACCTGATTGAAAGAGAGTGATAATGGTATCCGGAAACCTACGTAATGAGTAAAATCCGTTTCTAATTTGCTCAAAATCATTTGTATCAAGTTCAACTAAAACCAATCCATAATTTTCAGGATTTTTTGCCATATCCATATACATTTTTTTTGCCAATTCGCATAATTTTGCAAACTTCTTACTGTAGTCTTTGGGTAACCCTTTTTGAAGGGGATACTCTTTTGGCACCGGTAAAATACTCTTAGCATAATCTTCAGCTTGATACTGGCAATAATATTTATATTTCATAAAAATCACTCTTTATTTCATAAATCTTTTGAAGTGTATTAATATATAACGTTTTTTCTTCAAGTGTTTCTGCGTTTATATACCATTCAATAAACCTATAACCAAATAACGCCAGAATAAACTCGAGAATACAATTATCCTTAATATCTGATTCATCTAAATATTCTGAAAATCCTTTATAGTAAGCTGTTATACATCGCTGATAGTTTTCTACCATATTTTCCACATCAGCTTCATCAGCTATCAAGCTGGCAATATCTTCACCTAAATAACCCCACCCTGTAGTATCCCAGTCAATGAGTATTATTTCACCATTCTTGTTGAAGATATTTGTCACCCAAAAATCCCGATGACAAAATACAACGGGCAATTTCTCTATGCGTTTAAATACTTCATCTGAATTACTATCAAATTCTATGAGCATTTGACATAAATGCTTTGGTATTTCACAATCATTAGAACGAATATAATCATATACAACATTCCAAGATTTATAATGTTGATAGAATCTTTTAGCATAATCAGTGCAACTTAAATTGGATATTTCATTAAGAAAAGAAGGCTTATCAATATATAGTTTTCCTTGAAAGCGTCCTAATTCGTACGCTGCACTTTCGTACATATCAGGAGTTAAGTCAAGTCCGGTTATACCGTCAATATACTCCAGCCATAATTGTATTTCATTGTCATTTTGTTCTAAATGATAACACTTTGGCCATCTTAATGAGCCGGAAAAGACTGTATCTAAATTAGATGAGTAAAGATCATATTCTCTTCTCCATGAGTTAATATCGTTATAACGTTCCCATTTTTTGGAAACCTTTAATACAACATTAAACGGAATCTTTTCGTCTACAGTTTTAGCAATACCTGTAATAAGTTGGACATTACCTACAGTACCACCGTGTAATTCTTTGGTGGTATAATCTGCATTAATAATATTTTTATTCAGCAACTTGTTTAAAACGCTTTTTAATGTATCAATTTTTATTCCATTATCCATTTG
This sequence comes from Oscillospiraceae bacterium, assembly GCA_031281255.1. GTDB lineage: Bacteria > Bacillota > Clostridia > Oscillospirales > Oscillospiraceae > WRMH01. Next base: position 2,470 of record JAITFR010000025.1, read on the forward strand.
TTCTCCCATAAGTATCATATTCTATATATTTCTCATTTTCTGTCAATAGTTGTTTAAATGTTTGTTGATAATTCAAAAAAAATGTCGCATAACATTTGTTATGCGTTGGTATTTACCTCTATCCTATGATGATAGAAACAGCACGGCAGATTTTCCCGCCGCATCTGCTCGTGTTAAACGCTCGCAAGTTTTTGTTCTAAGATTTCCTGCTGTTGCCGGCTCCATGCAAAACGTGCTTGCCGTTCTTCCGCTGTTTCATAACGAAAACCGGCAGCTATTCTTTGTGGGCGTTTAGCGACAAGATATGCGGTTAGTTTTTTTGTATCGCCGTCAAACTCGGCAAGCAATTCCTCGCGGTTCTTGCGTACCTCTGCAACAATCGGATCATTATATCTATCACTCATCAAGTTCACCCTCCTTATATTTTTCAACGAGAGCATCGGGAGTTATCATTCGCGGGGTAAATAATCCGTTAACATCATTGTGTTTTTGTACAATCTGCATACTCTCAGCTCCTAAGTGTGAACAGTTCCAACTCAACAGAATGTCCATCTTGTGTACACAGCACATGGCAAGATGCAAAGCGTCAATCCGTTTGCTTTGTGGAATGGATAATAAACGCATATATACATCAGCCAAAGGCTCAACTTCGGACGTTTCTTCAAGGACATTTATGTTTGCCAATAATTCCATGCGCTTCTTTGCGACTAGTACATCACCTTTTTCACATTCTTCAATAACGAAGTCTGAAATGTATAAATTGTACTTATCACGCTCTAATTCCCAAAAATCATGCGTGACGGCTTGCTTTCCCGCAATTATTACATTGTTACTGGTACGAGCCGCCAAGAAGCTTGGAATTGTAGTTTCTAAATACAGGCTTTGTTTCATACATAGATACACTCCCTTATGCTTTTGAGTATACCACAACCACAGGCTCACTTCAACGGCATATTTACCGACATATTTGCCGAAGGACAACCATAATTAATAATTTATAAATTATTTTTACAAACCACAAAAAGTATGTTACACTATTATGCATAATTATAAAAAGGTTGGTATTTATTATGCAAAACATTATTCTTGATAAGGATTTTCAGTACCTGCTCCCTATGCTTGATGAAAAAACGTACTCTGATTTGGAAGCAGACATTTTAGAAAACGGTATTCGTGACCCGTTGGTGCTTTGGAATGATATTTTAATTGACGGTTATAATCGTTTTAGTATCGCACAAAAACATGATTTACCATTTGAAACAGTAACAATGGAGTTTAATTCCCGTGATGATGTTATGATTTGGATGATAAGAAATCAGATTTTACGCAGAAATCTTACACCATATCAGCTCAGGTATTTTCGTGGTTTACACTACCACGCGGAAAGAAGAATTATTCAAAACGAGGAAGGTATAAATCAGCATAGTGAGGTCAAGTGCCAAAATGGCATTCGACCTCAAAGCCTTGCAACATCTAAACTTTTAGCTGAGAAATACAAGGTTTCACCCAGAACTATAGCACGTGATTCAAAACTGGCAGATGTCCTTATTGCTATTGGTGAAATATCGCCGGAAGCTAAGCAAAACATTTTATCAGGTGAGATAAAAGTTACAAGAAAAGAGTTAGAAGAAATATTATCAAGCAAAGAAAGTGATATAACAGAAATTGTCGGGAGCATAGAGGATGGAACTTATGATGAACGCAAAAATGAAACACCGCTAACGAATAAACAGTCATTAGAGATTGCGTTCTCTAAGATTTCTAATAGCATAAATCGAGAATTAAATGGTTTAACAAAAGCATATAAGCTCTCGGAGGTGCGTGCTGCACTAAAATCACACATAAAAACTCTGGAAGACATGTATGCAAACCTACGGTAGGGATTACACACAGAAGCTGTTAATTCCAAGCTTAACTCGATATGTTACTCGATTTTTTTCGTTTGTTAACAGCTTCGTGTAAAATAAACTCTATTTGTCCGTTAAGAGAGCGGAAATCATCTTCAGACCAGGCTACCAGCTCTTTCCAAAGCGATGCCGACAATCTGAGTGGTATTTGCTTTTTTTCTTTTTCTACCAAATCTTTTCGCCTCTTTTCGTACAGGATAAATTAACATAGTTATCAGCTTTCTTAATAAATTGAACCGCTGTTAACCACCGGTTGGGTATCCTTGTTACCGCAGAGAACAACAAGCAGGTTGCTAACCATTGCAGCTTTTCGCTCTTCATCAAGCTCAACGATGTTGTTTTCACTAAGCTTAGATAATGCCATTTCAACCATACCAACAGCACCCTCAACAATCATACTGCGTGCATCAATTATTGCTGATGCTTGTTGTCTTTGAAGCATTACTGCGGCTATTTCTTCTGAATATGACAAATGAGTTATTCGTGCTTCGATTATTTTAAGACCTGCAACATCAACCTTTGCCTGGATTTCATTACGAAGTTTTTCAGCCACTTCTTGATTACTGCCACGTAGGCTTTCCTCGTTGTCTTTATTTGGATTATCATAAGGATAAAGTC
>JAITFR010000067.1 GCA_031281255.1 Oscillospiraceae bacterium
TTTTTTCTTCTTTTTGCTCTCGGGGCGTATCATAAAGAAGTAGAAAATACCCACCATTGCTACTATCATTATAATCATTGTAATATCCATAAATTTTCCTCCGTTTTATTGTTGTTTCATTTGATTAGGCGCTCCGCTCAAATCTGCATTCGCTCGGTCATGCGCGAGTAAACTCGCCCGCGACTCTCGCTTCATTTGATTATAAGTTCTTTGGTTGGATAATGCAAGATAAAGTTTGTGGTGAAGTACATTACTGGTTTTCATATACAGTAATATGTGATATAATGGTATTATTAATTCTTATTCGTATGTGTTGTGTTTGTAAGGAGAATGGTTAAAATGAAAAATACAGCTAAAGCATTATTAGCTATCTTATTGTTATTGTCATTATTGTTATCATTAACACTCGGGTGTGTTGATAAAGGTAATGACGACCCTCCAAATGGTAGTAGTTCTAACGGTGGTGATACAAATGGTGATGATTCAAGCGAGGAGTATATCTATACAGCAGAGATAATATCATTACCACATTATATTGAAAATGTTACCAGCTTAATTTATTCTAATGATAAGATTTATTTCTCGTTTATAGAACATAATAATCAATATAGAATATCTTCAACAAGGTTATTTACTATGAACCTTGATGGTTCAAGCTTAACAGAGTTTTTTAGTACAAATCAACATAGTAATAATGATGATGGTGTCCTTGTTAGTACAACCATACGGGTATTATGTGCTGATGCTGACGATAATATTTGGGTTGCAGAATGGCAGTATTTATACCGTTATAATACTCCTGATGGTTTCGATTATGATAATGACAAGGACATGGATAATATATTTGAGTATCGCGAAGAAATAAGCCAGACAACGTATTTGAAAAAACTCGATATAACAGGTGAAGAGCTAATATCTATTGATTTGAACACTCTTGTGAATACAAATAACATAAATATAACAGGTGCTGAACATGATTCAGATGGTAATATAATAGTAAGCACTAATATGGGAGTATATATTTTTAACGAAGAAGGAAGCTTGTTATTTAATTTAATCCATGATGATATTACCTGGATTCAAGGAGTAATCACACTATCTGATGAGACTATAGCTATATTTGATCTTCAGGAATCTGAAACTGGGGTACAGCAGATAAATATTCAAGATAAAACATGGGGAGATAGTTTTAGTATACATGAAGATGCTTATAGAGCAGTTTCGGGTAATGGTGATAATTATTTTTTCTGTTACAATAGTAACGACCTTTTCGGATATGATAAAGAAACAGAGGATTTCCATGTAGTATTAAACTGGGTAGAAAGCGGGCTAATATATATGTTTATCCGAGATGTCACAGTGCTTGATGATGCTCGTATACTTGGTGTTGGTAGTATTCATTCTTTTTTTCATAATCAAAACTTTGAGATGTTTTTACTTACAAAAACATTAAAACCGGAAACAACTGATAAAACAGTATTAACACTAGCTACATTTAATTCTACTAGTAGATTAATTACTAATGCAGTAATTGACTTTAATATTAGGAACACTAAATATGAGATACAACTAATTGACTATTTTGAATTTGCAACGAACGATAATTGGCAAGCTGGTTTAACTAAGCTATATTTAGAAATATTAAGTGGAAATGCTCCGGATATAATTGATGTTACCTCTTTACCATTTAGGCATTTAGCAAACATGGGTTTATTTGAAGATTTATATAGTTTTATAGATGCAGATGAGGTGCTAAGTAGAAGTGATTTTATTGAAAGTACACTTAGAGTTGGGGAGCATAATAATAAGCTTTATAGGATTTTTCCATCCTTTTCTATTTTTACAATTCTTGGTGATGCTACAGTTTTAGGTGCAGAAATTGGTTGGACTTTAGATGAGTTAATAGCAGTGATAAATGCAAATCCACAAGCAGATATACCGTTAGGAAATGCTTCAAACTTCAATTTATTGTATTGGTTTGCTATGTTGAGTTTAAATGATTTTATTAACTGGGAAACAGGTACAACATATTTTGATTCTGATGCTTTTATTAGATTTCTTGAGTTTGCAAATTCTTTTTCTGATGAAAGAGATCAAGATGATGAGAGTAATAACTTTCCATTGTCAATTATGTCCGGTAGACAGATAATGGAACTAAGTACTCGCTTAGCTACCTTGGTTAATGTTCAATTGTCACAAACCATCTTTGATAGTGATTTAGTGTTTAAAGGTTTCCCAACAGAAGATAGAAATGGAAATGCTTTTAACGTGGATTTTGTCCTATCTATATCCAGTGTAAGCGAGCATAAAGAAGGTGCTTGGGAGTTTGTACGCACAGTACTTATAGAAGATAACAGATCCTTGTCTATTTTTGAGTTTCCAACAAATAAGGCTTTGTTTGAAAAGAAACTTGATATTGATTTATATACGTTACAAAATAATGGGCTTAAGGAATCTTTTCCCGGTGTAACTATAGAGTATAATGTTCCATCACAAGAAGAAATTGATAATTTAAGAACATTTATTAATTCGATTGATAGAATGATAGAATATGATGATGTTTTATTTAAAATTATCAACGAGAGTGCTGCGGATTATTTTAATGGTTTAAGAACAGTAGAAGAAGCAGCGAGAATCATCCAAAGCCGCGCTTCTATCTATGTATCAGAGCAAGTTGGGTAAAGGTGGTTGATTTCGTAGTTGAAAAATATCATTCTTTCGTATATACTGTGTACAAAAGGAGAGTATGAAAATGGAAGAAATGATTATTAATGTTAGTTCCTTACCAGAGCGTTTGAACCACTTTTTTCGTAGTGATAGAGTTAGCGTTCGTGAAGATAAAGGCTCAATTATTCTTACTCCAATATCAAACAAAGAAACAACTAACTTGTGGGGATTGTTGCCATATAATAAATTCACCACTACAGAGTTTCTCGCACAAAAAAAACTGGATAAGGATTTAGAGTCATGAGCGAATATATTATAGATGCTTGTGCACTTATAGCTGTTCTTAACAAAGAAGAAGGTGCAGAGTTCACACGCGATTTAATTAACCAAGCAAATGAAGGTGATATCACAATATCAATGAATATAATAAACTTATTAGAGGTTTATTATGGTATCCGTCGTGAACTTGGAAATGATATAGCTAGCAAAGTATTATTTAGTGTAAGAGAAAGTTCAATAAATATAATTGAAACTATTTCACAAGCAGTTTTCGAAGAAGCAGGTAGATTAAAGTCAACATACAAAATATCACTTGCAGATTCACTAGCATTAGCTGAAGCTTCTTTAGCAAATGCTTTTCTTTTAACATCAGATCATCATGAGTTTGATATTATTGAGAAATCTGAAAATATTAAATTCAACTGGATTCGTTAATGTTGGTAGAGGTGTTTTTCCGTGCATAGTAGACTTAGATATTGGAAATATCCGATTTTTATCGTTATGCTTCTCATAACGACATTACTCTTTGCAACTATTTACTCACTTAATGATTCTGCTTCTGCACCATATGATGGTTTTGATGACCGACCTGATGATGTGATTGAAACACCTGATATCACTGATAATCCAAATGATATTACAAATAGAGATGGTGAACCGGATGATGAGCCGGATATTATCCCGACAGATAATCCTAATGATGATAATCATGATATTCCTGAATATGCTTTTGTCACAATGGATGAGGCTGATATTTATGATGGATTTTTATTGTTGGTAAATAGAAATCATGAGTTTGTAATTCCTGATAATCTTGATGTTGTAAACATTGTCTCATTTAAAACTGAGCCGTTTAGGGTTCTTCCTCCACATTATTTATTACTGAGGTCGGTTATTGGTTCACTTGATAAAATGATGGCTGAGTATGTTCAAAGTACAAGAGACAGGACTGTTGCTATCAACAGTGCTTTTAGAACAGTTGAGCAGCAAGAAAAAGTATTAAACGATAGAATTGCCCGGGTTGGACGTACAGAAGCCATGCGGTGGGTAGCTAATCCCGGTTTTAGTGAGCATCACACCGGTCTTGCTATTGACTTAATTGGTTATTCCGGTGGTTATCGTATGGACTTTACCGGTGTTGGCAGCACTGCATGGTTTAGGCGAAACTCTTATAGATTTGGTTGGATTCGACGGTATCCTCCTGACAAAACACGAATAACAATGGTACCCCATGAGCCTTGGCATTTTAGGTATGTTGGGTTACCTCATTCATATATTATGTTTGAGAATAACTGGGCGTTAGAGGAATATTTAAATATTCTTCGTGACCATACAATGGATGAGCCGTTTATCTATGAATTTGAAGACATTGAGTATGAGATTTATTTTGCTGAGGGTTTAATAGTACCGATAGCGTTTAATCGTGAGTTTGTATTATCCGGCAATAACGTAGATGGTTTTATTGTCACTGCTCATTTACCGGTGGATGAAAGCATAATGTTTCCTTAGTCCCTGCTCTTCTGCGGACTCCACGTCGCACGGATTGGATATCCTCTTTGCTAAAGAGGGCATATAACAAAACTTTTGCAAATCGTTAAGATTCAAATCACCCGCCGTCTGCGGACGGCACCCTCTTTGCTAAAGAGGGCTTGAGAGATCCCTAGTCCCTACCCCCTGCTCCATTTTACGCCTTGCGGGGTGTCTTCGAGGGTTATGCCCATTTGGTTGAGTTTGTCTCTGATTGTATCGGCTTCCTGCCAGTTTTTTTCAGCTCTTGCAGTGTTTCGTGCTTCGATTAAGGCTTTTACTTCATCGTCTAAGCTTTTTTCTTTTGTGTCTGCATAGAGTAAACCTAATATGTCGGTTAGTTCTATGAGTTTATCTAAGGTAGCTTTTGCAAATGCTTTAGATGGGTTAATCTCTGCAATAATTATATTGCTTTCTCGCACCAGCTCGAATATAACAGCAATTGCATCTGCTGTATTTAGGTCATCGTCCATAGCCTTGTTAAAACGCTGTTTATAGTCATCTAAATCATCAATAAATGCTATTTCGTTTTCTCGAATTTCATCTGAGCCATTTGTTAGTATAAACTCTAAGCTGCTTTTTGCTGTTTTTATTCTTTCGAGAGCACTTTTTGCTTGAATTAATATTTCTCCCGAATAGTTAATCGGACTTCGGTAATGGCACATAAGCATAAACATACGAATGTTCTCATACCCATAAGCCTCTGCTGCTTCTCGCACTGTGAAAAAATTACCAAGAGACTTCGACATTTTTGTACTGTCCACATTGATAAATCCGTTGTGCAACCAATAACGAACATACTCACAACCATTTGCTCCTTCGGATTGTGCTATTTCGTTTTCGTGGTGCGGAAAGATTAAGTCCTGTCCACCTGTGTGTACGTCGATAGTTTTCCCAAGATACCTACGTGACATTGCAGAGCACTCAATGTGCCAACCGGGTCTGCCTTTTCCCCAAGGTGAATCCCACGACGGCTCATCGGGTTTTGCACCTTTCCACAATGCAAAATCCATCGGGTTTTCTTTTCCTTCGGTTACATCAACTCGTGCTCCGGACTGTAATTCCTCCATTGGTTGTTTGGATAGCTTGCCATAATCGGAAAAACTTGTTGTTCGATAATACACATCGCTGCTGCTTTGATATGCTAAACTTTTTTCTATTAATTCTGATATAAAGGTGATAATTTCTGCGATGTTTTCAGTCGCTTTTGGATAAAAAGTTGCATCTTTTATCCCTAAATTGTGAGCATCAATAAAATATTCTTCGATGTATTTTTTTGCGATTTCTTCGCTTGTAGTTTTTTCTTCATTTGCTCGATTGATGATTTTATCATCAATATCAGTGAAGTTTTGAACATATATAACTTCATATCCCTTGTACTCAAGGTATCGCCTCAGCACGTCAAATACGATGAATGGTCTGGCATTACCAATATGAAAATAGTTGTACACCGTTGGTCCACAAGCGTAGATTTTCACCTTATTATCTTCCAGAGGAATAAACTCCTCTTTTTTCATTGTTTTGGTATTATATAGTTTCATTGCTTAGCCTCATATTCATAATTCTTTGCTTATTGTTTTTATTTTTGTATCTGCAGTAGTTACAAAAATTTTATAGTATTTTCCAAATGTGCTACTTGCGGGACGATTTACTCATCAAGTTTTAATACTGCCATGAATGCGTCTTGTGGAACGTCTACGCTTCCGAGACTACGCATACGTTTTTTACCTTCTTTTTGTTTTTCGAGTAATTTTTTCTTTCTGGTGATGTCGCCGCCATAACATTTTGCAAGAACATCTTTGCGAAGCGCTCTTATTGTCTCTCTGGCTATGATTTTCCCACCGATTGCAGCTTGGACAGGCACTTCAAACAATTGTCTCGGAATATTCTCTTTTAATTTTTCAACAATTTTACGCCCTCGTGCATAAGCTTTATCTTTATGGACGATAAATGATAATGCGTCAACAATTTCTCCGTTTAACAAAATATCCAGTCTTACAAGACTTGATGCTCGATAACCGAGTAAATCGTAGTCGAGAGAAGCATATCCTCGGCTGCGAGATTTTAAAGCATCGAAAAAGTCATAGATAACTTCGTTTAGCGGCAACTCATATTTTAGTTCAACTCTTGTTGTTTCAAGGTATACAAGCTCTTTGTACTCACCACGTCTGTCTTGGCACAAATCCATAATGCTACCAACATAGTCCGGCGGGCAGATGATAGATGCGTTAATAAACGGTTCTTCTGCAATCTCAATTAACGCAGGGTCGGGATAATTGAGTGGATTGTCTACCATCAGCACTTGCCCGTCAGTTTTTGTGACACGGTAAATAACACTAGGGGCTGTCATTATAAGGTCAAGGTTGTACTCACGCTCTAGTCTTTCACCTATGATTTCGAGATGCAACAACCCAAGAAAACCACAGCGAAAACCAAATCCCAGAGCAGCAGACGATTCCGGCTCGTAAGACAGTGCGGCATCGTTTAGCTTTAGCTTTTCTAAAGCATCACGCAGGTCCGGATATTTTGCACCATCGGACGTGTATAATCCTGAAAACACCA
>JAITFR010000071.1 GCA_031281255.1 Oscillospiraceae bacterium
GTTGTGACTTGCGGTTATGTTTATCCCTGCTATACAGGCGTATTCACGTATGGCAAATGATAGCTCCGGTGTTGGGCGTAGTGCATCAAATATACGTACATTTATTCCGTTTGCTGCCATTATACACGCGGCTTCTTTTGCGTATTCTTCACTTCTTAGTCGTGAATCGTAACAAATCGCAACTGTTTTGTATTCTATATTTTCTTTTTCACATTCTGCTAAGATAACTTCTGCAAAGGCTTGTGTTGTGTGGCGTATCACATGCCTGTTCATGCGAAATAATCCCACCGCCATAGTTCCTCTAAGTCCTGCCGTGCCAAACTCAAGCTTGCTGAAAAAGCGGCTTTCTATTTCTTTTTTATCGTCCTTGATACTATGCAGCTCTTCTTTTTCTTCGTCTGATAAAGCTTGCGATAATACCCACTCGTCGTATAAGTCCATATACATCATTTCTGTACTTTCCATTATTTACTCCTACTCTCTACTAACAAATCACGCTAAGTCAACTTTGTTGACTTTATCCTCTTTACTAAAGAGGGCATAAGAGTTCTATTCTCTACTCTCTACTCTCTAATCTCTACTTTCTATTCGTCCTCTATCGGGGTGGCACTGATAATGTCTTGGGCTTCCTCAAGCATTGTTTCGGGGACAAATACTTCCATCCCGCTTGGTGGTTGTCCTAAGATTAGTTTGCCAAATGCTCCATTGTTTGGAAACTCGCTAACATATGGTATATTATATGCATCCAGCAGGTTTAGAGCAACCTCCAGGTCAAGCGGTCCACCGGAGATGTGTTTTAAAAATGCCGGTGCTACGGGTTCACCGTTTTCGTCTTTTGGCCAATTGATTGTATCAGGGTCACTAAACTTCCAATCCATAATTATATTCCTTTCTGTTACTAACAAATCACCCGCCCTCTGCGGAGGGCACCCTCTTTACTAAAGAGGGCATAAGAGTCCTCTTCTCTCTAGTCTCTAAATTAACGTTCTTCTCTGAAGTAATTTGTTCCGCAGGCTTTTGGTTGTGCGTTTTCTTTACTTCTTCTGATGCTTGTGAGTACAAGAGCCAGAATAGTTGCTGCATACGGTACTATATCATAAACTTGTGCAGGTACGCCTTCTATTGGGAAATATAATCTTAACACGGATAGTCCACCAAATAATACTGCTCCGAATATTGCTCTTGATGGTTTCCATGCTGCAAATATAACAAGTGCAACAGCTATCCAACCTCGTCCTGCTACACAGTTAAACACCCATGTGCCTGAATTGTCTACCATTGATATGACCATTCCACCTAAACCGCAGATTCCACCGCCAATACTGGCTGCAATGTATTTATAACGTGTAACATTTATACCTACTGCATCTGCTGTTGCAGGATTTTCACCAACTGCACGCAGGTTTAACCCAACTCGTGTTTTGTTAAAAAACCACATAAGTAATATAGCTACAACTATTACAAAATAAACCATAATATTGTAGGAAAATAACATTCTTCCCAATATCGGTATGTCTCTTAGTATTGGTATACCAACGTTTGCTACTACTCGTCTTGTGGCTTCAGTGGACGATGTAAACCCTTGTGCATGTGTACTGAGCAGATCGCCGACCAGATTACCAACACCTATACCAAAAATTGTAAGTGCCAGTCCTGTTACGTTTTGGTTTGCTCTGAATGTAACCGTTAGAACACTATATATAAATCCTCCGAGCGCACCTGCTAAAAATCCGAAGATTACAGCAAGACCAAGTGCTACATATCCAATTGTTCCGTCTCCTGCATAGAATTCGTAAAAATATGAAGCAGATAATCCTATCGATGCTCCCATGAACATCATTCCTTCAACACCAAGGTTTATACTGCCTGATTTTTGCGTAAGGATTTCTCCAAGTGTTCCAAACAGTAATGGTGTTGCAGCTATAACTGCCATGAAAAAGAAATTAGTTAGAATGTCGATGTCCATGATTTCTACTCTCTGCTTTCTACTTTCTAATAACAAATCACCTGAGTCCACTTAGTGGACTTTACCCTCACTTTACTAAAGAGGGCATAAGAGTCCTCTTCTCTCTAGTTCTTAATCTCTTCTTTCTTGCGGAATACGAGTCTGTAGTTGAGGAAAAATTCGCTGCCGAGCATAAAGAATAAGAATAATCCTGTTATAATTCCGGCAACTGATGATGGTATTCCAAACGAGTTAACCAACGGCCCTGAGCCTTTGTCGAGTATAGCAAGAAAACACGATATTACTATCATTGCGACAGGATTTAGTTTCGCAAGCCACGCAACGGTTATCGCTGTAAATCCGACACCACCTGTGAACTCCTCTGATATTGTGCCATTTGCTCCTGCAACAGTGACATATCCTGTGATTCCTGCTATTGCTCCAGATATAAACATCGTTCGCAGATATACAAGGTTTACATTAATTCCTGCGTATCTTGCGGTCTGGACACTTTCTCCCACAACGCTTATCTCATAACCTTGTTTGCTCTTTTTCATATAAATATGAACTAATACAACAAGTAATAACGCAATTATCCAACCGATATGAACACCAAATAAAGTTGGCAAACGTGCTTCCGCTGGAAATGGTGAGATGATTGGAAATCCAAATGCCCGAGGGTCACGCCAAGGGCCGTATTGTAAGTATCTTAAACCTTCGAGTGCTATATAGTTAAGCATTAGAGTAAATAGTGTCTCGTTAGTGTTCCATTTTGATTTGAAAATAGCAGGTATCATGCCCCAAATTCCACCTGCAACAACCGCTGCGATAAACATAACGATTAGCAACATAGGATATGGTAAATATCCGTTCCAAAAAAGTGCAAAATAACTTGCTGCAACACCACCTGCTATAATCTGTCCTTCTGCTCCGATGTTCCAAAATCGCATTTTAAATGCAAGTGCAATACCAAGTCCGGTGATAAGCAATGGTATTGCAATACGTATAGTCTCGCGCAAAACACTTGGGCTACCTAAGGATTCTGTAATCATAGCAGTATATACAAGCACAGGGTTGCTCCCCATAGCCAGAATTATTATTGCACCGGTAAGCATAGCTCCAAGCAGTGCTGATACACGTACCAAAAGTGGTATACCTCTTCGTACATTGTCAACTTTGACCATACGAATCCAAGGTTCTTGATGTTCCTTGTAGTCCGGATGGTTCTTTAATAATTCACTTTTTATGTTTTCGTTTTCCATTTTTTCGTACTTCTTTTAATTCTCTCTACGTGTGCTTGCGTTCGATATACTGTATTTTTAATTTTATTAACAAATCACCCGCCGTCTGCGGACTTCCCGTCGCACGGATTCGGCACACCTCTTTACTAAAGAGGGCATAAGAGTCCTCTACTTTCTACTCTCTACTTCCTAGTCACTTGTCATAAAGAATCCGAGTTGTTCTTTTGTAGCTTTTGTTGCATCAACAATTCCACTCACTACTCCATCACACAATACCATAATTCTATCGCATAATTCTATCAAAACATCTAAATCCTCACCGATGTACATAACTGCAACACCTTTTTTCCTCTGTTCATTAAGAAGGTTATAGATTGTGTATGATGAGTTTATGTCCAATCCTCTAACCGGATATGCAACTACTAAAACTGATGGCTCTGAGTTGATTTCCCGTCCGAGAAGAACTTTTTGCACATTTCCGCCTGACAAACGGCGAACAGGCGTTGATACTCCGGGAGTTACTATATCTAATGCTTTTATTAGCATTTCTGCTACTCTTTTTGGTCTTTTTCTGTTAACTAACATACCTTTTTCAAGATTGTAACTTTTGAGCATCATATTATCAACCATGTCCAGTCCTGCAACCAGACCCATTCCAAGTCTGTCCTCAGGTACAAATGCAAGACTTATGCCTTTTTTGATAATTTCCGCAGGTGTAAGCCCTCTTAACTCACTTTGAATATCGTTCTCTCTATATATTATACTACCGTTTTCAATGGGATAAAGTCCGGTTATTGATTCGCATAATTCTTTTTGACCACTGCCTGCAATGCCTGCAATACCTAGTATTTCACCGGCTCGCAGAGAAAATGATACGTCATTTAATGCTTTATGACCTTCGACATTAAGACAGGTTAAGTTCGTTACAATTAGTTTTTCTTCACCAAAGTGTGGTTCTTCACGTTTGATTGCAAGATCAACTTTTCTACCAACCATAGCTTCAGTGAGTGATTTTATTGTTGCATCACTTGTATCCATTTCACTAACAAGCTCGCCTTTTCTAAGAATTGCAACTCTATCTGAAATTGAGATTACTTCTTGAAGCTTGTGGGTGATTATTACAACTGCTTTTCCACTTTCTTTCATTTTTCGTAGCATTTCAAATAAAACGTCAGACTCTTGTGGTGTTAAAACTGCTGTTGGTTCGTCAAGAATTAGCATATCCGCTCCTCGATACAAAACCTTAACAATTTCAATCTTTTGTTTTTCACTGACTGACATGTCGTATACTTTTTTATTTGGATCTAATGCAAACCCATATTTTTCTGAGATTTCACGTATTTCAGCAGCTAATTTTTTACGGTTTATTGTAATACTGCCTTTAAGCCCAAGTATGATATTTTCTGCTGCTGTAAGAACATCAACCAGTTTAAAATGCTGATGAATCATTCCGATTCCAAGATCAAATGCGTCTTTTGGTGAGCTAATAACAACTTCTTCACCATCAACAAATACTTCTCCACTATCTTGGTAATAGATTCCGGAGAGCATATTCATTAAGGTTGTTTTACCTGAGCCGTTTTCACCTAAAAGAGCAAGAATTTCTCCTCGTTTAAACTCAAGACTGACATTTTTGTTAGCTTGTACTGTACCAAACGACTTGGAAATATTTACCATTTTTACTGCTGAATTGTTCAAATGTTTTTCCTTTATAAAAATTGCGTTTATAATAGTTTGTTGTTTTTAGATTTTTACTAATTTAGGGTTTCTTTGAAAAAGTTAGGGGCTGTTTTTCTAAGACAGCCCCTATTACTCTTTTAGTACCTAAAGCCCGGAGCTTAGGAAATGATGTTTATACCTGCGATTATTGCATTAAAGCTTGGTGCTGATTTTGTCGATGATTCAGCGAAGAATGAATTATCATCTGTAAACTCGAAAATAACATTTCCGTCAAAATCTGTGATTTTGGCGTTATTACCATCTTTATCTTTTAGATGACCTTTGAAAATCATCATATTGTTGTTGATGATGTCATTTCTTGCTGCTTCGATTGCTGCATCTGTTCCCGGTGCAACTATAGCATCGTTAAGCCCTGTGATAAATGCTGCACCTGATGAGAGTCCTTCGCCCCAATCCGGTGGAATTTTTGTGCCGTCAATTACGCTTTTGACTGCAAATGTCATGTAGATGCTCCAATCAATACGTGGTGAAAGCATTGATGCATCGGGTGCTGCTTCACGCATATCATTGTTGTAGCCAACATGCCATGCACCGTGTTCTTGTGCTGCAAGTGCCGGTGTTGCACTGTCGGAGTGTTGTGCAATTACGTCTGCACCAAGCTCAATAAGTCTGGTTGCTACTTGTTGCTCAAGTGGTGGATCACCCCATGAGTTGATGTAAATAACTTCCATTGTAACATCCGGATTTACACTGAGTGCTCCAAGATAAAATGCTGTGAAGCCTGAGATAACTTCTGCAAATGGGTGTGCTGCAACATATCCCAGTACATTTGTTTCTGTTCTGAGTCCTGCTGCAATTCCTGCAAGATAACGTGCTTGATGGATTTTTGCAAAGTAGTTGTGTAGATTTGGTGGTGCATCGCCGGAATGTGCAAGATCACCTGTTGCATGTGCAAATACGATGTCCGGTTGCTCTCTTGCGACTTCAATCATTTGAAATCCGTGTGAGAAGCTTGTTGCAAAGATGATATGACATCCTTCTTGCACTAGTTCGTTGATTGCTGCTGTGACGTTTGCCGGGTCAACGCCAACGTCAAACTTCGGAATATATTGGTTTTCGCGTAGTCCGAGATTTGAAATCATTGTTCTTGCTCCGAGGTCATGGTTAAATGTGTAACCTTGATCTGCGAGAGGTCCGATGTGTACAACACCGATTTTGATGTCGTCTTTTGCTACTCCTCCTGATGGTGTGTCGCCGCCGTTGCCACCATTGCCATTGCCACCATTGCCGCCGTTGCCATTGTCATCACCGTTACATGCGGCGATCATAGCAAGCATCAGTAATGCGACCATAACAATTGCCAGTATCTTTTTCATTCTTCATAATCCTCCAATTTTTTTGTTTCTATATATTGTTATTTTTGATATTTATATATGTTAATCATCGCAATATATAGTATACTCTGTGTGGTGAACCACACTTTGTTATTGTATACTATGATAACAAAAAAGAAAAGTCTTTTTTTTATTTTTTTAGTTACAAATGGTAACAAATTACAAGTTTGACAATTCATCTTCGATTTTTGTTATATCTATGTCGAAGCCTGCTTTTAGTGCTGCCCATTTGATAGCACCTGCAACAGGTGGTGCTGCCAGTGTATTATATTCGATTGGGCGATTATTAAGCTTTTTTGCCAGACGTTTTTTTATCATCTCTTGTAATAATTTTATTTCTTGTTTTACAAATACCGAGCCTGCGAGGGTTATGTATAAAGTTTTTTCCTGTGGAAAGTCAAGATTTGTTGCAAGATAAATAATTGCTCCTACATATTGTTTTACAGATGCTTTTAGGATTTTTTTTGCAACCTTATCACCTTTTTGTGCTGCTTTAAATGGTATACTGTTTAAGGCTATGATGTCTATCTTACTTTCTCCGTAAAGAATATCTGCGATTCTATCTAAGTATTCCTCTTTTTCTTTTATACCGATGACATCAAATACCATCTCTTGCATGATTGTAGGTTTTGCATTTTTATAAAGAGCATTGTAAACCTCACCACATGCTCTATTTCCATAAAAAGGTCCCCCACCCCAATCTGTGGTGTATGCACCTAGACCGCAAGTATCAAGGAGTATACCGCTATTGTCGATTGCGGCAAGCTTAAAGCCGGTACCGTTAATAACGCATATTCCAACGCAGCTCGGGCATCCTGCCGCTACCCCAAGAAATGCATCGTTACATACTGTAATATTTTGTAGTCCAATACGAGTAACCATATTAGAGATTTTTTCTTGCTGTGCTTTTGTATCAACACCTGCAATACCAAGCACTGAGTATGTTATATCATTTACCGTAAGCCTTGCGTCAGACAGCAGCTTGTTTATGGTTTCATTTAGTCGTCTTTCTAGCTCTGTATAAGATTCCTCCATATTTTCGTGGTTTAGTGTGCCATATACAAGTGAGCTTATACATTTACCGTTTTCGTCAAATATCGTAAGGTGTGATTTTGTTCCGCCGCCATCAATTCCAAGAATATACTTCATACTTAACAAACTCCCTAAAAAAATCTTGGTAGGTATTCTTTGTTTGCTTCGAGCATTTCGTCGAGTAGTGGTTTTGCTTTTCCTATATCACCAATGAGCGGGTGTGCCATCAACGCTTCGAGTGCTATATCACGATCGCCCTCCAAGGCCGCTCTAACAGTCAGCTTTTCGTACGCTTTTACTGCTCGCATTAAACCTATAATATACTCATTATAAACCGTTATGGGCTGTGGTTCTATGCCGTGCCTGTTTAACTTACAAAGCACCTCAACAACATCATCCTTATCCATAAATGGTACTGCTCCGTTGTTTTTTGCTGCAACAACGTGAAGCTCGCCTTTATCACATGCAATGGCTTCTGCCGCTGATAGTGCTGCTGTTGAGTATAATGCTCCGCCACGTTCTGCAAGCTCCGGTGGTTTGATTTTCAGGTCGGGATCTGAGTATTGCTCTCGAAGTTTTCCTTCGATTTCTTCACATATTTCTCCACGGCATTTTTCCGCATCCATACATTTTTTGATTTGTGCATCCCGTGCGTAATAATAATCAAGGTATGATGATGGTACATACGGTATTGCTTTGAATAAAATCGAGTCAATATGTGCTATCGGATTGTTTTTCATTGATGTGTCAGCAATCCCCGCTATTTTTGACACGATATTCTCTGTTTCTCCGTGTTTTATGACACTGGTTATCCAGCTTAGATGGTTTAGTCCGACATATTCGTAATCAAAATCGTAGCTTCCAATTGCATCGGCTATTCCTTTTACCATGTTAATCGGGCAGTTGCACAAACCTATCATATTGGTGTCTGTGAGGTTTAGGACTGCTTCTGCGATTATTCCTGATGGATTTGAGAAGTTGATAAGCCAGGCATCATCAGCGGAGAGTCGTTTCATGTCTGCAACTAAGTCCATGATAACAGGCGTTGTACGCAGTGCTTGCATAAAGCCTCCTGCTCCGGTGGTTTCCTGCCCAAGCAAGCCGTATTTTAGCGGTACTTTTTCATCACGGATTCTACCTGCCATTTTGCCGGGGCGAACTTGTGCAAACACAAATGTTGAGCCGTCAAGGGCGTTGTGCAAGTCCTCTGTGAACACAATTTCTCCCTTGTATCCGCTCTTTATTAGTTGCCTTTTTGCAAGCCCTCCAACAAGGTCAAGTGCTTCTTTGTCGATGTCCATAAGGGTAATTGTGTCAAAGTGCAGATTCTCCGCCCTGTCGATAAATCCTTCAATTAATTCCGGCGTGTATGTACTGCCTGCTCCAATTATCGCTGCTTTCATAATGTTACACATTCCTTTTATAATCGTCTTCATATCGTACTATGTCGTCTTCGCCGAAGTATGTTCCGTACTGTACTTCAATGATTTCTAATGGTTTGTCGCCAATATTTTTTAATCTGTGTTTTGTTTCAACCGGTATGTAGATATGTTCTCCGTAGTTGTACGTTTTTGGCACATCGTCCAACTCAACTTCTGCAACTCCAACAACAACCACCCAATGTTCACTGCGTTTGCTGTGTTTTTGCGCACTAAGCCGATGTCCCGGGTTTACTACCAGTCGCTTGACTTTATGCGTATCGCTGTCTTCAAGAATTGTAAAGCTCCCCCACGGTCTCTCTTCTGTATACATGTTTACACCCTCGAGTTGTTGTCAAGAAAGTCCATTACGAGGTCTACTGTGGTGAAGCAGATGCCTGTGTGGGTGTCGGCAACTCCGTAATAAATAGCGATTTTACCTGTGTCGGCATCGACAAGGTTTGCACATGGGAAGCATACATTTGGCACGTCGCCCATCAACTCATAAGGTGCTTGCGGACTGATAAGATAGTCGATTCCTCTTTTTAGAACCTTCCAAGGTTCGTTAGTGTCGAGCAGTGCAGCTCCAAAGCTGTATACAAAGCCGTTGCATGATGTGAGCACTCCGTGGTAGAAAATGAGCCATCCTCTGTCTGTTTCGATTGGTATTCCACCTGCTCCGATTTTTGTTGATTCCCAACCTCCGGCAGGGCTCATCAAATGTCAGTGTCTGCCCCAATATGTCATATCTAATGAGCGTGATATAAACATATCTCCAAATGGTGTGTGTCCGTTGTCAGAGGGTCTTGACATCATTACATATTCGCCGTTTATTTTGCGTGGGAACATAACGCCGTTACGGTTAAATGGCAGGTATGCGTTTTCGAGTTGTACAAACTCTTTAAAATCGTAGGTGTATGCTACGCCTATTGTTGGCATTCCTGCATAGGCATTGCACCATGTGACGTAATAGCGGTCTTCAATAAAGCATACTCGCGGATCGTAGCCATATTGGAAATATTCCATTTCGGGTATGTTGGTTTTGAACTTGATTATTTCGGGGTTAATGTCCCAGTTAAGTGCGTCTTTTGAGAATCCTGCATGTATGTTCATAACACGTGATTTGTGGTCTGCTCTAAATACTCCTGCATATCCGTCTTTATATGGTACTACTGCACTGTTGAATATGGAGTTTGAGCATGGTATATGGTCGCGTTTTATCACCGGGTTTTTGCTGTATCGCCACACTGTGTCGATGCTGCCTTCTGGTCTGTCTTCCCAAGGGATATTCGGTAATGATCTTTCTCCTAATACTTTTGTCTTCATGTGTTACTCTCCTTTTTTATTTTTCCTTCTTCATCGTCGTTTTTAAAGGTTTATTCACTTATCTCTATTATCATTATGAATTATGAATTATGCATTTTTTACTAGTATATCATAGATATAATTTTACACAAATATAATTGTTGCGAAGATGGTGTTAAGTTGAATTAAACTTTATCATCTAAGAATATCCATTTCCATCAGCATAAGCTCTACAGTGTTTTGTATATCAGCAGCGGCTCTTTCTGCTGTGATTAAATCATTATAAAATAGATCTAATGTTGTACCAATCGAAAATCTTATCATTCGTGGAACATCGCTCATCATAATCATCGGTTTATCCCCGTAATACTCCATGAGTTTTATCGCATCTTGAATTGCAGCTTCATTAGATAAGCGAGTTTCCCAGCCTTCAGATTCTAGGTGAGATACAATTCCAACAATTAATTGGTCTGCATTAGAACGGAACAAATCTCTATTCGTAGGTTGTAAGTACATATTAAAAATACTGGAGTTTTCTGTCTCTGTAATAAACTTAATAAAATCCCACGCCAAGGCTTGCTCTATTGGAGAAGCATTAGCATTAAGCACATACGATTCCCAATTACCTATATACAAATCGCCATTTTCATTGGTTAACGGTATGTGTCCATGGAAAATTGGACCGTTTTCAAAATCTATAAAGTATTGCGGAACAGAAGGACTTACAATATGAAAGAGAAATCTTTCGCTCAAAAATGTTTCACGTTCATGGTCATAATAATTCCAAGAATCAATATGCTCTTTTGTGATGATTTCTTTAAAGTGTGTAATAAGATTAATAAATCTTTCATTATTAAAATCTACCCAACCGGATTCAAAATCCATGAAGCTATCTATAAAATATTCCATTATCCAATACATAGCAAATGATGAACTGAGCAAAAGTTCAGTTCCTGCTGCGTATTGACTGTGTAAATCCAGTAATTCGGATGCAGTGATACCGCTTCGCCCAACGAGTGTTTCCCATAGTCCCGGTACTTTACTGTTAACTGCTACGTTGTAATATGTAAACATAGTTGGAAAGGAATAAAGCCTACCATGCACTGAGGATGCATGAAAGACATTCATAAACCAATCATCTTCATTAAAAGCCGGGTCTGCTTTTATGACAGGAAACCAATCAGCCAGATATACAGCTTCACGAGGGTTACGATAATCAACAAAAAAGCTCGATATCAATGTCGGTCCTGAGCCAGCCATAAGCTCAACATTAATTTTTGACATTAAATCGAGAATATCTTCATCAGACGATAAACCATCAGGTAACAACTGCCAATAATCAATAATTTCTATAGTAACACCCGGGTTATCTTTCATATATAAACTAGCAAACGGTTTTAACATAAAATCACTCATTGTGCCTATAGTGAGTGTTTCGCCATAAAACTGCGACCTGTCCGGGTCTACGATATGAGATACATCATCGGTTGGAGGTGGTGATGATGGCGGTGTTGTGTTTTCACCATTAGTACCACCATTGTCAATATTATCGCAACTGTAGAGAGCAATAACCAGTGTAATTATAAGTACAACAACTAAGAAAACTCTAAGTCTCTGTATACACAAAACTTTTGAAATAAATGATTTTATCGATTTCATAAGTACCACCTTTCTGATAAATCAATATTTACTCCATTGATTAATTAATCAATTATAACATAGATCTTTATACTATTACATACATAAAAACACATTTACCTAATACCGGACAGAGCTATCCCTTCCACTAAATGCTTCTTACCGCACAAGAATAATATAAGTGGTGGCAATAGGTATAGAAATGATGCGGCAAATATTAGCTCAATATTATGCTCTGCCA
>JAITFR010000172.1 GCA_031281255.1 Oscillospiraceae bacterium
ACAGTATCAAACTCTAAACCCTTAGCACTATGCATTGTCATCATAAATACACGGTCAGAGCTTTGATCATCACGATCTAAATCGGTATATAAAGCCGTTTCACTCAAAAAGTCAAATAAAGAACCGTCACTTTCATTCATAAATGCGATGATATTTGTTTTTAACTCTTTTACGTTTTCTATTCGCGATTGATTTTCTTCAAAGTTTTTTTCTTCGAGCATACGAATATATCCTGTTTTTCGCAGAAGCTCATCGTATAACACATCTAATGGTGATGTTGCTGCTATCTCTCGAAGCTCGTTTATCATACTTACAAACTTTGTAAGCTTACCAACAGCACTTTTTACATTTTCATATTTAAAACACTCATCAATAGCGTTAAATATAGAAGTACCAAGCTCTGCCGCTACAGCGGCAACACGACTGATGGTTGTATCACCCAAACCACGCGCCGGATTGTTAATAATCCGCAACAAACGAACATCATCATGGGGGTTGTGAATCACACATAAATACGCAAGCATATCCTTAACCTCTGCTCGCTCATAGAACCCTGTTCCGCCAAAAACACGATAGGGAATACCATTACGCTTAAAAGCAGTCTCAAACTGGTTTGATTGTGCGTTCATTCGATAAAGAATTACATGGTCTTGATAATTTTGCCCTGAGGTTACACTTTCCAGTATTGTATCAGCAACAAACTGTGCTTCTGCCCGTTCATCATCAACTATATATAAAGAGGGTATATCACCAACAGCATTTTCAGTCCATAGGTTTTTACCTTTTCTGCCTGTATTATTTTTTATAACATCATTTGCTGCATTTAATATATATGATGTAGAGCGGTAATTTTGCTCCAATCTGATAACCTTTGCATTTTTAAAATGCTTCTCAAAGCTTAAAATATTTTCAATCGTAGCTCCGCGAAACTTGTAAATACTCTGGTCATCATCACCAACAACACAAATATTACCGTGTCCACCAGCCAGAGCGGCAGTCAGATGGTATTGTAAATTGTTTGTATCTTGATACTCATCAACTAAAACATGTTTAAATCTTTTTTGATAACGCACCAAAACATCAGGGTGTTCCTTAAACAAACGCACTGTCAGTAAAATTAAGTCATCAAAATCAAGAGAGTTTGAGTTAACAAGCCTTTTTTCATATTCCATATAAATCTGACCAATAATCCTTAAACGTGGGTCACGTGATTTTTCAGCAACAGCTAAAAAGCTTGCGGCGGACATCATATCGTCCTTTGCACGGCTAATATATGATAAAACCATTTTATGCGGAAACTGTTTTTCATCAATATCCATTTCTTTAAGGATTCGCTTCATAAGAGAAGCTGTGTCAGCAGTATCATAAATTGTAAATGAACGGTCATATCCAAGCTTATCAATATCACGTCTTAAGATTTTTGCACACGCAGAGTGAAAGGTACTTGCCCATACGTCATCAATATTTGCTATGCTCATACGCTCAAGGCGTGCTTTCATTTCACCTGCGGCTTTATTAGTAAAAGTAATCGCAATAATTTCATACGGTGCGATGTTTTCGTTCTGTATCAAATTTGCAATACGATTTATCAGCACAGTAGTTTTACCGCTACCGGCTCCTGCGAGTAACAATAATGGGCCATCAACTGTACGAACAGCTTCTATTTGTTTATCGTTAAGATGTGAAAAATTGTTCATTGCGACATTGTACCATAAAATAAGATAAAGCAGAAGCTTTTTGCTTCTGCTTTATCTTAACAGAAAAGAGGATAATAAAATGAAAAAAATACTAATAACGACCTTACGAGGTTTATATTAGCAAGGAATTGTTAAGTAATATACATGAGAATATTACAAATGTATTAACAAATGGCTTAAAATCAATGTTTATTACATATTTTTGAAAATATTTTCAATTTCTTTTTGTAAAATCTTTAAACTTACAAAAGTTTCCGGTTTTTTATGAGGATCACGTAAAAGCATAGCAGGATGGTAAAGAGCCATATATTTTATACCATTTATATCAAACCATTTTCCTTGATCTCGAGTTACTTTAAAATCTTCATCTATTAAAGTTGTAGCTGCTATACGACCAAGACATACAATTATCTTTGGCTTCATAATAGAAATTTGCTCATGTAACAAGTTAATACAAGCATCACGCTCTATATTATTTGGATCGCGATTTTTTGGTGGGCGGCACTTTATAATATTAGCTATATATATATTTGTATATCTTGATAAACCGATGATTTTTAACATATCATCAAGAAGCTTACCTGCTCGACCAACAAAAGGTTCACCCTTTAAGTCTTCACTTTCTCCGGGTGCTTCACCAATTAAAAGCACTTTTGAATCATGATTACCAACACCAAATACAACATTTGTACGTGTTTTATGCAAATCACATTTAGTGCAAGCTTTACATTCGTTTTCTAACTCATTCCATGTTTTCATAATTTACGCTCAACTCCATTCCACATTATATATTTAATAAAAATCTTGCAATGTGGAAGTATACTATTAGAGCGAGAACATCAGCTATTGTAGTAACTACAGTTGATGACATAACAGCAGGGTCGAGTTTTACACGCTCGGCAAGCATAGGCAAAGCACTACCTATGGTTTTAGCTACAAACACTGTAATAACAAGTGTTATACTGACAACTAAAGCTACCGAAGGAGTAGTGCCTGTTAAGAAATACATTCTGCCAAAATTAACTATAGCTAAAATAATACCACAGATTACTGAAACTCTGATTTCTTTCCATATTATACTGAAAAGATTTCTTAATCTGACTTCATGAAGTGACATAGCTCGTACAATAGTTGTAGATGATTGTGCTCCGGCATTACCGGCGGTATCCATAAGCATTGGTATTGCTGCATAAAGCACCGGGTAGATTTCTAAAGCACCTTCAAATGATTCTATTATCATGTGTGTAAAGGTTGCTGAAATCATCAAAATAAGTAACCAAGGGCTTCTTGCTTTTACAATTTCCATTATACTCATGCTGTTATATGGTTTATTTACCGGTGTAATAGCTGCCATTTTTGCAAAGTCTTCTGTTGTTTCTTCTCTGATTATATCAATTACGTCATCAACAGTTATAATCCCTACAAGTCTATTTTCTTTGTCAACTACAGGTACAGAGAGTAATCCCAATTTATGTAAAAGACGAGCAGCTTCTTCTTGATCATCATCAGTAGATACTTTTGCCGGATTTGTCACCATAATATCTTCTATCTTTTTATTTGGGTCAGCAAAAAAAAGATCACGTAAAGAAAGTACACCCTCTAATCTTCGTGAATCGTCCGTTATATATAATGTATAAATTGTTTCTTTATCTTTTGCTGTTTTCTTTATTCTATCTATTGCTTCTGTTACAGTCATTATTTTTAGCAGGCGTACATACTCAGGAGTCATTATACGCCCTGCTGTTTTTTCTTCATATCCCATTAGTAGATTAGTTACTGCTCTTTCTGACGGTGAAAGAGCCGCTAACATTCTTTTTACGACTGCTGCCGGGAGTTCGTCTAATAAACGTACACGGTCGTCAGGTTCAAGATCTGTTATTATTTCTATTGCGGCTTCATCGGTAAATGAATGAATTAATTTTTCTTGATCGGCTGTATCAAGATGCTCAAATAAAGATAAAGCTTTATCTTTTGATAACAATCGATATATTAACACCTGGTTCTCATTAGATAAGTCGTTAATTGTGTTTAATAAATCCAGTTCACTAGCTCTGTTGAGTATTTGCTTCAATGCAACTATATCTTTTGATTTTAGGTCCAACACAATAGATTCATTAACGGTCACAACATTTGTGTCTTCATTTTTTTCTTTAGTATTATCCATTGGATTGTACCTCCTCGAACAGTTTTGCGAAGCTACATTATAGTATATACCATTTGTCAAGTAGGGAGTAGGGGTTAGGGAAAGGTTTGTTAAAAATAAAAAATGTTTGACTTTTGATATTTCTTCTGATATTGTTCTATAGCGTTCCAAAGACAGTAGGTACAAAAAGTCTTTATAAAAATGATTAATATCATTTTCATAAACACTTGAAATAAATCCTACCGAGGGCGGTCAGATTTTCGACTGTTATCCTGTCTTTGTACAGGATTATTTTTATGTGAACGTAACATTTAAAAAGACGGAGGTGAAAAAAATGCCAAGTGCAAAAGTGCTAAATGAAAAGAAGCAAATAGTCAATGATATGACTGAGAGACTTAAATGCAAAGCAGGGGTTTTTGTAGATTACAAAGGTATTACAGTTGTCGAAGACACAGAAATGCGTGTGAAAATGCGTGAGCTTGACATTGAATACAATGTTATTAAAAACAGCTTAATGAAGTTTGCAATTAAAAATGTTGGATTTGATGCTCTTGAAGAGTTTCTTGTTGGAACAACATCGTTAGCAACAAGCAATGATGACCCAATAGCTCCGGCAAGAGTAGTCAGGGAGTTTGCAGATAAACTACCAAAATATTTTGAAATCAAAGCCGGTTTTATGGACGGAAAAATTATGACAGCTGAAGAGGTTAACTCTCTGGCAAGAATACCGCCACTACCGGTATTACAAGCTCAATTGCTCGGAACAATGCTTGCACCAATTACAAGCCTTGCTATCGTACTAAAAGCAGCAGCCGAAAAGGGTGGTGCACCGGCAGATACTGATGTAGATGTATCAAAAAAAGATGAAGCTTCTACAGAAACAAAAGCTGATGAGCCGGCAGCAATAGAAGAAAAAGCAACAGAAACAACAGAAGAAATAAAAGAAACACAAAAAGTTGAAAATAAGGAGGAAGAATAAAATGGCAAAAGCAACAGTACAATCAATTATTGAAGACATTAAAGCTCTTACAGTAATAGAATTATCAGAAATGGTAAAAGAACTTGAGGA
>JAITFR010000194.1 GCA_031281255.1 Oscillospiraceae bacterium
GAAATCCAGCGTATTCTTGCTAATTTATTATCAGAAAATATACCAATCCGCGATATGGCTTCAATCATTGAAGCTCTGGGTGATTATGGCAATCTTACACGTGACCCCGATTTGCTCACTGAGTATGTAAGACAATCATTAAAGCGTTCAATATCAAAGCGTTTTATACCTGATGATGTAGCGTATGCGATAACACTTGACCCGTCGCTCGAACAGCTTATAATAGAGAGTACAAAACAGTCCGAACACGGAGCATACCTTGCAATAGAACCCGTGCAAGTGCATTCAATATTTGACAGATTAAGAAGTATTATTGAAAACATGAAAACCAAAGGCAGAACGCCTGTTATTCTTACCTCTCCGCTGGTAAGAAGGCAATTTAGAAAAATTACTGAACAAATATCCCCGGAGCTTGCTGTTTTATCGTATAATGAAATAGATAGCGGCGTAGAGGTTTTATCAGAAGGTGTAGTAAAGATTTAGAGTAAAACACACAGTGTGTGTCATTCTGAGCGTAAACCACACGGTGGAGAACAACGAAGAATCTTAATAAAAAATATTTTAATATATTCAGGATGATAAATAAGAAGAATAAACGAAAATAATCAAGAGGGTTAAATGAAAGTAAAAGTTTATCGTGTAAATGATATGAATCAAGCCCTAAATGCGGCAAGTCGTGAGCTTGGTTCTGATGCTGTTATGATAAACAGTAGAAAAGTGCGTGGTAAAGGGTTAAAAGGTTTCTTCACAAAATCTATTCTTGAAGTTCAATTTGCATATAATCCTGACAGTTTACCATCTGTAAAAAAACAGAAACCTCTCATATCGCAAGAGTATGCGTATAAACCAAGCACCTTTAATACAGGTGGCACAGCAATTGCAAATAGTGATAATCTTGAAAAACGTATGGATTCCTTTGAAACAATGCTCACATCGTTTATGGATAAGTTTGACTTGGTTCAGAGAGATATTACTTATGATTTTCCTGATGATGTACAAGTGTTGTTTGGTAGGCTCAAGGAGCAGCAAGTGCGTGATGAACTGGCACTTACTCTGGCAAAACAAACTGAGCAGATGATACGAGCCCAACCCGGAGTATCTGCTGCTGAGGTTATGGAGCATCTTTTACTTGAGCAGTTTGGCAGAGCCGAACCGATTTTGCACAAAAAGTTTACACAAAGTGTTATACTTGTGATTGGTCCGACAGGAGTTGGAAAAACAACATCAATAGTTAAACTCGCAGCAGATTTTGCAGTTAAACAAAGAAAAAAAGTTGGTATAATTAACACGGATTCTTATCGTATAGGCGCACAAGAGCAGCTTCAAACATTTGCAGATATTTTAGGTGTACCAATCCAACTGGTATATTACCCTGATGAGTTAAAAGATGCGATGGAGCAAATGTCTGACAGAGATATGATTTTTGTTGATACCGCAGGCAAAGGGCCGGGTGATGAAAAACATACAGATGATTTAATGAGTATGATAAAATTGTTAGAACCTGATGATACACTTTTATGCCTTGCTGCAACTACAAGCTTTTCATCTGTTCGAGAAATGGTTGATACTTATGGTTTTATTGATAATTATAGAATCATGATTACAAAATTAGATGAAACAAAATATAGAGGAGCGTTACTAAACATAAGTTGGTATACACATAAACCATTTGCTTATGTTACAACAGGTCAAACCGTTCCTGATGACATTGAGGTTATAGATGTGGAATCAATAGTGAAGCATATCATACGAGGTTAAAGTTTGAGATTATCGTCATTGCGGGCTTGACCCGCAATCCCATAAGTAGAACGTTTTATTCAGGGGATTCCATCGTCTCTTTCAGAGACGTAGCAAGTGCGGAATGACGGAAAAAAAGGATGAATTATGGATCAAGCGTCAAATCTAAGAGAATTAATGGGGAAAAACCGCGAAATCAGAGTTATCTCTGTAGCAAGTGGAAAAGGCGGGGTTGGAAAATCCAGCATTTCTGTCAACCTTGCTATTACAATGAGTAAACTGGGTGTACGAGTACTCATTATTGATGCTGATTTTGGACTTGCAAATGTTGATGTTATGCTTGGGATTACAACAAGAATGGATTTGAGTTATTTTCTACGTGGAGAAAAATCAATTCACGAAATTATCCAGCAGGGACATGAGGGAGTGCGTTTTATTTCTGGTGGTTCGGGCGTAAATGAGCTTATAAACATGAACGATGAACAACTTTCTGAACTTCTTTCAACAATTATTCACATTGATGAGCCAATTGATGTTATAATAATGGATGCAGGGGCAGGAGTAAGTAATACAATCATGCAAGTTCTGCTCGCATCTTCTGAAACAATAGTAGTTACAACAGGTGAACCAACTTCTGTATTAGATGCTTACGCACTGGTAAAAACAATAGTAAAACATGATGCAACCCATCCACTTCATGTTCTTGCTAATAAGTGCGATAAAGTAAAAGAAGCACAAAATATTCAAACAGGATTTGTTGACGTATGCGGCAGACACCTTGGTAAAAATATAAACCCACTTGGTTTAATATCATACAATCACGATATTACAGCATCAATAAAAAGGCAGATTCCGATAACTGTAAGTGACCCGCACTCACTAACCTCCAGAGAAATTGAAGTTATTGCAAGAGCAATCCTTGATATGCCAAATGAAAATGAGTCATCGGGCTTACTATCAAGAGTGTTTTCAAAAATGTTAGGTGCAAGAGCGTAAAAAATGCATAATGCATAATTCATAATTACTAAAAAAACTGATAGTTATTGCTTCTGATGAGATTATTATAGTATCACAGGTGGTTTAGTGGAAGAGAATAGAGAATTAAGTGATGAAATATTAGTTGTCGGAGATAAAGTAGATATAATTATCCCGGCAGGACAAGTTTACAGAGCGATGATTGAGGATAGACTCGATAATGGTCCGTTTCTCTTAGGTGTGCCAAGCAACAAAGGTGTACCAATGCCTGTATATCAAGATGATGATGTATATTTAGTTTTTTACAGAGAAACAGGCAGATATATTGCACACATGAAAGTCGTTGCTCTTGAAAGACGTGGAACAGTCCGCTATATGTGGTTGTTACAAAAGACAAAAGCACAAAAAAACCAAAGGCGAGGAGCCTTTAGATTACCGGTTTCTTTTAATGTACAGATATTTGAGTATGATGAAGAAGCAGAACATGATATAATAGGCACAAAGGATGAAGAAGTACAAGCAGTAGCATTTGAAGCGGTCAATAGCAGAGATATAAGTGTAACAGGAATATCAATGCTTACAAAGAAAATGTATGTTCTCGAAGAACGATATGTACTAAGTATGTTTATAGATACAGCACCCGTAGCAATAAGAGCCAGAGCAACCACAGATAACCAACCACCACTGCAAGTTACCGCAACGGTTAAGCGATGCACACCATGGCGTACAAACAATATGTTTAACACAGGAATGCAATTTTTTGGCGTAACTAGAAGCACAAATGAAAGTATAGCAAGGTATGTTCTTACAGAACAACAAAAACAGATAAAAAAGAGGAGACTTATCTGATGAGTGACACAAATCACAAGCTGACACCTGAAGAACTCGGGCAGTTGTGGATTGAGTTCAAGAAAAATGGTGACATTGACGCAAAAAATAAGCTATTGTTACATTATGGCTATCTTGTAAAGTGGATTGTCCGCCGTATGATGCCTAAATATAACAACTATAATGAGTATGATGATCTCGTTAGTTGTGGTATGATAGGGTTAATTGATGCAGTGGATAAGTTTGAGCTTAAACATGAGGTTAAGTTTGAAACATATGCAGTCACTCGAATACGTGGCGAGATACTTGATTATATGCGATCTCAAGACTGGGCATCTCCGAGTTTACGTAAAAAAATCAGTGCCATAACTAATGCGTATGAGCAGTTTGAAAGTAAAAATCCTGAAGGCCCTGTTGATCAAGATGTTGCAAACTCACTTGGAATGCCTGTTGAGCAAGTGCATAAAATACTTACTCAATCCCATATGTTTAATCTGATTAATTTTGAAGATGCTCTTGGCACCGGAAATGCAGAAGCAGAAATAAAAAGTCCGGATGATAAAACACCGGAAGAAGAATTACTCGAAAAAGAGAAAAAAGCTCTGTTGGTTGAAGTTATTGATAGCTTAAACGAGAAAGAGCGATTGGTAATTACTCTGTATTACTATGAAGGAATGCTGCTTAAAGAAATCGCTGATACACTGCAAGTAACCGAATCGCGCGTATCGCAAATACATTCAAAAGTATTGTCAAAAATGCGTACGAAGTTAGAAAAAATGATTTAATTCGGGTTCTGTTTTGAGAGGATGTGAAGTTTGTGAGAGCGAAATATTTCACAGCAAATAGCGAACAAGCAGCAGAGGAAATGGCTCTGGATTATTTCCGTTGCACAAGACAGGAACTAAAGATTGATGTTATCGTTACCGGTAGCGGACCACGAATTGATGAACCGGTTGTAAGAGAAAATGCTGAAGCTCCGGTTGAAACTGCTCCGCAAGAGCAAAAATCATGGGAAATCCTTGCTATCATGGGAAATCCGATGGCTGTTAATAGAATGAATGCGTTTTCGGGGCTTTATTATGAACCGGACGGTGTATATCTTGAAATATATGCAGAGCGTGGTAATGGTGAAAAGCTTGAAACTCAAAACATGCTACACCATTTAAGTCGTAAGAATATTATTAATCTTAGTCTACCCGCTGTTCAGGAATTAGTAAAAAGAGGTTCAGGGCGTGCAAAAATTGCTCTTGAACAAAAAGAACATTTCTACGGAGAAGATTTATCTATACTAATAACAGGTGATGAACTTCAAGCAAGTGTGCGGCTGATTGAACCTGAAATGGGTGGAGCGGCACTAAGCTTCGAAGATGCAAAGAGAAAAGTTGCAGAAGCAGGTGTTGAACACGGACTTGATGAAGAGGCACTAAAAACAGTTATTGACAATAAAGATTATGGAGAACCTTATGTTATTGCAAATGCAACTCCTCCAACTGATGGAGTTGACGGTAAGCTGGTATTTCACTTTTCAACAGACGAGCGTACAGGAGCACCCAGAGAAATTGATCACGGCAGAGTAGACTATCGCTCACTAGACCTTTATGTCCCTGTTGAAGAAGGTCAGCTTTTGGTAACCAGAGAGTATGCAACAGATGGAGTCCCCGGTGTATCTGTAAAAGGCAATCCGATTAGACAAAAACCCGGAAAAGATGTCCAAATGCCAAGGGGTAAAAATATAAATGTCAACGAAGAAAGAACCACAATGCATGCGACATGCCCTGGTATGGTCGAATATGTAAGTAACGCAATTAATGTTTCAAATGTATACACTGTAAAAGGTGACTGCGATATTAGTGTTGGAAATATTGATTTTGAAGGTAGCGTTCATATTTCTGGAAGTGTCCGAACCGGCAATACTGTAAAAGCAACAAATGGTATTACTGTTGGTGGTAGTGTTGAAGCAGCAACACTAATAGCAGGTGGCAATGTTGAAGTAAAAGGTGGTATGCAAGGCTCGGGTAAGGGTACAATTGAATCAAATGGTTCTGTAAAAGTTCTCTTTATAGAACGCGGAACTATAATTGCAGATGGGCCAATAACAGTTGACGTTAGTATTCATAGCATATTAGAAACCGGCTCAACTATTCATGCACTAGGTAAACGAGGTGCAATTATTGGTGGTCAAGCATCAGCGGCAGGTGATATTGTCGCTAATTATGTTGGTGCTTTATCAAATACAAAAACAAGTATAGAAGTTGGGTT
Organism: Oscillospiraceae bacterium; assembly: GCA_031281255.1. Lineage (GTDB taxonomy): Bacteria > Bacillota > Clostridia > Oscillospirales > Oscillospiraceae > WRMH01. The sequence continues at coordinate 5,800 of JAITFR010000194.1, forward strand.
TTTACCAAGGAAAAGAGCACGTCTTGCTAAGCTCGAAAAAGAGATGGAAATCTTGACAATGAACCAAACAAAGTTAGCCCAGCTTGATGCTTATCTTGCAAAATCAAAAGCTACTATGGATCCTGCAACATACGAAAAACTATATATATCAGGAGTTGAAAATAAGAAAAATAACGAACTTGAAGCACAAGCAATAACTGAAGAAATGCAAACACTTAGATATGAGATGGATCATGCTACAGACAGCAAAGTTCATGTGTTTGAAACAACATTTTCAGGTTCACGAATAGTCATAGGCTCCAGCACTTATAAAGTGAATGATGAGGTGAGCTTTGCTACATTCAAATACAGCGATGGTGAAGTTGTATATATGCCTTGTGAAGTAAACAAAGCTGATTTTAAAGCGAAATGAGGTAATTGAAAGTAATAGTTTAAGGAGGTGTGAGCTGTGTCTATTAGAACAATTGATACGCAAATAATGATTACACGTGCAACAGACGTTATGAAAGAAACAGGCAGCTATTTAAGACAGGGCGAAACATCTCAAGAACAACTTGCAGCTAGACAGATATTAGATAGTGCTCAAGACCAATCAAGAGTTCTGTCAACAACAGAGACAGAAATGGAAGACATTCGTGATGATATAGATGGTAGCGGCTCAGGTGCCGCAGGCGGTGGAGGGAGTCCTAAAGAGGATGAAGAAGAAATGACGGAAGACCAAAAGCTGGAACTCTTAGTCCCACCTGCCGAACATGATCAACTTATAGATATAACAATTTGAGGTAAAAAATAACAATGGGCATTGAATACTACGCATTTGCATTATTTATAGCAATATTAATTTGTGTTATTGCTATTATTTTTAAGATATTATTTGCAGACGTAAAAAGACAAAGGAAACTACTTGATGAAAAAGAATCACAAATTCTTCAACTTTATACTTCTGTAGAAACGTTGATGGAAGAGTTTACTGACCAGGCGAAAGCAACTGTTGAGGAGCTGAGACTTAAAGAGCATGAATACCGTGCAATATCTATACCGGTTGCATTTGATTTACCTCCTGCACTAGAAGAAAAAGAACAAATCTTAGAGAGAGTACCACGTTCAGTACCATATAAAGCTAACCAGATAAGAGCGGTTGGTGAAGTAATTGAACGAGCAGAGCGGTATATGACCACAGAAACACCACCAATAATGCCAACATCTACTCCAACACCACCACTACCTGCTATTAAACCTCCGGTACAAGCAACCCCAACAACACCGGAACCACAGATGAAAAAAGCAGTTTTTCAAAAGTTCTTTGATGATTCAATGGATGCACCTCCTCCCCCTCCACTGGCAGACATCTCAACTGCACAAGGCAGAAATGATGCAATCTTATCACTAGCAGCTACAGGAAAAGACGATATTGAAATTGCAAGTGAACTTGGAATAACAAGAAATGAAGTTCAATTGGTACGAGGGCTTGCAAGATAGTAAGGATTAGAGAAAGAGTTTTTTACGTCATTCTGTGCTCTCCCTGCCGTGCAGACTGGACACGGAATCTCCTGAGTAAAAGTACAATAAAACCTAAAAAACCACCTAAAACTGTTAAGTTTTTGGGTGGTTCTTACGATAACATTATATGAGTAAAGATATTTAGAAAGTATGAGGAATTATGGTACGAGGTCTATATATTGCGGGCACAGGGATGATGCTACAGCGCAGAAGGATGGAGACCATTACAAACAACGTAGCAAATGCTGATACAGTGGGATTCAAAAAAGAACACTTTGTATCGCATAGCTTTGATGAAGTTCTAACCAGGCGTATCAATGATTACAGTCCTAGGGGAGGATTGAACCATATTGTTGGACCGCTTAATTTAGGAACACAACTTGACTATCTGTACATTGACTTTGACCAAGGGTCACTAGAGTCAACCGATATGTCAACAGATCTTGCGTTGGTTGGCGATGCATTTTTTGTTGTTCAAACAGCAGATGGTGAAAGATATACAAAAACAGGGCATTTTTATCTAAGTTCTACGGGATATTTAATGGATGCAGAAGCAAACCTGCTCTTAGGTGAAAATGGACCGATTTATGTAGGTAATCTTGATTTTACAGTTGACTCAAATGGCAGAGTATTTTCCGGAGAAAACTATATAGATACAATTCGTGTTGTCTCATTCGCAGATAATACAACACTAAGAAGACAAGGAAGCAACCTCTTCTTTGCAACAGTACCCCCGGAAGCAGAAACAAATCCATACAATATCATGCAAGGATTTCTTGAAGGTTCAAACGTAGATATAGCACGTGAAATGGTAGATATGCTTGCAATGTATCGTACTTATGAAACAAACCAACGTATGATAACAATGGTAGATGAAACAGTCGGCAGAGCTGTTAATGAAATAGGGAGAATTCGCTAATGTATAGTGCAAAATCAATCGCAGCCACAGGGTTAAAGAATCAACAATTAAGACTTGATACAATTGCTCATAATGTAGCAAATGTTAATACTGTAGGTTTTAAAACAAAAAGACTGGACTTTAAAGATGCTTTATATGTAACAGGTCTTACACCACCAAATCCGAGATCACCTGCTGAAAACCAGCAAAAAGGACATGGAGTTATGGTAGCTCATGTTGTCAGAAACTTTAGACCGGGCGCTCTGGTAAATACCGGTCATCCATTTGACTTATCCATAGAAGGCGAAGGGTTCTTCTCTTTGTTAAATCCAAATGGTGACATTGTATACACAAGAAATGGTAATAAAAGTTTAAGCGTCGAAGAAGATGGTTCGTACTTTGTGAACTCAGAAGGTTTTTACTTCTTGGATATAAATGGTGAAAGAATCGCTATGCCGCCTGAAGCTTCAACATTTGCTGTTGATATCGACGGTACAATTAGATTTTTAAGCGGTCAAGATGAAGTTGGCAGATCATTTCTCGGAGTGTTTACATTCCAAAATCTACACGGTCTTGCTGCATTAGGTGATGCTAATTATATGCATGACGAAGCAGCCGGTGATAGATTACCTGCTACCGGTGCAGTGATTCGCCAAGGTTTTCTCGAGGGTTCAAATGTTGATCTCGGAGAAGAAATGACACGCATCATCAGAACCCAAAGAGCATACCAACTGGCTTCCAGAGCTCTCACCACAGCAGACGAAATGGAAGGCGTGGCAAATAATATGAAGCGATAGTGTCGCTTTTAAATAGATAGATAAACAGTAAATGCTCTCGATTATACGAGAGTATTTTACTATGAAGAAATTGCTATTTTAAGCTTTATATTTGTACGATTGATTATTGGGAAAAATAGTGATAAAATACTTATGCTTTAGCCTGCTAAAGTCAAAAATCTATCTAGGAAAGAAGAACTAAATGCAAAAAAAAAGATTGATAGCTTGTTTTGATGTTATAAACGGTAGATTAACAAAAGCTTTAAAATTTCAAGACAATATAGATGTTTCCGGTGCAGAAGAAATGGCAAAAGCTATGAGCGAAGCACAAATTGATGAAATAATATTTTTTGATGTAACAGCAAGTGCAGAAAAACGCCCTATTGACATAGAAACAGTAAAAAAAGTTGCTAAAAATGTTACTGTACCTCTAACAGTAGGTGGTGGGATTAAAACATTGGAAGATATGGAAAATACTTTAAAAGCAGGAGCAAATAAAATCAGTATAGATTCAATGGCAGTACGAAACCCACAGCTGATATCTGATGCCGTGAAAACATTTGGTACAAAGTGCATTTTATTATCAACACAAGTGCAAAAAACAAAAAATAAACCAAGTGGTTATGAGGTTTATATTGATGGAGCAAGAACAGCTACAGGTTTTGATGCAATCGAATGGATAAAACGTGGGCAAGATCTTGGTGCCGGAGAAATCTGCATAAACAGTATTGATAATGATGGTACAATGCAAGGATATGACATTCCGCTAATGAAACTTGCAGACGAAGCTGTATCAATGCCTCTAATAGCTTCCGGTGGAGCTGGTACACCTGAACATCTCAAAGAAATCTTTACAGAAACAAAAGCAGAAGCTGCAATCATTAGTAGTATGCTTTACTCGCCAAGAGCAGAGCGAAATTATACAGTTGTTGAGTTAAAGAAATATTTAATTGCAAATGGAATTAATTGTTTAGTGTAGCGAAGAGAAGTTAAAACTCCACTTCGCTACGTTGAAACGCTTGATTTAATGCCGCACTCGGTGCGGGAATATTGTTCTCTTGTCACAACCAACCGCGAAGCTTTACTGCATCGGCTACTCTGTTTATAGCAATGATATATGCAGCATCTCGCATATATACATTTTTCTCTTGAGCCACTTCATATACTGCACGGAATGCTTTTACCATAGCGTATTCGAGCTTCTCTAAAACCTCATCCTTACCCCAATAGTAATTCATGTTGTTTTGAACCTGCTCAAAATAACTGCATGTAACACCACCTGCATTAGCAAGGAAATCCGGCAGTAATATAATACCTCTATCTTTAATGAGCGGGTCGCAATCGGGAGTTGTCGGCCCGTTTGCACCTTCCAGTATTATTTTAACTTGATTTGAAATACTTGGGAAAACTGACGGAGTTATTTGATTTTCCAAAGCGCAAGGTATTAAAATATCAACATCTTGACTAATCCACGCGTCTCCCGGTAACATTTCATAACCCAATGCAATGGCTTTATCCTTATCAATACTACCATATTGGTCTTTTATTTCTGTAAGCTCGGAAATATCGCACCCGTCGGCTTTTTTGAAGGTATATGCCTTGCTGTCTGCTTGATTCCAGCAGGATACTGCGATGACCTTTCCACCAAGATTGGTATACATGTGTGCAGCGTGTTCGGCAACATTTCCAAATCCTTGAATACTCGCAGCTGTTGAGCCAATTGGGCAATTGATCACACGCAATAAATCCTTTAACACGTAAATGCAACCATAACCGGTAGCTTCTTTTCTGCCGAGTGAACCACCCATACCAACAGGTTTGCCGGTTATCACGCCGGGGTAGTGACCGGCGGTGATGGTTTCATACTCATCCATCATCCACAACATACATTGAGCATTTGAACCGACATCAGGTGCAGGTATATCCATTTCATGCCCGATTTGAGTCCATATTTTACGGACATATCCTCTGCAAAGCCTTTCAAGCTCGTTTTGCGAAAGTGAAGGCGGGTCGCAAATTATGCCACCCTTACCACCACCGAGTGGAATGTCAACAGTTGCGCATTTCCATGTCATCCATGTTGCAAGCGCACGCACAGTGTCTGCTGTTTCATGAGGATGGAAACGGATCCCACCTTTTGCCGGACCTCTGGCGGTATTGTGCTTCATGCGAAATGCATTGAATGTTTTTGTTGTTCCATCATCCATTTTAACCGGAATAGTAAAGTGTAGCTCCATCATCGGCTGACGAAGAAACTCTCTCATTCCTGCATCGAGATCCAGAAATTCAGCTATATCGTCAAATTGTTTTTGCGCATTTTCGTAAGGGTTATAGTTAGCTTCTGCCATTTGAGTTTTCCTCCTAGATTCTTCTTCTTTAAACTAGATTACTTTTAACACGGATGATTATACTATATTTTTCGCTCAATGAACACAAAAATTTCAGATTTTTATAATGAATACTGCAAGATAACATGCTATAGCTAAAATCTCTTGAAATCAAAATCTCTTGAGAAATCATATTGACAAACATAAATATAAGTGTTAAATTACTTTAGCAACAATCAACAGAACTCCCCATCGGAGACCGGGGGTTTCTCAAAGGGGGCAGCGCCCACTTTGAAGATGCGTCGTCGTAGCGCAGCGAAGACACATGATTTCCGCAGAAATCATACGCATCCGGGGGCCTTTAGCTCAGCTGGTCAGAGCAACCGGCTCATAACCGGTCGGTCCGCGGTTCGAATCCGTGAAGGCCCACCAAAAAGTGCTGCTTCGGTGGCATTTTTCCTTATATCCATTGATGTATTAAGCCGGGTGTGGTATAATCAGGGACAAGGAACAACTCTTTAGCGAGAAATGTGGAAAATTATGTATTGTGCTTATTGTGGAACTGAAGAAAAAGCAGGTGTGCAGTTTTGTAGAAATTGCACAGCACCGCTGGTGGTCAATCCGCAACCATTAGAGTATCAGTCATTTGCAAATAGCCCACATATAAACAATAAAAAAAATAAAAAATCAATCCTTTCAGTAACCATACCATTTGCGTTGGCTGCTGTGTTGCTATTCTCTCTATGGATAGCAGGAGTTTTTGAAAACATTCCAGGAACGTTACGGAATCTTTTAGAAGTTGGTTCAGAAGAAGACAGAGGAAGCGCAATAGACTGGAGCGATGTCGATGGTGAGTTTGTACCGGTCAGCGTTTTGGTTGAAAATTTGCGACAGGAGTTTTCCGGCACACAAAGTGCATTATTTCAACCAACTCTCTGGAATGTAGAAAGCGACAGAAGATTTTATGTAGATTTTGAGTCTGAATTTCTATCCAGTATGAGTGTTGCTGTGTATAATGAGCTTTTAAATGTATATATGGATTCGGATTTGACTTTTCCTATTAACGCACAGTATAAGCGCGAAAGGAATTATGAAAATCCGTCCATTCCTGAAGGATATTGTAGACTGTACATTGAGCCGAGTTGGTCTCCTGCAAGACAAGTATGGGGATCATATTACGACATTATGACAAGAGAAAATATCAAACTCGATGAAGCCGGCAGGTTTGCTCTGCATGAGACCGGTATGAGAGAACACTGGGGGTATTCTCCGTATTTCTACCTCGCCGTATATGTAGACCCTGAAACGAATGAACCTTATGATATTCCGCTGGTTACTATATTTACAGTTGAAAATCAACTCGAAGCTCCGCAATCGGAATTTTTTATCACTGAAGATGGACGCGGAGGTTTTCGCTGGAACGAGATAGAGGATGCTGATTATTATCTGATTGTCTATATGGATCCTGAAATAAGTGAATATACAACCATGTATCCATTAGAGAAAGTGACAGATACTTACTGGGTTCATCCAATAGACGAAGAATACTTACGATCAAACTGGAGTTTTCGTAATTTCGACGGCAAGTATGATAATTATTCAGTGATTGCAGTTAATAGTGAAGTACATTCTAATATGGGTAATGTTCATTATGGAGAAAACATAGCAACACGTTTGCCTATGTATATGCACTGGTGGTATGAAAGGTTTGATGCGGCTGATGTAGATGGAAACTTAACATTCTTTTATCGAGATTTTGATTTACTCCACACTCACAGACCGATAGAAATGGCAAACAGAGAGTTTGTCCAACGCAGAGTAATATATGATTTTGATAATGCAGTAATTAGTGATACCGCATATGCATTTTGGAACTGGAGAAAACAAGTCGATGATCATAAACCGGATTATTGGGAAACACATCTGAACCTGCATATCCCATTTACAATTGAGGGAACAGCTTTTGCAGCTTTCGTCGCAGTTGATATTAATCTCGATACATATTTAGAAGAACTGGAAGTCACACGAAAACGTATGGAAAAGACCATCCCTCGTGGTGGAAGCAATATTGGGATTGAGTTAGATAACCAAAAAACGGATGATGCGTGGGAAATCATAGAGACTCCATCAACTCACGAAGACGAAGAAATGATTTTTATCAGAGCAGCAGACCAAGTGTTTGCAAACTCTGCTTTAAGTGCATATTTTGCACGAAACCTGCTGATTGCAAATGAGGTCATTGATTTGACACTGTTTCCTGAAAGTACTGATTGGGAATACTTGCTAGACGCATTTTTTGAAGCAATTTATCAAAATCCTCTTGTTATGCATGTGGTGAGTGCGGGTACCATACCCGGTACGAATATTTTAATTGTAGAATACCGCGAATCTACAGAAACCATTTTTGCGCAACAGACAGAGCTTCGCTATGTAGTCCCAAAAATCATTTCCGAAATAATTACTACGGATATGTCTGAAATGGAAAAGAGTTTTGCTATTAACAATTATTTAATCGAAAACTCACAGTACGATTTTGGAGCACTTGAAAACGCTGAACGAAACAATTTTCAGTTTGTTGATGCACGCTTTAATGATTCTTTTACTGCATATGGTATTTTAATAAATAAAGTCGGTGTTTGTGCAGGTTACGCAGATGCATTTAAGTTGCTTGCTGATGAAGCGGGTCTAATGTCAATTGTTGTGACAGGCTATTTGGAAGGCTTTCTTCCACATGCGTGGAATCGTGTTCATATAGATGGTCACTGGCATACTATAGATGTCACAAATAATGCAAATGAGTTTTTTCTAAATGCGTTTTTAAACCTACCTGACTCTGCAGCAGGTATCTTGCTTATTGAAGATGACCAATTCATGATGAATGATTTTATAGCTTCTTACAGATCAAACACAGGTGTTAATGAATACTATTATGTTACCGGTCGTTTTTTCGATATAAACAATATAGCTGGTGAACTTGCCGGCTTGATTCGCCAAAATGGCACAGCTACACTTCGCACCGACTACAGTCTCGACGATGAGAGTTTTCACGAAATTGTAATGGAGGTTATAGAGATACTAAACACAGATGCACTGTACGCTTTTTACATGTTGGGGGTCATCTGGATGTCAGAATCGCTACCATAATTTTCTAGTTTACATATTTACTATTTTCTGTTATTATAAAACATATTGATAATCGTTGGAGGGTTACACTATGACATTCGTACAATGCACATTTTGCAGAAAACCATTTACTAGCCTTGGTGGAAGGATTTGCCCCGCATGTAATGAACAAATTGACAGAGATTTTATTACAGTAAGAGAGTATATTTACGAAAACAAACACTCGAACATTGATAAAATCGCTAAAGAAACAGAAGTACCTAAGCAGCACATCATACATTTGTTAAAAGAAGGCAGACTTATTATAGATAGTGTTGACGGAGATGGAATCTTATTCTGCGAGGTGTGTAAAAAGCCAATAAACACAGGCAGAATGTGTAAAGAATGTATGAGCAAAGTTGCTTCTACAATTGATAAAAAAACCTCTGGTAGCAGCAGTTCAAAACCAAAACAAGAGCCTAGAGATGAACCAAATATCAAAGGGTCAGCGAAGATTGGATCAAAATAATAAATATTCTTTAAAAAACACTAATAATTATTGTGAATATAACGATATATGAAGTATAAGGTAAAACTCGTTTACCTCTAGTGAAAAATACCCCTTCATGGAAGGAAATAGAACAATGAAAATCAACCCAATAACAAATCCGAATATTGTCAGAGCGTATCAATCTACTAAGCCTGCAAGCGAAACAAACAAAGCAGCTAGTAAGCGTGATGAAGTTACGTTCTCAGCG
>JAITFR010000028.1 GCA_031281255.1 Oscillospiraceae bacterium
AGTGCAAAGGTGCTATCACAAGTTGCATGGCCACTTGATGTTGTTTATGATAGCAATAATAAGTTTTGTGGTTTTGTCATGCCGGAGCTCAACATAAACGATGAACTTGGAGAAATATATAAATACCCATCTAATCTAAATATATCAATGCACCAAAAGTTGATAATCGCTGAAAATATCTGTGCAGTAATCTCAGAGGTACATAAAGCCGGTTATGTATTTGGTGATTTCAACCCTAGAAATATTGGTGTAGATAAAAATAGTGGAACTGTAGCCTTCCTCGACACTGATTCATACCACTTAGTTGACACAGCTAAGAATATAGAGTTTCGTTGTGTTGTTTATCTTCCGGGATATATGCCTCCGGAGTTAATAGATAAATACAGAACACATTTAGCAGCAAATCCAAGTGATAAATCGCAATTTCTTGCAAAACTACCACTACCAACATTTTCAAGAGAAACAGATAATTTCGCTTTAGCGATACACATATTTAAGCTGTTATTCAATGGCTACACGCCTTATGGAGGGATAATTGAAACAGACTCAGCATCGCAATCATCACCGGGTATGGGAGATACTGCTGTTGAACGAGATAATTACTGTTTTAAGCCTGGCTTTAAACATCAAGCAGTCGCAATTCCTACTCTTGAATCATTCCCGCAAGAAATTTCTGATTTATTTACCAGAGCATTTATAATAGGTAAAATAGATGCAAAACAAAGACCGACTGCTATAGACTGGCACAACGCTTTAGTGAATTTTGAAAAGAATTTAGTTACATGCAGAAGGAATGTTTTGCATCAATATGACAAAAACAATACTGATTGTCCTTTATGTGAAGCTGACGAACGATACAAACTTTCGATGACACAATTAACCCAAACGTCATTTGCTGGAGTATTAAAAGCACCATCACCAACACCGCAAACAAGCGGTTCTTCTGTTGGTACACCAAGTCCTCAGCAGAAAAACTGGTGGCAGAGTTTCTCAAGAAAAGCAAAAATTGCAATGGTTGCAGTTACAGCAGGTGTAACAATTACTGCTGCAGGGTTAACTTTTAATGCTTTTGGTGGTTGTAGTATATCACAAGACCCTGATAATATTGTAATTCCAACAGTTGAACCTACACATCAAAATGTTGTTTCACTTGATGAATCAAATAGAGCATATCAAGCTGGACTGCAAGCTATGGTAAACCGCAATTACGAATTAGCTATTACAGAATTCCGTAAAGTTCTTGAACTGGATGAAAATTATGGTGATGCACAATTACAATTAACAGAAGTTATTTCTTTATACAAAGACGAGTTGTTTTCTTCTATAGTAACATTAGAAGAAAGCGAATCTTATGCTGAGATAATCAGTAAACTAAACACAGCTTTGAATTTACTACCCAATGATACTGAAATCACTAGTAAGATTTCACATTATGAAGATGAATTTGAAAGAGTTAACCGAGCGTATGTAACTGGTCGACTATCAGAAATTCGCGAAAGTGCTGAAACTTTAGATGAAATTGATGATGGGTTAACTGAATTAAAAGCATTACTCAGTAATTTCCCGGAGTATAGTAGTTTTATTAATGAAGTAATATCAGATTTTACTACAACATTAATAAATGGTGTAACAGTAAATCTCAGTGACAATACACTTCATCTACCAAGAGGTGAATCTGAAACTCTTTCATTTATTGTAAGCCCGTCAGTATTTAGAAATCTTGAATTGACTTGGTACTCAAGTAATACTTCAATCGCAACTGTAAATAACAGTGGATTAGTTACAGCTACAGGAGCAGGTTCAGCAGATATATCAATAACTGCATCTGATGGTACAGTAATGGCTGTGTGTGATACAAGAGTCACTATAGAGTTTTTTGAAAGTTTTATGAACACTACTAGATTTAGTGAGCATTGGAAAACAACAAGAGAACATTCTTGGTTATTTGATAACGGAGAAAAAGGATTGTTAATTAATAGTCCAGGTATAATAGAAATATCAAACATTTTGCCTAATGATTTATATACAAACGTAAATTATGTTATAGAATTTGAAATGATGAGAGAAAATACGCATCAATCTTTAGGTTCTGATTATCCTACAATCTTTTTAGGGAAATCTAGTGATGGAAATTATACTGACCAGTTTTCATTTAGTTACTACCAAGATGCACATTATAGATATTGGAAGATTTATTATGCTGAGAATGCAATAGAAGAACAACTTATCGAATATGGTACTGCATGGGGTATCCGTAGTAATGCAATAGAAATAGGAGAGTTTGGTCGATGGAATTCATCTCGTCCTGACGATAATCCATATAGAGATTCGTTTATAAAAGTTAAAATAGAAATAAATGATGGACAAGCAGTTATTTATATTAATGACACTTTTATTACTCATAGAATGCTTTCCAGAAATAACACTAGTTTCGCAATTGCGTATAACTACTATGGACATGCTGCTTTTTGGAGTTATGCTACGAGCAGTTTCGTCAGAAATTTTAGTATAAAAGTTGATTAAAAATGCATTGATTCATCGGAGGATAATAAATGTCAAATAATGATTCTGGTGGTGGTTGCACACTTTTCTTGATTGATTTCATAGGAAACATTTTCAGAAACCGCCGTATTAAAAAACAAAATATTCAGGCTCGTGATGTTGAAATATATCAAAACACACCAGTTGATGTTTTATTTCCTCCGCAGACTTATAAAGACAATATAATTATATCCGGAGGCAATCAAGCTGATAGATTGGATGTGTGTGAAGCTATTTTACGCAACACAAACGCTGTAAAGCATCCTGTAATTATACTACACACAGCTAACGGTGGTATGGAAAACATGATAACTCGCAATCGTTTTGGCACTGTGATTAATAATAGAAATAAGCTGTTTGATGTGTTCGTTTCATTTGAGTTTAATGAAATATATCAAGCTGTAACAGATACATGCAAAGCAAAATATGATATAAAACCTGCTGGTCGTTATATATTGCAAGTGGTATACGAACTTCTAAAAAATCGTGGGAAAACACAGTATTTTTCAAGTTTTGCAAATTGTCCTTATTTTAAACTAAGTGAACAAATTGATAAGAGAATGAATAGTGGTGCATTATCACAAAATGATGCTGATAAGTTGAGTTCACTCTTACTAACCGGTCAATCAGAGCTAGTAAAAATAGACACATTTTTTAGCGACGTGAGGTCACAAATTGATTTCTTATCTGCTGATAATCCTGATGCTATTAAAGCTGTAAGCATTTTATCAGCTATTGAAAACAGAGAAACTTTGTGTATAGATTTGAAGTCATCCTCCAATATTGTATTAGTAGAATTAATTGTAAACTCACTAATAATCGCAATGAATCGTGGGTATGACTTTACACTTTTTGTTGATGATATAACATTCACAAATAATGAAATGTTGAGGAATACAATCAGCCAAAAATCGAATCATCAAAACATCATTGTATCTAAAGATTTATACGCTCTCACTGGAGCAAAGGAAGATACTTTTTCAACACTTATCAGCGAAGCAGAGAAGACTGTATTATTCGCTCACAATTCAAGTGTTAGTTGTGATAAATGGTCAAAATACATAGGTGAATACGACAAGATTGATGTATCAACAAACACAAACTCCGGCTTTAGTCAAAGTAGCAAATGGGGATTTAATACAAATCAAGGTCAAACAGAAACAATGAAAAGAGAAGCAAGAATAAAACCGGAACAAATTAGCAAATTATCACAAGGAGAAGTAATTATTTATGATCATACAACAGGAAGTCTAGTGCAAACAATAATAACGTAGAGGTTTTAAATATGAGTAGTTGCAGTGATTATTGGTGCGAACACTTTGGTAAGAATAGCAACGCATGTGACCGTTGTAATGATAAAGAAATGAGTATAGACAAACCGGAACTACGAGTAATCTTAAAAAAGAGAGCAGTTGAGCAGATGGAGTTAAGTAAGATACATACAAAGAATATAGGACATGAGCGATGATGAATAACAAAGATACAACTCGAAAAAACATTGCACAACAAGCAGTTACAACACCTTCACATTATGAACTGTCAAGAGCTCACTTCCGGATGGGGGCAAGAGAGAGTATAAACAAGTTTTCTCAACTGTCAGCTAATGCTCCTGAAAGTAGAGGAGCTGCAGCTGTACTTGCGACGAGAACTGTTTTAGCAGGAACAAAGTCGTATACTAAATCAGCATACCATGCGGGTATGGGAATGATGGAAGGTTTTATGAAACAGCATCCTGATAGCTCTCAGTATTATGATGCAACACTTAAAAACGCAATCGTACAAGGTCGTAAACCTCAAAATAGTAATAACAAAGGCATTGAAAGTATAAAAAGACGCATAGATGATGTTAAAGTCAACAATGGTAAAAGTACTATACAAACAAGTAATAATAAAGGCATTGGTGCTATTCAAAATAAATTATCAAGTAAAGAAACGATACCAAGTAAAAAACAATTGTCAAATCAAGGTATTAAAAGCTTCAGAAGTAAAACTAGCGGTCAATCTTCAGTAAGTACAAAGAACAATAAACCAAATAATAGTTCAAATCAAAAGAAAACAAACGGTCAAGGACGGTGAATATAGTGAATATATCGACACGTTTATTATATGGAAATAGTGTTGCACACAATAATCCACTAGGTGCAACTAATAATGTGCAAGTAAAACTGTTGGGAACTCATTTAAATAAAACCTCAACATTTTCTTTGGACAATGATATTTTAAGCAAACACACAATGTTAATTGGTGGAACCGGATGTGGTAAGACAACGTTGTTTTATCATTTTGTTTCACAAATAAAGAAAAATATGACTAATGATGATGTGATGATAATATTCGACAGTAAAGGTGATTTTTACTCTAAGTTTTATAGCAATGCGACTGACCATGTTATAGGAAACTCAAAGCAATATTCAAATCAATCTGAGTATTGGAATATATACAAAGAGATACTTGCAGATGGACTAGAAGAAAGAGATTTCATCATAAATGCACAAGAGATTTGTAAGTCTTTTTTTGAGGAACGAAATAAAAACACAACAAACGCATTTTTTCCAAATGCAGCAAGGGATTTGCTCGCTGCTATGATAATCGCTTTTATCAGAGAAGGAATAAAAGATTCCTCTATTAAAAAAGAATTTTTCTATAATAATAAGCTAAAAGAGTTCTTAGATTTATCAGATACAGAAATGATTATTGGCTTGTTAACCGATAGTCCTGATGCAAACGCAGTATTATCATATATAAGTGGAGATAATGCACAATCTCAAGGTGTTTTATCAGAAATGTATTCAGTTGTCAGAGAAATATTGATTGGTGTTTTTGCAGAAAAAGGTATGTTCTCTATGCGTGAATTCGTGCGAAACAAAGGGAATAAAACCTTATTTATTGAATATGATCTCTCCATCGGCAGTATGCTAACACCTGTATATCGTTTGATGTTTGACTTAGCATTAAAAGAAGCTCTTGGGAGAAATAAATCACAAGGAAATGTTTATTTAATATGCGATGAATTTAAACTATTACCACATCTTAAACATATTGACGATGGAGTAAACTTTGGACGTAGTTTAGGTGTAAAAATATTTGCTGGTATACAAAGTATAGAACAGCTCTATGAAATATATGGACAAAGTCGTGGTCGAAATATTTCAGCAGGATTTTCATCCATATACGCTTTTCGTTCAAATGATACAGCAACACGAGATTATGTGTCTGGGATTTTTGGTAAAAATATAGTTCTCGAAAAGTACCAAAGATTAGATAACCAAATAGTTGAAGAAAAGCGCAACGGTCAAACGGTCGAAGATTGGGATTTGAATAGCTTAAAAGTTGGTGAAGCCATTGTTGGATTACCATTTTCACAACCATTTAAATTCCATTTTAATATGTATAAATAAAACTATATGAAGGAGGTGAATCAAATGTGTCCATATTTTAATGTGTCAAGGTCAGAGTGCAGGGTAACTCCATCAAGCTCAAGTGCCTACAAAGATGATTACGAAGCAAACACAAAATGTAAAGACAGTTATGCGTATAATAACTGTGGCAATTACGAAGCATTTCAACGAGGCGATTACAAAATTGAGCGGTAGTGAGCAAAGGTAATTTAAGGACAATAATTCTTTAAATACAGTAAAAATTACAAAAACAAAGACAAACAATAAATTAAGGAGTAGGAATATGTTTGACATAATTATACCTGTTGTAGGAGCAGTAATTTCTGGAATTATAGGGTATTTTTTTAATCATTTTTTAACAGTTAAGAAAGTTCGGCGTATTCAAGACAATTTGAATAAAGAAAACAACTTGCTTAATAAGTTAGTTGAGTATAAGATGACAGATGTAAGTTTGTTAGAGAATAAACTCAAACTTATATCAACTCTGGAAGACAATGGTGTAGACATCATTATTTATGGTTGGAGTCAGTCTGATGATTATATAAAAGATAAAATAAAAAATTCACACAAAATTAAAATCCTTTATACTGCAGGAGATATCTTTTTTAGTTTGAATATGGAGTCATTTAAAAAAGCATTAGATAATGGTGCTGAAATGAAAGTGATACTCGCGACAAAAAACAGTATGTATGTAAAAGAAACCATGGAAATGGAAAAAGAAAAACATTCAAATAATGATATTAATAGAAACATTACTAAAGCAGTTGGTGAGTTGGAACATTGGATAAAGGAGTGTCCAAAAGGAAAAATTATTATTAAGCATTTTAACACTCAGTTTAGAGCAAATATAATGATTATAGATGATACTGCTTATTACACACCTTTGCTTCCTCCACGTCATTCTCGTCACTCTTTAACGTTTAGATTAAAGAAGGGTAGGGTACTTAAAGACTGTAGTGATCATTTTGATCGACTGTTTGAATTGTTACCTGATAGTTAATTACTACACCATCAAATTACGAGGAGAATTATAATGAATTTTATAAAAGTATTTAATGAAATAGCAAAACGCACATTACCATTATATCAAAAATATAGAAACGACATTAAGAGTCTTAATATTGAGGTGAAGAATGACAAAACATTATTAACTCAGGCAGACACAGAAATTCAGAAAATAGTGATTGATACTATTTTAAAACACGATTGTAATGCTAATTTTGTTGCAGAGGAAGAAGAAATCAAGCGTTTAGACCCAAATAACATGTATACATGGGTAGTAGATCCAATCGATGGCACCCGACCTTTTACAGAAATTTACAATTACGAGTATTGCTGTGCTGTTGGTGTTTTGGAAAAAGGTATGCCAATTGCGGCAATGATTTTTATGCCAGAAATGGGAAACGATAGAACACCGATTCTTGCAACAGCACTATTTGAAACAAGTAGAATATTTGTAAATGGTACGCAATATGATTATAGAAAATGTAAAGAATCTAATTTCGCATCGACTACAAGAGAATCAGGTTCATCATCATCAAAAATAGAAGATTACCTTGTGAACTCTGGTGTGAAGATTAAAAACAGAACAACCTCACAAAGTATTGATTTGCTCCGTACAGCAATAGATATTTCTCCTTATTCAGATATAGGAGAAGGACATTTTAGATTATTTTACCGCCAAAATCAAAAAGTATGGGATGGTGTTCCTGGTATGTGTTTTAACCGAATAGTCGGTAAAGCAATAGTTGATTTTGATGGTAACAATATACTACCATTTTCTGACTCTTTTTTAGAGAGTGTTGAACCAACTACATCATCTGTGATTGTTGCTTTTCCTAAAGATATTGACACAGTGATAAGATATAAGTAAACATGAACAATAGTTAGTAATCAAGAAGTATGGCAAGCTGTGAGCTGTGAATAACAGGTAGCTATGGTTTGTTATTCTTCATATAAAACTACGTTGCATTTATAGACACTAGAAAGAGGAGAATATTTTTGTATAAACAGAAATGCTACATGTAGGATTTGTATGTATGGATGAGGTTTTTTATAATTTATGCACACCTCTGGATGTTCGTATTTTTTCTAAGTACCTGCATGTGCATTACTTAGTGGTACAATTTCTAATGTATATCCAAGAGGATAAAGTACCTTAAAAAGAGTATCTATTTGTGGTGTTGCTTTCATACTTTCGAGTCGTGCTATAGCGGGTTGTTTCAAACCGGAAACGTCTGCTAGGTCTCTTTGAGATAGACCTTTTGCTTCTCTGGCTTCAATCATTTTGCCGATAAGAGCAACTTCAAAATATATACGCTCACGCTCAGCAGGGCTTACCCTAGTTTCATCGTTCATATAATCAGAAAATGTTTCAATTACTTTTTTGTCACTCATGTCATTCACCATACCTTTTAATATAATCTTTAAGTTTTAGTCTAGCTTGTTCAATTTCATGCAATGGTGTTTTTCTTGTTTTCTTAATGAAGTGATGAAGAAGCACATATTTATTATCTTTCCAGTAGAAGAAAAATATACGATTTGATAATGGACGCAACTCCCATATATTACCATCAATATGTTTTATAACTGGCTCACCGATGCGAGTTCCATATTGCTCTAAAGCACCAATATAAGTGAGTATTTTTTTGCAATTTATACGTTCATTTTTACTAGTAGTACTTTTTTTCTGTAGCTCATCAAGTAACTCAACAATCTCAGATTTACCATTCTTATCACGATAAAATATCACTTTGTACATAATAACCTTCTCCACATATGTTACGATAACATATTAGTTATCATCTGTCAATAGAGTTTTTCAGTGTTTGTCATATAAATTACAATCTTTCTTAAAACAATATATCACAAAACTAGGTGTAATTGGAAATATTATCATTTATGTGGACATCTACTCTTGCATATAATACAAACATTATGTATAATTAAACCAATAGTATTAATTTATATTTATTAGGAGGTTTATTATGCAAAATATAATCATTGACAAGGAGTTCCAGTTTCTATTACCAAAACTTGGTGAACAGGCATATTCAAATCTGGAAGAGGATATTCTTGAAAATGGAATTCGTGACCGTTTGGTGCTTTGGGGTGATATTTTAATTGATGGGTACAATCGTTTTAGTATTGCTCAAAAGTATAACTTACCTTTTGAAACTCTGAGTATGGAGTTTAATTCACGTGAAGAAGTAAAAATATGGATGATAAAAAATCAAATAGAACGACGTAATTTAACACCGTACCAACTACGTTATTTTCGTGGCTTGCATTATCAAACAGAAAGGAAACTTGTTACTAATAAAACAGGAATAAATCAACACAGTGAGGTTGATTGTCAAAATGAACATCAACCTCAAACAGTTGCAACAGCAAGAATTATTGCAGAAATATATGATGTATCTCAAAGTACAATAATGCGTGACTCAAAACTTGCTGATGCTCTTATTGCTATTGGTGAGGTATCACCGGAAGCAAAACAAAGTATATTATCAGGTAATACAAAAATCACAAGAAATGAACTTGATGCGATGATGAGCGGTTCTGCAAATGATATTGTCGAGATTGCAGAGAGCATTGATAATGGAACATTTACAGAGCATAAAGAAAACACAAGAAATTCAGAATCACGCACACTTGATACAGCATTTTCTCATATAGCAAGCATTATGAAAAGAGAACTGCAAAGCCTTTCAAAAAATCACAATACCCGACAAGTAAAAGCGGCTCTTAAACAGCACATAAAAGCACTGGAAGACATGTATAATAGTATGTGATGATGTAAAGATATAAAACTTGACTATGCATTTATAGCGTAGTATAGTAGTCTGCATATCGGCAATAAGAAGCCAATATTGCCGATATGCAAAAGCAGGTGATTAAAATAAATAATATACAATATCTTGATAAACTTAAAGATTGCAATCACTTTACGCGGATGGTATGTGTTTGTAAGTGATTATATGACACTAATAGCGGAGGTCATGTATAAATTACAAACCTCAAAATTTTCTCTTGACATCAATATTCAAATCGTTTAAAATTAGATGTAGCAAGACTTGGTGGGCTGACACCATTAAGAATCCGAAATTCTTTCCGAACTTTGGGTGTCGGGTAGCTGGCAAGCAGCGATAAAACTTGATAGACTTTCTAGACTACGGGTGCTAGACTGTTGGCGGACAACGATAAAATCAGTCACTAAGGGAGAGTAATGCAGACTTTCGAGGCTGTTACTCTCCCTTAAAATGTAGGAGCATTAAATATGCGAGGATTCAGAACTAAAATAGAAGTATTGAGAATTATCATAGAGTGTGCTGCACTTTACGATAATAATCTGGCACATAAAAAGATATTGTTTGTGACAGACTCACCAAACAATAAATCTGACTTTGAAGCGCTGTTTATGCCTCATAATTTCAAACACCTTACTGGTGCGGGCAAAAAGAATATTGATGCTCTGGTATTTTATAAACGTGCTCTTGACAAACGGCTTGGAGTTGATGACATTATAATTGACAATCGTGGATTTACTGATTTAAAACTCGATATATTATCACGGCTAATGAACATTCATAAAACAGCACGTATGGTTGGTGATTTTGATAATCTAAGTGAAAAAATAGTAGCAGATAAATTTGCAGGAACTACGACATCTGCTATGGGTTTTGAATTCAAAAACAATATTTACATACCCAAAACAGCATTAAAAACAAGTGTAAATGACGTGACTAAAAAGGATACTAGAAGCAGAATAATAGCAATTTTTACAAAAAATAAAGTAGACAGTAAATATACAGATATCACCTACAAAGCACACGATATGGAATATTGTCATTTGCTACAAAGAGATTCATTAAGAAAAATTGTAGATTTTGGTAATCTTATATTACCAGAAAGTTGGAATATTTTGTCTTAATATCACTTGTAGAAACTAGAGATATGATACAAAATATCATATTACCCATTGACAAAACACAGCATTTTATATATTATTACAACAAAGAACTTAGATTATGATAAGTCAAATCTAAGGAGACTTTTTTTGTATGTTATCGCAAATATTGTTTAATAACGATTTTATTACCAAGTGAATTTGGAGGGAATATGAAGGAATTATTACTAGGGA
>JAITFR010000031.1 GCA_031281255.1 Oscillospiraceae bacterium
AGTGCAAAGGTGCTATCACAAGTTGCATGGCCACTTGATGTTGTTTATGATAGCAATAATAAGTTTTGTGGTTTTGTCATGCCGGAGCTCAACATAAACGATGAACTTGGAGAAATATACAAATACCCATCTAGTTTAAGTATATCAATGCAGCAAAAATTAATAATTGCAGAAAATATCTGTGCGGTAATCTCAGAGGTACATAAGGCAGGTTATGTGTTTGGTGATTTCAATCCACGAAATATCGGAGTAGATAAAAATAGTGGAACTGTTGCTTTCCTTGACACTGATTCATACCACTTAGTTGACACAGCAAAAAATATAGAGTTTCGATGTGTTGTTTATCTACCGGGATATATGCCTCCGGAGTTAATAGATAAGTACAGAACACATCTAGCTACAAATCCAAGTGATAAATCGCAATTTCTTGCAAAACTACCATTACCAACATTTTCAAGAGAGACAGACAACTTTGCTTTAGCGATACATATTTTTAAACTGTTATTCAATGGTTACACTCCCTATGGTGGAATAATCGAAACTGATTCAGC
This sequence comes from Oscillospiraceae bacterium, assembly GCA_031281255.1. Lineage (GTDB taxonomy): Bacteria > Bacillota > Clostridia > Oscillospirales > Oscillospiraceae > WRMH01. The sequence goes on from JAITFR010000031.1 coordinate 552, forward strand.
ATCGCAATCATCACCGGGTATGGGAGATACTGCTGTTGAGCGAGATAATTATTGCTTCAAACCCGGTTTTAAACATCAAGCAGTCGCAATACCTACTTTAGACTCATTCCCACAAGAGATTTCTGATTTGTTTACCAGAGCATTTATGTTTGGGCGATTAGATCCTAAACAACGTCCTATTGCATCTGAATGGCATAGTGCTTTGGAAAATTTTGAAAAGAATTTAACCACTTGCAGGAGAAATATCCTACATCAATATGACAAAAACAATACAGAATGTCCTTTATGTGAAGCTGATGAACGATACAAACTATCAATGGCACCTCAGATGGCACAAAAAGCATTTACACCAATAGTGCAAGCTCCTACATATACACCAACACCGCAAACAAGCAGATCATCAGTTGGTACACAAAGTCTTCAGCAAAAAAACTGGTGGCAGAGTTTCTCAAAAAAGGCAAAAATCGCAATGGTTGCAGTTACAGCAAGTGTAACAATTACTACTGCAGGATTAGTTTTTAATGCTTTTGGTGGCTGTAGTATATCAAACGACCCTCAAGATGTAGTTATTCCAACAGTTGAACCTACACATCAAAATGTTGTTTCACTTGAAGAATCAAATAGAGCATATCAAGCAGGACTGCAAGCTATGGCAAATCGCAATTATGAATTAGCTATTACAGAATTCCGTAAAGTTGTTGAACTGGATGAAAACTATGGTGATGCACAATTACAATTAACAGAAGCTATTACTTTATATAAAGACGAGTTGTTTTCTTATATAGTAACATTAGAAGAAAGCGAGTCTTATACTGAGATAATCAACAAACTAAACATAGCTTTGAATTTATTGCCAAATGATAGTGAAATTACGAATAAGATTTCACATTATGAAAATGAACTTGAAAGACTTAATAGAGCGTATGTAACAAACCGACTATCAGAAATTCGAGATAATGCTGATACTTTAGATGAAATTGATGAAGGGTTGACAGAACTAAAAGCATTACTCAGTAATTTTCCCGAATATAGTAGTTTTATCAATGAAGTAATATCAGATTTTACTGCAACATTAATAAATGGTGTAACAGTAAATCTCAGTGACAATACACTTCATCTACCAAGAGGTGAATCTGAAACTCTTTCATTTATTGTAAACCCGTCAGTATTTAGAAATCTTGAACTGACTTGGAACTCTAGTAATACCTCAATCGCAACTGTAAGTAACAGTGGTTTAGTTACAGCTACAGGAGCAGGTTCAGCAGATATATCAATAACTGCATCTGATGGAACGATTATGGCTATATGTGATACAAGAGTCACTATTGATTTTTTTGAAAGTTTTATGAACACTACAAGATATAGTGAGAATTGGAAAACAACAAGAGAACATTCTTGGTTATTTGATAACGGAGAAAAAGGATTGTTAATTAATAGTCCAGGTATAATAGAAATATCAAACATTTTATCTAATGATTTAAACACAAATGTTAATTATGTTATAGAATTTGAAATGAAAAGAGAAAATACTGACAAATCACCTGTGGCTGATTATCCTACAATTTTCTTAGGGAAAACAAGTGATAGTATTTACACAGATCAATTTTCATTTGCTTTCAATCGAGATGCACATAATGGATTTTGGAAGATATATTATTCTGCAGAAATGTCGCTTATCGATTATCTAACTTTTGAGCCTATAAGAAATAGAGCAATAGAAATAGGAGAATTTGGACGATGGGATTTATCTCGTCCTGACGATAATCCATTTAGAGATTCATATGTAAAAATTAGTATAGAAGTAAAAGATGGGCAAGCAGTTATTTATGTTAATAATATCTTTATCACACATAGATTACTGTCTGGTAACATTTTAAGTTTTGCATTTGCATATAATAATTATGGAGGGTCAGGCAGTATATATGCAACTAGTAGTTTCATCAGGAACTTTAGCATAAAAATTGATTAAGATAGCAAAATAATTGAATATAGAAAACATCATTAAATTTTAGCTATTCAATGTATACAGAAAGAAGGAAAACTATGACAGTAACAGGTTTAAATGGAACAAAGTATCAACTTGATTCAACATTATTAAGTGATGGTGGTGAAGGTGAAATATATCGAGTACTTGGTGGTACTGATATAAAAGTAGCGAAGATATACAAGCAGGGGATAACAACTGATGCATTGGAAGAAAAGTTAACTATAATGGTAAACCGTCCACCGAGTGCAAAGGTGCTATCACAAGTTGCATGGCCACTTG
>JAITFR010000143.1 GCA_031281255.1 Oscillospiraceae bacterium
GAAGTTGTGCCAAATCTTATGATTGGTTTTGGAATTGACGAAAAACAAGCTGAGTATGTTGCCGAAATCCGGCTAAGAAATATAAATCGTGAGTATATTCTCAAACGTACAGAAGAAACCAGCGATATTGAAAAAGAGATAGAAGACCTTGATGCAACTCTTAAATCAAACCGCCGCATTAACTCAATTATTGTTCGTGAGCTTAAGGATGTTATAAATAAATATGGTGAGGAACGAAAAACACAAATAATTTACGAGGATGAAATTGAAGAATACGACACAGACGAGCAGGTCGAAGATTATCCTGTAAATATTTTCATGTCCCATGAAGGATATTTTAAGAAAATCACTCCACTTTCGCTCAGAATGGGTGGTGAGCATAAATACAAGGAGTCCGACGGTCCGTTTATAGCGTTCGAATCACATAATAAAAATGATTTGCTAATTTTCACTGATAAACAACAGGTTTACAAAGCGAGAATACACGATTTTGCTGATACAAAAGCCTCTAATTTAGGCACATATTTACCAACAGCATTAGAAATGGACGAAGGTGAAAATGTTATATTTTTGCTTGACCCTGTTGATTATACAGGTCATATATTATTCTTTTTTGAAAATGGAAAAGCTGCAAGAGTTGAATTATCAGCTTATGCAACTAAGCTAAACCGTAAAAAACTCACAGGTGCATACTCGGATAAAGCCCCGGTTTGCACAATATTACCGATAACAAACGACATTGAAGCTGTAGTATTTTCAAGTGATGAAAGAGCGGTAATATTGAACACATCACTAATGGCACCAAAAACGACTCGAAGCACTCAAGGTGTGCAGGTTATGTCATTAAAGAAAAACCGCAAAATGATAAAAGCAATAACTCTTGAACAGACGTTTATCCAAACCCCGGCTCGTTACAGAGTGCGTTCTATCCCGGCAGCAGGTGCATTAGTTAAGTCAGAAGATAAAGGTGAAAAACAGTTGTCACTGGAGATAATTGAAGATTGAAAAAGATAATTTTACCGATACTATTATTAATTATAGTAGTTTCTGTTGGTTGTGATAATTTACTTGAGGATTATGTCGAGTTTATTACACCGCATGAAACTGAACCTTATGTAAGACCTCCTGACGATCCTATAATTATAACTATTACTGATGCAGATGAGTTTAAAGAGCTGTTGCTTCAACTAATTATGGAACATGAAGCAACAACTACAATTAACTATTATAGTTACGACGGAGAAAATGTCCAGGACATATTAAATGAAATCGCAATAAATCTCAAAAGTGAAGACCCGATTGGAGCGTATGCTGTTGCAGATATACAAATAAATGCAACAAGAATTGTTGCTTATTTTGAAGTTGACATAGAAATTGAATTTAAAAGAAGCAAAGAACAAATAGATTCGATTGTAAATGTTGGTACAAGTCGTTACATGACAACACAAATACAGCAAATTATGAGCCAACACAACGATGAAGCGATTATACGAACAAGAATGGGACTTACTAAAGAATCAATTATCGAGTTAATTACAGATATTTATTATCAAAACCCCAGAAGTATTGTGATGCTGCCGTTTGTAACGGTAGAAATGTTTCCTGAGGAAGGTATTGACAGGATTTATGAAATAAAGTTTATCTACATAGAAAGTGCCGATATGATGCAATTATTTGCAGAAAATCTAGCTTTATATGTGAGACGAAATGCCGAGCGTGCAGTTGGTGACACTGATGCTGAGATACTTTTATCTCTTGTTGAAAACCTAATGGCATCAACCTCGTTTGATATAGGTGCTGCTAGTGCAATAAGCGTACATGGTGCTCAAAACTTTGCAGCAACAGCTTTTGGCGCATTAGTTCAAGGAAATGCAGTGGGTGAAGGTTTTGCTATGGCGTTCAAAGCCCTATGTGACGAACTAGGGTTTAACTCAATTGTTGTACTTGGTGGATTAAATGACTTGGTTCATGCATGGAACATAATATATTTAGAAGGAGATTACTATCATATTGACGTTTCTATGTGTGTTGAAAACGGACTTGAAATTGCTTTTTTAAAAACAGATGCAGATTTTGAAGAAATGGGTTATACTTGGGATAGAGAAAACACAGTTAGATGTGAAGGGGAATTAACACTCGATGATATAATAATTCCTGAAGATCCCGAAAACCCCGAAAACCCCGATAACCCGCAGGACCCAAATAATCCGGAAATCCCTGATAATCCGGAAAACAATGGCACAAACGATGATCAAACAAATAATATAAGTGAGGAGAATGGTGATGAAGGGTGAAGTAGCATATTTTAGAAAACGTTTTATTGGTGGGTTTAATCGCGATGATGTAGTTGCATACATATCAAAGATTACTAATGAAAGAAACGAAAGTGTCGGAGAAAAAAGTAAAACAGAGGGCGAGTTGCTTAGGTTGCGTAAGCAGTTTGATGATATTCAAATTGAACGTGATGAGTGCCTTGCAATAAATGAAGTTAAAGAAAAAGAGATTGTTGAACTTCGTGAGAAAAATGAAACTTTACAAAAACAAGTGCTGGAGTATCGTGAACTAAATGAAAATCAACTAAATCATATCACAAATCTAAATGGCGATATAGCACAGTTAAAAAAAGATATAGACGAATTAGAATCGCAGGTTTCTGTTGGTGAAGAACCTTTGTTGATTACTGACGAGGATTTATTATCAGCAAATTCTGATGAAGAAACTTCAATAGATCAGGAAGAACAAAAATCAACAATTAACTACATTGACGACTACTCAGAAGAACCACCTGCAAAATCTATCTTCAAAGATGAACCAAGTGAAACTCCGGTAGAATCAAACGATGTTGTAAATGAAACTCCCGGTATTTTCAAATCTGAAGCACCGGAAGCACCCGAAGCACCGGAAGCACCCGAAGCACCGGAAGCACCGGAAGCACCCGAAGCACCGGAAGCACCGGAAGCACCCGAAGCACCGGAAGCACCGGAAGTACCGGAAGCACCGGAAGCACCGGAAGCACCGGAAGCACCGGAAGCACCGGAAGCACCGGAAGCACCCAAAGAAACTCCGAAAGTTTCTGAAGAAAAAACATCTGATAATGTTGTGAAAAAAATAAAAATTAAACGACACAAGAAAAACAAGAAAGGGCAAAAATAATATGAAATTCAACTTTACTGAAAAGAAAATCAAGGTTTCAGAGGAACTTCGAGAATACGCTGAAAAGAAAATCGGCAAACTTGATCGTTTCTTTAAGCTTGACTCTGAGGCATTTGTTACATTCTCGTGTGCTCGCGGGCGATATATAGTAGAAGTTACACTAAAAAATGATGGAAGATTTTTCCGTGTATCTGATACTACAAATGATATGTTTGCATCAATTGACTCTGCTGTTGCTGCAATCGAACGTCAAATACGTAAAAATAAATCTCGTTTAGGAAAACAATTACGTGCAAAATCACTTGAGAAAACAAGAACTCCTTCATCAGTACCTTCTGTTGCAAACGAAGAGTATGATAATAATGGAGAAGAGTTTAATATTGTACGCTCAAAAATGTTTTCAATAAAACCAATGACTCCTGAAGAAGCGGTATTACAAATGAATCTTTTAGAGCATGAGTTTTTTGTGTTTAAAAATCAAAACAATAATGATGCGTTTTCTATTGTATACAAACGCAAACAAGGTGATTATGGACTTATCGAAACAAAGTAAAGAAAACAAGGAAAAACTTACAAATGATATAAAGCTAATCAAATACCCGGAAAAGCATTGCAGTAAGGGATGTGTAGCAACGAATAAAATCAAAAATACGTTCATAATTATCATAACGTTGCTACTCTGTTTGTCACTTCTATCCGGTTGTTTATCTGTTTTGGATTCCATACGTGATATAATTAATGGTGATGATACGGATCACAGACCGGAATATACAAGACATCCTGATGAAAATGGTATGCGTTCTGATATTTGGTTTGACATTAGGCTTGATATACTCTTTGAGCGTTGGGTTACAAGTGATAGTATAACCACAAACTTTATACTTGCAAACCCAGGAGATATAGGAGTTACAAAACCTAAACCAACTTTTGGAAATGTAATAAACATAGATACTATAAAGCAGGATAAAGAAGAGACTACTGAGATAGGTAAAATATTAAGTGGCGTTATATATAATGAGCTACGAGATGACCAAAAAGTAATCTATGATATTTTAGAGAGAAGTTATAGATTATCATATTTTCTTGAGAGTGAGGATGATTTTTTCTATTACTCCGGTTATATTCGACCACTCACCGGTCTGCAAGTTGAGCTGCCAATACTATTATCTGAGTTTAAGTTCCATGTAAAAGAAGATATTGAAATCTACCTCAAGCTTCTGGAAGACACCATAAGATATTTTGATGAGATAATTGAGTTTGAAAAAGAGCGGGCAAGACGTGGGTTTTTCCTCAGTAATGCTAATATTGATATTGTAATAGAACAACTTGTTAGTTATTTAAGTAATCGTGAGGATAATTTCGTTATTCAGATATTTAATGACAGGATAGATGAATACGAAGGATTAACAAGTGATGAAAAAGTAAACTTAAAAGAAAGACATAAAGAATTGATACTGGAAAACGTATTAATAGCTTTTGATAATCTTCTGGCTGCAATGTATGAGATTAAAAACATGAATACTCGCGAAGGTGGTCTTTCACTTCTGCCAAACGGTGAAGCATATGCATATACAGTACTTAGAGCAAGAGCAGGTACAGACAAGAGTATAAAAGAAATTGATGAACTGCTGGAAAAACAAAGAGCTGATGCATTGGCACGAGTTAGAAGAGCACTTAGGACAAACGAAGCATTGCTTAATAAGTATATGAGTGATACAACAGGTGAAATAGCAGATGGCACACCTGAGGAATACATTCGTAAACTTCAAGAAAAAATGGCAGTAGATTTTCCGACAATTTTACCGGTTGAACATATAGTTCTTGAAGTTCATCCTAGCTTGCAAGATTTTATGAGCCCTGCATTTTTCCTTAAACCACCAATAGACGATTTTTCAAGCAATGTTATTTATATAAATCCGGCTAGTTTAAGTGGTAATTTTACACTTTTTACTGCTTTGGCACATGAGAGTTACCCGGGGCATTTGTATCAGATGGTATATATGCGTCAACAAAACAAACACCCGATACATGCTTTTTTGGCAAATATGGGTTATACCGAAGGCTGGGCGATGTATGCTGAGGAGTTTAGTTACTATTATTCGGGACTTGATAGGTATGAAGCGGAGTTTATGTGGGATTTAAGAATGTATTTCTTACTTTTAGAATCTCACGCTGATTTTGGCGTAAATGTGCTTGGCTGGAGTATTGATGATATTGCACGTATTTTACGCTACGAATTAGAGGTTACCGATACAGAAGTAGTCGAAGATATTTATAACAGAGTAACAGGAGTACCTCTTAATACCGTTGTGTACAGCTTAGGTTACTATGAAATGTTAGAGCTTCGTGACATAGCAGCAGACAGTTTAGCCTCAAATTTTGACCTTATGGAGTTTAATCGCTTCATATTGGATATTGGACCTGCTCCGTACCAAATAATATCCAGCCATATGGATATATGGCTGGAATCTTCAATATATCAAAGAGCTTCTTAATCTAAAGAACCAATAGATCTAAAGTCATCAAGTAGGGTGCTTAAATCAACGCCTCCTGCTTGTTTTGGTGCAGGTTCTTCGTATTCTTCTTCTTCCACCGGGGGGATATATCTGCGTGGTTGTGGTTCGGGTGCTTTAGGCGCAACAGGTGGTGGCATAGGTGGTACCTTATCTACAATAAAATCAATTTCTGTGACTTCTACCGAAGTTATATCGGCTTCCTGTGAAGTTGGTTCAGTAGTAACTTGTGCACTTTGCTCTATCGTTGCACTTTGCGTTGGTGTTGCCATTGTTTCAACTTCTGCTGCATCAATAACAGCTTCTAATTGCTCTGCACCAATAATATCGGGATTTACCATCATAACGCCCTCTGGTTTGTCTATAAAGAGAATCTTATCTCCTTCATTAATGCTGAGCCTTCGTCTGATAGTTATAGGTATTGTTATTTGTCCCTTACTGGTAACTTTTGCCATTTCCATCATAATATATATTCCTCCTTGCATTTATTGTTTTCCTTACATATAATGATATATGATAATAAAAATGATGTCAAGAGGATTTTTACAGGAGGGTTACTTATGTTAATAAAAGCATACACATTACCGCATCCACCTTTGGCAATACCCGAAGTTGGCAAAGGTAAAGAGAAAAAGATATCTAAAACATTAGATGCCTTAGATGAAGTAGGAAAAGAAATAAAATCAATCGCACCGGAAACTATCATATTTATTACTCCGCACAGCACTGTTTATTCGGATTACTTCCATATATCTCCGGGAAGTAAGGCGAGTGGAGATTTTTCACGCTTTGGAGTGCCAAATGTAAAGATTGAAACCAATTATGATGAAGAGTTAGCTGAAGATATTTCAAAAATGGGAGAAACTCTTGATCTGCCTGTGGGAATACAAGGAGAACAAGATAAAACTCTAGATCATGCAACTATGGTTCCTATGTATTTCATAAACAAGTATTATAGTAGCTATAAATCCTTACGTATATCTCAGTCGGGACTCTCCGAATCAGATCATTATCTACTTGGTATGGTTATAGATAAAGCTGTAAAAGTAAGGAATCGTAAAACTGTTATCATCGCATCATCTGATTTATCACATAGGCTTAGTAAGGACGGTCCTTATGGGTTTAATAAAGACGGACCGGAGTTTGATAGGCTGGTTGAGTTATACTTATCTAATGCTGATTTCTTGTCCTTAATGAACCTACCGAGTGGTATTAGAAGAGGAGCAGGAGAGTGTGGGTATAACTCTCTAATGGTATTAATCGGATGTCTCGATAAACAAAAAGTAATGCCTAAATTACTCTCTTATGAGGCTCCATTTGGTGTTGGGTACGCTGTAGCATCATTTGAAGCTATAGGAAATGATGAAAATCGGAATATTTTACAAAAACACGTTGAGCACATGAGTAAGCTTGTAGAAGCGACCAGGAACATTGAAGATGATTATCAAAAGCTCGCTAGACAGTCATTGGAACGCAAAATAATGACAGGAGAAATAATGAGTGTTACCAACGAGTTGCCGCAAGAGATGATAGATAAGCGTGCCGGAGTGTTTGTTTCAATCCATAAAGACGGGGCATTAAGAGGTTGTATTGGAACTATAGCACCAACTAAGAAATGTATTGCAGAAGAGATAATTTGCAACGCAATATCGTCAGGTTCATCTGATTTTCGCTTTAGTCCTGTAACAGCACATGAACTACCACTCTTAACATACAAGGTTGATGTACTATCTCCACCGGAGCCAATAGTAGACAGATCGGAGTTAGATGTAAAGCGATATGGGGTGATAGTAACAAGTGGTTCTAAACGTGGTCTGCTTCTTCCAAACTTAGATGGTGTAGATACTGTTGATGATCAAATTAACATAGCATCCGGCAAGGCAGGTATATTAAATATGGATAAAATATCACTAGAAAGGTTCGAAGTTGTCCGACATGGATGAAAAAGTAGTAGCTAAGTATTGGAAAAGTAAGGAATCTAATTTTGTAGAGTGTGTCTTGTGTCCACACACATGTATTATACCTCAAGGAGGTAAAGGTAGGTGCGGAGCAAGAACTAACATTGATGGTGTCCTATATGCATCTAGTTTTGGTCTCCTTACCTCATATGCGCTCGACCCAATTGAGAAGAAACCACTTTATAAGTTTCATAGTGGCAGCAAGATAGTGTCAGTTGGCTCCTATGGCTGTAACTTCAATTGTCCATTTTGTCAGAATTACTTAATCTCATTAGAGTATCAATCAGCACGCCTTGAGAAGGTTACAGAAGACATTTTAATGAATGTAGCGGTTCAATCGATTGAAGATGGAAATATAGGTATTGCGTTCACATACAATGAACCTCTGATAGGTTATGAGTTTGTTCTCAGTTGCTCAAAGCGTCTCAAAGAGATAGGTATGAAGTCTGTGCTAGTAACAAATGGTTTCATTAACCCGTCACCATTAAAGGAATTGCTCCCTTATGTGGATGCAATGAACATTGATATTAAAGGCTTTAACAGTGATATGTATAAAAAGGTCGAAGGAACACTAAAAACTGTCCTCAAAACAGTGGAAAGAGCATATGAAACATGTCATGTTGAACTAACCACTTTAGTTGTACCCGGGCAAAACGAGAATGATATTCAAGAAATTGCAAAATGGATAGCTTCAATCGACAAAAACATACCCTATCACCTGTCAAGATTTTTTCCAAGATACGAATATAGTTCATATGAACCTACAACAATTGATTCAATGTATAATGCTAAACAGATAGCTGAGCAATATTTGACAGAAGTTCATTTGGGAAATATGTAATAAAACTAAACAAAGAAGAAAATGAGCAGGAGATAATGTCCTGCTCATTTTCTTAGTAAACGAATTATTAAAAGGTTACATTTAAAACATAGATTTTATCTTTTTGAATAATTTGTAGAAGATATTATTTGTTTGATCAAAAATCCTTACTTCAAGAGGCATGTGTTCTTTGATAAAATTGTAACCACGATTTTGAGCTTCTGCGGTAAAAATCATTTGAGATGATTTTGGAGAATCCAAATCGACAGTTTCAGTAAGGAAATATTTTCCATCAGGTTGAAGTAGCCATGAGTTAGTATCATCACTTTGCATAATGTCAATCATCCATAAGATTTGATTCCTTACATCCGGGTCTAAAATAGGACATGCAACTTCAACTCGTCTTTGTGTATTTCTTGTCATTAGGTCAGCAGACGAGATATATAACCTTACATCGTCACCAACACCAAAACAAAATATTCTGGTATGTTCTAAAAACTTACCTACTACACTAAACACTTTTATATTATCAGTTACTCCGGGTAACCCCGGTATGAGACAACAGATACCGCGAATGTTCATTACAATTTCTACGCCATCATCACCGGCTTCAACTAACTTCTCTATTATCTCCTTATCAGTTAAGGAATTACATTTTATAAAAATCTTACCTAGTTCACCACGTTGAGCTTTTTTTCTTTCATTTTCTATAGCATCTAAAACATTATTCTTAAAACTGTTTGGAGCAACCCACAAATGTTTATACTCTCCTTCGAGATTTTCAATAAACATGTTGCTGAAGAAAGCAGCAGCATCTTGACCTATCTCTTGATTTGAAGTTATTAATGACAAGTCAGTATATAGTTTTGCAGTTTTTTCATTATAGTTACCTGTACCAATTTGTGTAATGTAATTTAGTTTTCCTGATTCCTTACGAGTAATCAAGCACATTTTAGAATGGCATTTATAACCAACAAGTCCGTAAATGACGCGACAACCAGCTTCTTCCATACGGCTTGCCCATTCTATATTGTTACTTTCATCAAAACGAGCACGAAGCTCCATTAAAACTAGAACATCCTTACCATTTTCAGCAGCACGTATCAAAGACTCGGCAAGCTGTGATTTTGAGTCTATTCTATACAATGTTATTTTTATGGAAACTACAGACGGGTGTTCTGCAGCTTGCCTGATAAGTGATAAAAAAGGTGTAATACTATCAAATGGGTATGATAATAAAATATCCTTACCACTTGCACGTTTTAACATATTGTTTGTAGCTTCTGAAGAAAGTGAATAAGCTGGGACATGTAATCGCCATAAAAGCGGTTCAGTAATTTCTTTACTAAGAAAACGATTAAAAGTAAAACCAAAACTAAGTTCAGGTGGAGCATTTATGTGAAACACTTGTGAACTTTTAAGATTAAGCTTACTACATAAAAACCCCAATAATTCAGGACTTACATCTTTTGTAACTTCTAATCGTACAGCAGCTAATCTTTGACGTTTTTTTAGAAGTGACTTCATATATTGACGAAAATCAATATCTTCATCAAGCAAATCCTCTGCTGTGTCAAAGTCGGCATTTCGTGTAACAGCAATTATTACCTTTTCAAGGATACCAAAATTACTAAAAGCAAGCTCTGTAAAATATAATATCAAATCTTCAAGTAAAACAAATCGTTTATGAGTTTCATCAATATTAATAACTCTGTCAAGATTTTGAGGTACTGCAATTAAACCAAATGCTGTGCTTCTTTTCTTTTGTACAATAACAGCTATATGCAATTGCTTATTTGGTATATGTGGAAATGGGTGTTTTGCATCAATAATTGTGGGCGTTAATAATGGTAATACATTGTAAGTAAAGTGATTTTTCATTGTTTTAAGCTCTGATGGTGATAAATCTTCCATCTTTAGAAGCTCAACGCCATGATTTTCGAGTTCACTGATAACTGTTGAATAAGCATGGTCAACAAGTTTATATAATGGTGTTATTGTGCGATATATTTCGTTTAGTTGCTCTTTAACAGTCATGCCGGTTTTACTATCAGTAAGTTTGTTAGCAAGTAATAATGAGTCATTAAGAGAACCAACACGTATCATAAAAAATTCGTCAAGATTATTGCAAAAGATTGAAATAAACTTTAACCGTTCTAACAACGGCATTTCCGTACGATTTGCTTCTAATAGCACTCGTTCATTAAACTTTAACCATGATAATTCTCTATTTTGCATATACCCGGCAGTTTTAAACATTCCCTCAAGCATCGAACACACCCCACTTGACACTTTTTATACTATAGATTATTATACCATATAATATAGTAACAAGGAGTACAATAATTAGTGAAAAATAAGAAACCGGTAATGATTTCGATAAAAGGACTGCCTTTTTTCTCACACAATGAAAATGATGTTTATGAATTAATGACAGACGGTGAGTATTTACAAACAGATGATATGTCAACATTTAGTTACTATGAGAGCAATTTAACAGGTTTTGACGGTATTCTTACAACGTTTAATGTAGAAAACGACAGTATAACGCTAAGACGTGGAGATGGTACAATTGGAAATGACATGATTTTCTCAGAGAATCAAAAGCATCATTTTTTGTACAATACTCCTGTTGGAGCTGTGATGTTAGGTATAGACACGCACAAAATCACAAAAGATATGGATGATGATGGTGGAAATATTGAAATACGTTACGATATTGAAGTTGATAACATAACAGTAAGTAAAAATATGTTTAAAATTAACATCAGGAGCCTACCGCAGTGAATCTAATAGAAAATGCAAAGACACAGATAAATACATTAATAAACAATGCATACGATAAAGCGCGTCTCTCGGGAGTTTTACCTGAAGACGCGTCATTAGTCGGTGCTGTAGAAATACCTAGAGATGTTTCGCATGGTGATTTTGCCGCAACCCATGCAATGACTGCTGCAAAAACATTTAAAAAAGCACCAAGACAAATTGCAGAAATACTAGTTGATAATATAGACTTGGAAAGTAGTTATTTTAGCGATGTAACTATTGCAGGGCCGGGATTTATTAATTTTACATTATCTGATAATTGGTACGGTGAGGTACTTTTAGCTGTTGAGAAAACAGGCGATAATTATGGTTCATCAAATGTTGGCAACGGCAAACGTATAATGGTGGAGTTTGTATCAGCAAATCCAACAGGTCCAATGACTATTGGGAATGCTCGTGGCGGAGTTCTTGGCGATACTTTAGCATCAGTTTTACAAAAAGCCGGATATAATGTATGGCGGGAGTTTTTACTAAATGATGCCGGAAATCAGGTAGATTTATTTGGAAAATCTATAAATGCACGTTATATGCAAATCTGTGATGGAGAAGAAAGCTTTGAATTTCCCGAAAACGGGTATCACGGAGATGATATCAAAGAATTAGCAGAGATAATCTATAAAAAATCCGGAGATTCTCTAAAAAAACTTGATGAAAACGAACGTATAGAGAAGCTTATAAAGTTTGGAATACCACATAATGTTTCGCAGATGAAAGAACATTTAGCACGTTATCGTATACACTTTGATGAATGGTTTAGAGAAAGTAGTATGCATAAGAGTGGTTATGTGACAGAAACCATTAATTTACTCGACAAAGCAGGCTTACTCTATGAAAAAGATGGAGCACTTTGGTTAAATAATATATCTCTTGGTGGAGATAAAGACGAGGTTATGCGAAAATCCAACGGTTTTAACACCTATTACGCAATGGATATAGCATATCACAGAAATAAAATTGAGCGTGGTTTTGACAAAGCGATAGAAATCTGGGGTGGTGACCATCACGGACACGCCAAACGCTTAATGACCACTATGACCGCACCTGAGCTTTGTAATGCACTTGGTATAGACGGTAGTAAAATACACTTTCTTTTAATGCAAATGATGCGAATTGTACGTGACGGTGAACCTGTAAAAGTATCAAAGCGAACAGGAAAAGCCCTTACATTAAACGATATGCTCGATGAAATACCTGTTGATGCATGTAGATTTTTCTTTAATGCACATCCGGATAGTCAGCTTGAGTTTGATTTAGGACTTGCAATAAGGCAGGATAGTGAAAATCCGGTATATTATATACAATATGCACATGCTAGAATTTGTAGTTTGATTTCAACACTTAAAGCAAAAGGATTTGAAGTACCAAAGTATTCACAGGTAGATATAAGCTTACTTTGCTCAGAATTAGAAAACGAACTGATAAAACAAATAGCGTTACTACCGGAAGAAATAAAAAATGCAGCTCGTGATTATGACCCATCAAAAATAAACAAATATCTTGTGGAACTGGCAACAAAGTTTCATAAGTTTTATACCGTTTGCAAAATAAAAGGAGAAGAACAAGATATTCTCTTAGCTCGCTTAAAGCTTGTAAACACAACAAAACAAGTAATAAAAAACAGTTTAGATATACTTAAAATTACAGCACCTGAAAAAATGTAAGATTTTCCGCTACTCTCCACTGTGTGGATTAAGCTTAGAATAACACAAAGATTGAGAAAGAGATGAGTTTATTATGAAAAAACTAAATGTTGGAATTATTGGTTGTGGAGCAATAGCAGGAGATAAGTACTACCGTGCGTTAAATGCAGTACCTGAAGCAAATGTTGTTGCATTCTGTAGTAGAAACATAAAAAATGCAGAAAACTTACGTGATAAATTTGGAGCTACAGAAGGTAAGGTATTCACGGATTATAAAGAAATGCTCAAAGATAAATCTATAGATGTAGTTTATGTTTGTACATACAACAATACCCACGCACCCATTACAATTGCTGCACTTAAAGCAGGTAAACATGTGATGTGCGAGAAGCCGATGGCAACAAATTACGCTGATGCAAAAAAAATGTGCGACACTGCAAAAGAAACCGGAAAACTCCTTACAATTGGTTATCAGTATCGCTGTAACCCTGCACCACTATTTTTAAACAAAATGTGCAGAAATAATGAACTAGGTGATATATATTTTGCAAAAGCTCATGCAATACGTCGCAGAGGGGTACCAACATGGGGGGTTTTTCTTGATAAAAAGCAACAAGGTGGCGGACCCTTAATAGATATTGGTACACATGCGTTAGATATGACATTATGGATGATGGATAACTACAAACCAAAGGTTGTAGTTGGTTCTGTTTATAAAAAACTAAGTGACCATCCGGATTGTGGAAATATTTTCGGACCATGGAAAGCAGAAAACTACGAGGTTGAAGACTCTGCATTTGCATTTATCACAATGGAAAATGGAGCAACTGTAATACTAGAATCCAGTTGGGCATTAAACACAATAGACACAGGAGAGGGAATATGCACCCTTTGCGGAACAAAAGCCGGAGCAGATATGAAAAATGGACTGGTAATTGTATCAGACAAGGACGGGCGATTTACAGAATTAAAGCCCGACTTTTCAGACGGTGCTATTGAATACGCAGGTGGAAAAATATGGAAACCGGAAGAACTCGAAACTCGCAACTTCTTTGATGCTATTTTATATGGTGCCGAGCTGCGGGTAAAACCTGAACAAGCACTGGTAGTAACACAAATATTAGATGCAATCTACGAATCCGCAAAAACAGGCAAAGCAGTGTATATTAGGGAATAGGGAATAGGGAATAGGGAGTAGAAAGTAGAAAGTAGAAAGTAGGGAAATGCATAATGAAATAATTAAAGAAATAACATTATGTTAATTGCGAACGCTTTAACGGAGTAAAATCAGAGACTGTTATCGAAATTGAGGATAAGAGCGAGCACTGTTCGGATTTGCGAGCTCCCGAAATGAGATGTACAGTCTCTTTTTACGCAGTGATTAGTGAGCGGTTAATATAATGTTATTTTAGAACAGCTTAATTCTACTCAAACATTACGAGATTTGCGCCGAGGCGTATAGCAAGATCAGCACATTCATCTGTGAAACCGGAGCGAGAAAATAAATATAAATATCTTTCCGGATATCTAAACAAACGACTGCGTTCTTCAAGATTCCGTAAGGCACTTTCATCAGTTGGAGTATCAGACCAAATAGCATCACCAAACAAAGCAAAAGAATCACCTGCATAAGCAACTATAGGTATGTAGGTGTCTTCTTTTGTAACGAGGTCGTAACCCCACCAACGACCAACATCAGTAAATTGCACAGGCATTTTGTTTTCAACATTTCTTTGTGTAACCCATTGACGGCAAATATCTTCAAATACAGTACTCATAAATATTGGTATCTCATGGGCAATACTACGCCAAATCTTATCAATTGTGCCTGCATTTATAATTGAAGCATTAACCGGAACAAAACGATACCAAAAACGAAACATACTATCTTCGATTTCATAAATAGTTTTTTTGCCGGGTCTTTCTGTAACAGGAGTGTGTTTACCAACCAAACCAAAAGATATGAGATTTTTTAAATATGCAGTACAAGCACTGGTTTCAAGCCCAACAGCAGTTGCAATTTCAGAGTTTTTGTTTGACCCTGTTGCAATAGCTTTAAGAACAGCATTATAGTACGAAGGATCACGAACCTCACGACGTAAGAATGTCTCAGGTTCTTCAAAAAGCTCTGAAGCAGGATTAAAGAAAGTGTTTTTTATGTTATCTTCAACAGAAATAAACGGGTTCATCATATTTAAGTATTTTGGAATACCACTTGTTAAGCCGTAAATAACAGCAATATCAAAAGGTGAAAACTCACTATAAAAACGTTTTGCTTCAAAAAATGTAAAAGGTTCAAGTTTTATTTGTGCTGTTCGTTTTCCGTAAAATGCACTATAATCCAGTGTTTCACTTTGCATAACTGCTTCAGATGAACCACATATAACAATCATAAGCTTACCGGTTGAAAACTTTTGTTCAATAAATCTGCAAATAAACTCAGAGATACCTTTATTTGAACCAACAAGATATTGATACTCGTCAATAACAAGTAATAATCTTTCTGTGCGTGATAGTTTATTTAAACGTTCAAAAACCTCTTCATAATAGTTTTTTAGAGGTTGCTCACCGGCAGGGATTCTCGGAAATGCCATAACAGCACGCACCAAAGAGTTTAAGTTTTCATCATCGCTTGTCTCTTGTGCTGAAAAGTATATACAACTTTTATCATGCATAAACTGTTGAAGTAAGCTGGTTTTACCTGTTCGTAAACGGCCATGTAAAATAACGCACTCAAACTTACCACTTGCATACAGGTTATCAAGCTTGCGTAACTCATTAGCTCTACCGTGGAATGTGTTGATACTCATTTATTTTCCCCGATTCTTACGGCGTTTATTATGGTATTTTCTATCTTTTGTAATTACATCCATACTTTTATTTCTATTTTCATGCCTTAATGTATGCTCCTTTAATGGTTGAGCATAATCATCAGGATCATTATCCGAAGCATTTATATTAGAAGTACGAGTTGAGTTATCAAAGCGTTGAGTACGCTCTGAACGTGAAAAAGTATCAGTTCGGGGTTCATTTCTAAAAGGTTGAGTTTTATGTTGTATATTTGTAGACTGCTTATTTAAAGATGAAGCATCATATAATTGCTCGGTTCGATTATTCATAGGTGGAGCAGATGCTTGAAAACCGGCTTCTTCAAGTCTTCCCTCATCACGTGCAGAAATATATTCAGCCCTGCGACCTTTACCGCCGAGAACATCAAGCTCTTCAAATGTAAATGTTTTTAATGTAGTATCATTTCCATCTTCGAGACGAACCTTTGCATTTCCTCTTAGAATATTTATGTTTACTACTGAACCTTTACCATTTGGAGTCTCAACAAATGCACCGATTTTTGGAGCTTTACGAACAAGATCTTCATATGCGGCTTCTTCGTATTTTAAACAACACATAAGCCTACCGCATGCACCTGATATCTTAGTTGGATTTAATGATAAACCTTGTGTTTTAGCCATTTTTATTGAAACAGGACTAAACTCGGTAAGAAACTGTGAACAGCAATATTGTTTACCGCAGACACCCATACCACCAAGCATTTTTGCCTCATCACGAACACCAATTTGCCTTAGTTCAATTCTTGCTCTAAACATGCCTGCCAGGTCTTTTACAAGCTCACGAAAATCTACACGACCATCAGATGTAAAGAAGAATAATACTTTATTACCCTCAAAACCATACTCAACACTTACCAGCTTCATCTCAAGTCCGAAGTCAATAATCTTTTGCTGACAATAAGCCAGAGCTTCTTTCTCTTTTTCTTTGCATACTTCAGCACTTCTGTTGTCAGCTTCGGTAGCAACACGTAAAACTGAACGTAGTGGTTGTATCACAAGATTATCGTCAATCTTGTGATTGCTGCGAACGCACTCACCGTATTCAACTCCTTTAGCTGTTTCAACGACAACAAACTCACCTTTATTAACAGTAAGCCCGTTTGGGTTAAAATAGTAAGCTTTTCCAAAATCTCTAAAACGTACACTAATTATCTCTGTCAAAGTTTATGTCACTTCCTTATTACTTATTAAACTTGCAAGCATCATACCTGCTATATGTCCGGAGCCAACCTCATAAAACAACATTTCTTCAGCATTAGTTATGATTGTTTCAGCATATAATAAACAATTGCGATTAGAGGTATTTCGTAATGATTGTGCTAAACGCTGACGAGCTGCAGTAAGAAAAGCTGAAAGTGAAGTTTTATCCAGTTTTTCAAGACGAAACATACATTGTGTTAGTAGTAAATCATCATTTCCTATTGATTTTATAAAATCATCTAACAAACTTTTGTCAATTTCAGTATTATTTTGCTCTGCATCAGTTTTTATATTTGAAAAAATCTCTATACAGCGTGAGCGTACTGTAGGAAGTAGTGTTGCAGGATTTGTTGTCACTAATATACTTACAACATGGGGTGGTGGTTCTTCCAAAACATTTAGAAAAGCGTTTTGTGCATTTCGATTCATAGTATCGGCGTCGTAAACAATATAAACTTTTTTATCAGCTTCATTTGGTGCAATATACACATCACGTTTAATATCACGTATCTGATCAACAAGGATTTCCCGTTTGTCATCAAATCTTTTAATATATGTAATATCAGGGTGAATGTGCCGTTTAATTTTATCACAATTAATACAATTATAACATGGTTTATTGGTATCTTCTGACGAGCAAAGAGCTGCCATAGCAATGATTTCCGCAGTGTTTTTATCAGTTATATAAGCATGAGATAATCTGCTTGTATCAAGATTCATAGTTTTTGAGCTTTTCTACTATATTTTCAGATTTTTTAAAAATATGATTTTTTGGTATAAATCCGCGTACACTTGAAAGAGGATATACATCTGTATTTGCACCTATTACCGTACCGGGGTTTAATGTTGAATTACAACCAACTTCAACAAAATCACCAAGTACTGCTCCAAACTTTTTTAAGTTTGTTGATATCTTTTCATTTCCGCATGTAACAGTAACCGGCTTGTGATCGTTTTTTACATTACATGTAATAACACCTGCCCCGATATGCGATTTATAACCAAATATTGAATCACCGACATAATTAAAGTGTGGCACTTGTACATTATTAAATAGTATAACATTTTTTAGCTCTGTTGAGTTACCAATAACAACATTTTCACCAACAAGTGCATTTTCACGGATATACGCACAGTGGCGAACCTCTGTATTTGCTCCGATTATCACGTTTTTTCCGATAAAAGCAGATGGTGCAACAGTAGCGGTTTTATGAATCCAAATATTATCACCATGCTTGATATACTCGTTTACATCAAGAGCATCTCCAAGCTCTGCGATATAACTTGAAATCAATGGCAAAGCATCCCAAACCCATTCGAGTTTTACCAAATAATCCCAAGCTATTGTATTGTTCGGCTCGAATAAGTTTTGCACATGCATATTTTCAACTGATAAAAAAGTAGTATTCATAATATCTTTCTAAAAAAATAAATTATAGTTCCTATCTAAGCTATATCTTTATGAATAATACCATAGCTTGAGGACATTGACAAATGATTTTCTCAAGATTATACTTATGTAAGCCGATTTTAAGCTGTTTTAAATGATTTTTTGACTAAATCTTTCAGACCTGGAAGAATGGCAAAAAATCAGAGAAAATAGCTTACATGAGGCGACGTAAGAAAGGCAAAAATACGTGCTTCTGTAGCTCAGTTGGTAGAGCAATTCATTCGTAATGAATAGGTCAGCGGTTCGAATCCGCTCAGAAGCTCCATTTTTCTTTTATTTTATATTGACTTTATATATTATAATAAAGTAAACTAGGTTTAACTCCGAGTCGAGTAAAACCGACCTATGGGTTAGAAAAAACTTCTAGCCTGCCGTGTTTGCAAAGGAGCTTCTAATTGTCTTGAAAACAGGACAAAACAAGGAGGTCTTTTTTTACAATCACTTTGATAACAATAAAACGAGGTAAAGTATAAAATTGATCACCTACACAGATAAAATCAAAAAAATATATATAGAATTAACTCAGAAATGCAATCTTAACTGCCGTGCTTGTTTTCGTGTTAATTGGAAAAACGAACCAATTGATATGCAGGAAGATGTGTTTCTAAAAATACTAAATGATGATGTTTTATCGGAAACTACTGTAATAGGCGGGATTGGTGAACCAACTGCACACCCGAGATTTGTCGAATATTCAAAGCGTTTGATGACAGAAACAGAAGGCAAACAGAGTAACCTTGAAATCACCAGCAACGCATATCACTGGGACAACCAAATCATAGAAACCTTAGTAAAATACTATCAAAAAGTAACAGTATCAGTTGATGGATTACCACAAACATTTCTAAACGCACGAGGCTTTGAATATGATGTTTTAGCACAAAATGTCAAAAAACTTATTGATGCAAAAAAAGCAACAAACTCAAAAACACCTGTAATACATGCAATAATTGTATTATCAAAAGATAATATTAACGAAATCAAAGACCTCATACCCTTACTTAAAAAAACCGGATTTGCTTATTTTATGGTATCAAACCTGTTACCGCAAACCGAAGAAGATAAAGATAAAATAATCTACACACCATATCTTGATGAAAAACGCCGCAGATTTGTTTATGCATGGTACCCAATAGCTTGTGCCAACAGTATTCCGATGAAAACCCCAATGACAAAGTTTAGCTCAGAGCATAGATGCGCATTTGTTGAGCAGGAAGCGATTTTTATAACTGCTGATGGAAGCATAGCTCCGTGTTACAGATTTGCACACGACGGACAAGAGTTTGTATTTGGACGAAAAAAGAAGGTTCGAGCACATTATTTCGGAAATATTCTTGATAATACTTTGACAGAAATATGGAATACACACGATTATTACGACTTCCGTTACCGCAACTATGCCAGCCGTTATCCATCCTGTATTGACTGCGATTATGTTGAGTGCTGTGATTATATAACAACAAGTGAAGCTGACTGCAGAGCAAACGAACCATCATGTGCCGACTGCTTGTGGTGCAGAGAATTAATAGAATGTCCCTAGTGAAAACCACACTTTGAATTATTTTATTAAGTAATAAATAAAGATAGATGATTAACTAAACTAAAGGAGGAACTACTATGGCAACATCATACAATGGCAAGATATTACGCATTAATCTCAGTGCAGGAACAAGCAAAATAGAAGACCTATGCATGGACACCGCAAAGAAATACATAGGCGGACGTGGTCTTGGGACAAAGCTTTATATGAATGAAGTTGACCCGACAATTGACCCGTTTTCACCCGACAACAAAATCGTAATAGCAACCGGTCCGCTAACAGGCACAGCATGTGCAACAGGTTGTCGTTACATGGTTGTCACAAAATCACCGCTAACAGGTAGGATAGCAAGATCCAACTCAGGTGGTAAATGGGGCGCAATCCTAAAGTATGCCGGATTTGATGCCATCATTCTTGAAGGAAAAGCAGAAAAACCCGTTTACATCAACATTGTTGAGGACAAGGTTGAAATCCTCGACGCATCAGATTTATGGGG
>JAITFR010000203.1 GCA_031281255.1 Oscillospiraceae bacterium
AAAACCTGCTGTTCACCAATTGTGGTAATTGCAGTCAATGAATTAAACTTAATTTTGTTAAGTTTAATATTTGCTTTCTTTTCTATAACATCTGCAACCATAAATCCTGCATTGTGCCGCGTGTTTTCATACTTTACACCGGGGTTTCCCAAAAACACAACAATCCAGGAAACAGGTTCTTTATTACGACGAAAAAACATAAGTATTACCTAAATATCGTTGATATTGAGACCTCTTCGAAAATACGTTTGATTGCTTCAGCAAATAATGGCGCAGCGGTAAGATATTTTATTTTACTGCATGGTTCGGCACGTGTAAATGGCACTGTGTCGGAGAAAATGACTTCTTGTACAACGCTATTTTCAATGCGTTCTATTGCATTTCCGGATAAAACACCATGACTTGCACATGCGTAGATTTCTTTTGCACCACCTTGCTCGGTAAGTGCCGCTGCCGCTTCACAAAGACTACCTGCTGTATCAACCATATCATCAAAGAGAATGACTCGTTTTCCTTCGACAGAACCTATAATATTCATAACTTCTGCTTGATTTGCTTTTTCACGGCGTTTATCAATAATTGCCAGCTCCATGTTCATTCTCATTGCAAATGCACGTGCTCTGGCAACCGAACCAATGTCAGGTGAAACAATCATAACATCGTCTTTATTTTTGAACTTTTGCTTAAAATAATCAACAAACAGCGGAGAACCAACTAAGTTGTCAACAGGAATATCGAAGAAACCCTGTATTTGCGCTGCGTGTAAGTCCATAGTCAGCACTCTGTCTGTACCGGCGGAAACGATAAGATTTGCCACAAGCTTCGCAGAAATTGGGTCACGTGCTTTAACTTTTCTATCTTGTCGTGCATAACCAAAGTATGGCATTACGCAGGTGACACGATGTGCCGAAGCACGTTTGCAAGCATCAACCATGATAAGCATTTCCATAAGATTGTCGTTTATTGGTGTGCATGTAGATTGGATGATAAATACGTCTGCACCTCGCACGGAGTCGTCTAACGATACTGCAATCTCACCATCGGAAAAAGTTGAAACCTGCGAATTGCTAAGTTTTAGGCCGATATTTCGGCAAACGCTTTGTGCAAATGGGATATTTGAGTTTCCACGAATGATTTTGATTTCTTTACCTTGTGACATGTTTGTACAATTTCCTTTCCACTAACAAGAGTTAAATCGTTTTGCTTGTGCTTTAATCACCGCCGTGATTAATTCCACCTGTGATTATCATTTCATCCGGCTTAACAAGCCCTAAAAGTTGCTCCGCAATCCATCTGATAACATCAGGGTCATCAGTGTTTTCCAATCTATGCTCCAGCTCCGCAATCTGCTGGTGCAGCTCGGCGATTCGCTGCCTGTCTTCTTCTTGCTGTCTGCTGAGTGGTACAGTAAGCCCCCATATAACGTAAAGGCTTACAACCGCATAAATCGCGAGTGCAAGAATTATAACAATTGTAGCTATTCTGGACCGCTTCGACATATTATGTTAGAACCTCTTTGCTTCAATGTTTTTCGTGTGAGTTTTCTTTCACTTTAATTATACACTATTTTATCTCTTTATGATATAGTTGTTGATGATATATTTTTAATGCATTTTTTGATGTTTTTTTAGCAAAAATGTTTAAAAATTACACATAAAAAGCAGTATAAAAAATTGAAAATTTTGGAGAAATAAATATGAATAGAGTTGAGGTTTTAAGGAATTATATTGATAAAACAATTCAAAAAATGAAATATCGTGAAGATCAACGTTGTGCGTATGTACATTTGTATGGAGTTTCACATTTTTGTGCATTGATTGCTTTAAAAAGAAATCAAGATGCAGAGTTAGCAACAATTGCTGGTATGCTTCATGATTTTTATACTTATAAAATGATGGATGCAGAAAATCACGCCCAAGAAGGAGCGTTGCTCGCAAAAGAAATACTTGATTTATTGAAAATTACTAATGAGGAAGAAACTAAACTAATTTGCGAGGCAATTCTTCACCATAGTAATAAGAAAGGTAAACATACTGATTTTACTGAGGTTCTAGTTGATGCGGACACATTGCAGTTTTATTTATACAATGTTGCATACCCACCGCACAGCAAGTCTCGTACAAAAAGAGTAAAAAAGTTAATGAAAGAGTTTGGCATTGATTGGGAGCAGGAGAAAAATAATTAAGTCAACAGAAACGCAACGGCACATAACGCACGGTATACGCCACCATCCATGACAGCATGAAACATCGGTACTATCTTAATCTGCAAGTTTTTTATAGCACTTGTTATTTATAAGTATGTCGAGTAGAAATTTATTTTTCATAGATGTGCTAATCGGCGCATCTATTTCGTTTAGTATATGAGGCCTCGAAAAATTATTTTTGAGGAAGGAGAAAAAAACGGAGTGCAGGAACTTGAAGTTTTATCATTATATGACTTACATTCAAATATGGTATACCGCATAGCTCTCAGTTATCTTCGCCAAGTACAGGAAGCAGAAGATGCTGTACAAGCAGTATTTATGAAAATGATTGAAGGGCGTGCAGTACCCGAACCCGGAAAAGAGCGGGCATTTATAACACGAATAACCGTAAACTATTGCAAGGATGTACTCCGTTCAGTATGGAAAAACAGAGTTGAATCGTTAAACGATGAAATCGTGTTTGAAGAAAAAGAAGATCGGGAACTGTTTAATGTCATAATGGGATTGGCTACAAAATATCGGGTTGTAATCTATATGCATTTCTATGAAGGATATACATTTTCTGAAATTGCGGACTTCTTAAAAATCAGCACATCAGCCGTATCTATGAGAATCCATAGAGCAAAGAAGTTATTAAGAAACATTTTAGAGGAGGATAAAGTTTGAAAAATAAACTTTCAAACCGTACTAACGCCTCACTCGCGAGGCAGTGTGCCTTTAAAAATCGGAGAAGCACATATGAAACCTCAACAATTTAGAAAGGAATGGTCATAACAATGAAATCCAATTATAAACAAACATTTGATGCAGTTAATATGTCACAGGAAAGCCAAAAACGGATTCGTTCGGAGTTGTCAGCTCAAATTATTGAAAATCATAAGGAGGACAGCATAATGAGTATAAAATCTCGTTCCACAAAAAGACTAATAACAGGGCTTGTAGCCGCTGTAATAGCATTATCATTTACAACAGTCGTAGCATTTGCTTATGGTAGCCAAATCATAGAGCTACTTGGCAGTGGTCAAATCGAAATTGAAAGATCCGGCAGAGGAACTTCTGTTTCTATTTCTATACCTGATGTTGGCTTTAATCCTGTTGAAGTAAAAGACGGCAGAGTATATTTCATTCTTGATGGTTCTAACAAAGATATAACAGAATACTGCACAGAATCAACGTATTATCAATATGAGCACATTGCTGAAAATGGTTACCGTCATGTAATTATAGTAGGTGGGTCGCCCGATAATCTTGGATGGGCAGAGTATATATGGTCTGAAGATAGTAACATATTTGGATACACTTCGGTGTTACCACCAAACACTGATATGGATCAAAAACCATTATGGTGGATAAGTGCAAATGAGGCATTAACATATTAAAAATAAACACGAGTTTATTCAATACCTCTCTCTAAGCAAAAAACAAATAATGAATATGATATAGGAGTATTATAAGAATGCTCCTATATCATTGATTTAGTCATCGCTCACTCAAGCGTGTTTGAACTGTAGCTTTTCGATACTGTAGCAACATAGCGTGTAGTTTGTGGTATGGACATTCATACTAACATAGATTATACTTGTCATTGTAGTGACATCCTTATGTGGTAATCTAGTTACCATTTTTGTAATTTTAATATACAGTTAAATCCACGATTTGCAAAACGCAGGATCACTACATATTCTCTTGAACATTAGACACCGTTGCGTTTAGTTGGTTAACAAAAATACAATACATTGATAAAAATGGGGGTACTTATGGAAGTTTCAAATATTATTTCAGAAAATGATAAGCAAAACGGCATCTACATTTCTTAAATTCACAACAATTGTAGATGATATTATGAGGAGTAACTCTTTGAAACGGTTTGTATCAGTAATTGTAAGTATAGTGCTTGTTATGAGCTTGGTTGCATGTGGCGGCAGTACTGACAGACCTATGGGTTGGTATGAATATGGTGGAGCCGGTGGTATAGAAGCTGCGAGCATTACCGTTACTTGCGATACTTGGGGTGACCGTGCGTTACCGGAGCTACCTATTATAGACGGAAGTTCTTCGACAGTTGTTATGCACGCGGCTATTCGTGCATTTTTGACCGATGAACACATTGTGAAAAATCACAGCCAAACATATGCTGCGCTCGAACGTCTTATTCCGGGAAATGATAATCCTGCCGATATGTTACTTGCTGTTAGTTATCATGAGGAAACGTTACAAGATGCAACAGAGCGTGGTGCAGACTTAATCATCACACCGATTGCTCGTGAAGGTTTTATATTTATTCTACACAATAGCAATCCAATCGACAGTCTTACAGTTGAGCAAATTCGAGATATTTATACCGGGCGAATAACTAACTGGAATCAGGTCGGTGGTAATAATGAAGACATAGTGCCATTCGTGCGAAATTGGGATTCCGGGAGTCAAACGGCAATGGAAGATTTCATGGCTCAAGAACCATTTTCGGGCATAGGTGATTTAACGATGTTGACATCTATGGGCGCAATGCTTTACGGTGTCCAAGAGGTTGGAAGCGCAGGCATTGGCTACAACATTTTTAGTTGGTCCGGACTACAAGATTTGGATCAAATGGGATTGAAAACATTAGCCATTAATGGTGTTAAACCGAGCAATGATGCCCTATCCGATGGTAGCTATCCCCTTATGGTATACACTTTCAGTTTTTACAATCGAGGTAACGAAAAAGCCGAAATCTTAACACAGTGGCTTCTTAGCCAGCAGGGGCAGCAGGTACTCGCTAGCGCAGGATATGTCGGGGTAAATGGGCAGTTGCCACCGGATATTGTCCCTGATTTTGACCGGGACGAGTTTTTCTCAAGTCGTGCTGTTATCGAATATTATCATACTCTGCCGGATAGTCGGATTGTACGTACTAATTATCGGCAAGGGAATAGGCGGATTGTAGAGACACACATACATTTTGAAGATGGTATAGAGCGCACGTTCATTGGGAGTTATTATCGAATAGATGATGTTAACATTATAAATACTCTTGCCAACGGCAAAAGCAAGGATGTCACTGTGTTACGATTGGCGGAGTTTATCCCGAGTGGTAGTTATTATCGCTATGTCATACTGACACGTGCAGCAGGCGAAGTTGAATTTCAGGTAATAAGCGAGGGATTAGCAACCAATGATATGCTATCGCTTGTGTTCCCAGATTCATAGTATAAGCATAACATGCGAACGGTCTGCCTGCTCCGTGTTATGTGCTATATTACATTTTAGAGAAACTATGAAAACTTACGAAAACATAATATGAAGGAATAACTTTTATGAAACAGCTAATAATTATCGCAGACATGGAAGGTGCTTCGGGTATTTTTAGTGAAAATGGTTCTTGGAATTGGAACGGAAGTGATGATTGGCGTGAACACGGTCGAGAGTGTATTACAGCCGATGCATTAGCAGTTGTTAATGCTGCGATTGATTTTGGTGTAGATGACATATTGCTTTACGATGGGCATTTCGCAGGAAATCCGGAGTTTAATATAGTTTTGGAAAAGATGCCACCAATCGTGCGGGTATTCGATGTACCAAACAGATGTTTTGACTGGCGGCGTATACGAGGACAAGCAGTTGTAAACCCTTTTGGTATAATCACATTTGGACAGCACGCCCGCTATGGTGAGGATAATGCTTATTTCGCTCATACAATTCAATCCCCGCCGATAAAAAGTTTATTTTGGAACGGTATACACATAGCTGAAATAGGCTCGGCAGTATTGAGTTTTCATGATGTGCCATATTTAGCTAACATCGGCTGTGCTGCATCTATGCGTGAAGCTTTGGAACTATCTGATAAAATAGTAACTATACCGGTGAAGGATATGGCAAAGGGTTGGGAGCCAACTCCGCAAGAAACATACTCGATTATTTATGATGGTGTGACTAATGCCTTGCACAATGCTAAAAACACAACGGGTATATTTGTCGGTGATGAATTGCACCGTTTTTCTATGGAACTATGTGATGGTTATGTTTTTGATACCTCCGCTAACATAACCTGGAAAGGAACAATCGAAAATACTAAAGCCACATGGGAAGCTCCGTCTATTGAAATAGGGTTAGAACTTTTTAATTATGTTCGCAAACTTATAAAAAGCAGATAATAAGTCGCTACCTTGTTTCTAGCGACTGCTCCGCATCACGTCGTCTACCTGCTCCGCGTTATGTGCTATACTACATTTTAGAGAAATGACAGAAAAGTACGCATAAGAGTATACAAGCGAAATCACTTACGATATAGTTAGTTATATTGTTTATATTAACGGAAGCAGGTTGATAACTTGAAAGTTTTGATTTTGGGCGCAAGTGGTTCAATAGGAAGTGTTCTTTTCAATAAACTATCGAACCTATATGATGTATACGGCACATATAACAGAAATAATCCCGATGTCATAAACTATGTAAACTTACGAAAATACAATATTGCAGATTATGAAGTTCTTGATGCCATGCTTGACAATATTAAACCTAACTTGATTATATCGTCGTTAACAGGTGACTTTGAACAGCAATTAAACGCTCACAAGAGGATAAATAGATTCTTATATGAAACATCGGGGCGTTGCATTTTCATTTCTTCTGCCAATGTTTTTGACGGTTCTCCCAACGGGAGCAAAACCGAAGCCGATACTCCTTATCCAATAAGTGCATACGGCAAATTTAAGGTTTCCTGCGAACGGATTATACAAAATAATTTAGGAAACCAATGTTTGATAATCAGACTACCAAGAACGCTCTCATTAAAAGATATTGATTCTGAAATCGTACAAGTAGAACAAAACAAATCATTGTTTAGCAATTTATATATGAGCTACAATTCTGCAGATAATGTTACCGAAGCTATAGTGTATTGCATTGAAAAGAATAAATCCGGAATTTTACACTTAACAAGCGATGATTATATGTTGGAAAGTGATTTTATGAAAACTTTATTATCATTCCATAGAAAAAACCTTTCGTATACCTATGAATCATTGACAAAAATAACATATTGCAGTTTACTAGGATGCGATAACCCTGCTTTACTAAAATACAATAATGATGGGTATTTTAATCTTTCGCTCAAAAGCACCGATGTTGATGTATCAACTCGTTTCGGTATATCATGTAAAAAAGTAATATCTTCGCTGTGTACATCTGCGTAGTATTCGCATTTAATTGAGTCTTTAATAATCAAAAGGATTTAAGGTTAACGCACAAGCAATAGTTCAAATATTGGAATCGAGGTTTTATAATGAAATATTTCCAAAAAATCATCGGAGAAAATCTCTTTCTATCACCGATAAGCATTGAGGATGCAGAGCAATACACAAAATGGCTCAATGACCCTGCTGTTGCCATACCTTTGGGACACTACAAAAACATGATGTCACTATCAAATGAAAAGAAAGCATTGGAAGGATTAACTACAGAAGGGCACAACTATGCAATTATTCTAAAAGATGCTGAAAGATTGATAGGGAATATTGGTTTTTTTGATATTAACCATATTTCCCGTCGAGCAACAATTGGATTATTCATCGGCGAAGCTGAAATGCGAGGTAAAGGATATGGAACAGAAGCGATACGCCTATTATTAAAGTTTGGGTTTGATACATTAAATTTACATAATATTATGCTCCAGTGCGATTCTGATAATAAACAAGGTATCGCATGTTACAAAAAGGTTGGATTCCAAGAATTTGGTCGCAGACGATCATCCACATTTAAAAATGGTTGCTATCTTGATACAGTACACATGGACATACTAAGTACTGAATTTTAAATTGTTCATTAAATGTCGTAAGAACAAACATGCTCTAACTACGTCCAATACATGGTATACTCTACGCCTCTGCAACTGCTTCGGGTTTATGTCACATTCCGGTGATTGAATGGTAATGCACCGCATTGGTTTAAGGAGAGATTATGCTCAATCAAAACAAGTATAAAGAATTTTGGAAATGGTTTGAAAGCAACAGCAATCTGATTTTCCATTTTGAAAATGACCTGGAAAAAACATTTGGGCTATTATCAACTGAACTTAGGAAAGTAGATAAAAATTTAACCTTTGAATTTGGACCTGTGGAAAATAAGAGACGCGAATTCATTTTAAGCGCTAATGGATTAAGAGAATCTTTTGGTGAAGTGGAAAAACTGTATAATCAAAAACCGGAGCTTGAAAAATGGATAATGATAAAACTTAGACCGAGGAAAGGGTCGGATTGCGTTATAAAAATTAATGATATGGAAATTTCTCCCAAAGATATTTTCTATAAATTATTCGCGGATGGTGAAAAAGTTGGTATTTTGGTCTTTATTGATAAATATAATGAAAATATTGAATTATATGGTCAAATAACATTTTTATTTCTTGATACATTACTTGGTGAATATGATGTCGAAACAAAAGTTGGAGCAATTGAAATAACAGATTTTACCTCTGAGTATTTTTCCACCGATGCATTATCGTTTGACACATTAGCTAATTGTTTTGATACTGCATATAAAGATATAAATACAAAAAATAAATGATGATCCCTATGTCATCATTGTAGGAGGAAATTGCATGAGCGACATTGAATTTTTGATTTCTCGCTTACTTGAAAATGAGGTGCCATTTGAAAAAATGCCGATAACAGGTATGACGAAGAAGCAACGTAAAAATTTCAAATAGCCGGTGCCTTACGACATTTAAGTGCGGTGACTTTAGATGTGCAGGGCAGAATTAATCTATAATCCTTGAATGATATTAACAGAAATTGTTGTGGAGTATTCAAATGAAAAATTGGTTATTTGAAAAAAGTCTTAGGAAATTTTGTAAGAAATCTGATAATCCCGA
>JAITFR010000048.1 GCA_031281255.1 Oscillospiraceae bacterium
GCAGCGGTAAAACTATATGATAAATGGGGTTTTATTGATACACAAGGAAATGTAAAGATAGAGTTTATTTATGATGATGCGTTGTCTTTTGGAGAGCATTTAGCAGCAGTAAAAATAGGCAACAAATGGGGATATATAAACCTGTTTGGTGATTTGGTAATAGAAGCAATATTTTTTGAGGCAAAGAGTTTTTATAAAGGAAGTGCACCTGTTCTAACAGAACGTGGTTGGCAAATAATAACATTATTAGAATATAAGAGGAGAATTACCCTATGAACTATCAAAACTTTAATATTGAAAACAAATGTGATTTTATGACAGGAATGTTTATAGTTACAAAATTTCCTACAGTTGAAGTAGACAAAAATGCGTTGTTTACAATGCAAACTGATAAACCGGAGTTTACATTACCGTTTCATTACAAGAAGGTTAACGGAGATGTTGAGTTTACTTATAAAGTGGGAATACTCAGTAAGCTTCAATACTTTTCAGGTGAAGTATCACCAAAGGAATATATATCGTTGTGGCAAAGTATATTAAAACCATTACTGGTGTGTGGGGATTGGTTTATGAATCCACAATCATTTTTACTGGATGTTGATTATCTTTATTACGATAAAGTGAAGAAAAAAGTGGTTTACCTATATATTCCATCAATCCAAAAGTGTTCAGGATTAGAAGCATTTAATTCAATGGTAACAAAGATTTCAAAAATTATAACTGTTTCTGATACTGTTTTAGAGAATATAGTGTTACGATCTATAGTAAACGATTTTAATTTAAATGCTTTTCTTAACTCATTAAATGAATACAATGCAGTACAAGAACAAAGAGGAAAGCTTGAACAGCCGGTAAACTGTACAAATATTGAAAAACAGTTAGTTAGTAATACTTTTACTGATTTAACAGGAGCAAAAGATAATGCCGGTTCATACCATAAAGAATTGCGTTCAGCTATTGATGAAGCTTTTGCTGATGAAGAAATAGACTCTTATGAAGATATTGCAGAAAATATAACAACGACACCAAGTGGTATTGAAGGTTCAATAAAATCAGAAAATGAGAATGAAGTTGAGAGTTACAGAGTCTTTAGCAGAAGAAGTAATAGAAAGAAAAAAGTGCAAAAAGAAAAAGAATTACAGATAATTCAACCGGAAGAACCTCTACGTAAAATTACTGTTGTTGAACCGGTTTTAGCTGATATACATGATGAAACACATGAAGTAAATGCTTTACTCAATGGGGTTGGCTTACGATGTGTTGGTAGAGCAGAACTACCGCAAATTATTGATGTAAAAATAACTGAAGGTGAGATATTTTCTATTGGTAGATACGATTCAAGTTTAGGAAAAAGACAGTCTAGTTTTGAATTTGACCGGAAAACAAAAGCAGTCAGTCGTCGTCATGCAATTATTGAAAGAAATATAAACGGGTATCAAATAATTGATTTATCATCTAGTGCCGGTACATTTATCAATAAAAAAAGATTACCACCAAACATACCACATGAATTAGAAGCAGGATATAGTGTATCGTTTGGCAATTTAGGAGCTGACTATGTATGGGAATCAAACTAAAAAATCATCTCATACACTTACATCATACTCAAATGAAGAACCATTTATTTATGGTGAGAATTATCTCCCGGGACTTGGTTATTCAATAGTTGGAGAAATAGGTTCAGGTAGCTGCGGTGTTGTATACAAAGCGTGGCATAAACGATTAAAAAAAGAGATTGTTATAAAAGAACTAGCAGGTGGAGTCACAAATACAATCGAAGTATGTCGAAATGAAGTTGAAGCTTTAAAAAATATAAAAAACATGCACATTCCACAAGTCTACGATTTTATTATGGATCAAGATAGGAGCTTTACTGTTATGGAATATGTTGAAGGAAGTAGCTTGGATAAACATCTAAGAGGAAATAAAGGTTTTGCAAAACAAGTAGTCTGCAAATGGTACTACCAACTTGCGTTAGCACTCGAAGCTCTACATAAAAACAATGTTTGTCATCGTGACATTAAGCCGTCTAACATTATTTTAGGTAATAATGGTGATGTTTGTCTCATTGACTATAATTCTGCCAGAGTTTATGGCAATAATACCGGTGTTATCAGCCGTAGTATTGGTTATGCATCACCGGAACAACAAAAATATTTTATAATGTGTGCAGAAAGACGTAATGATAACAATGTTAACGCAGTCGATTGGAAATTATCTGATATTTATAGTCTTGGTGCATCTATGTATCATGCATTAAAAGGACGACGTCCACCTATTGTAGTAGATGAAAACATAATTTTGTTTGATGAAAATGAAGCAAATGATAGTTTAGAAAAAATAATAGAGTGTTCTATGAAAATCAATCCCAAAGAACGCTATTGTACAGCGAGAGAACTTAAAATAGCAATATCAAAAGTTAAATTATAAGGAATTAAAATTATATCTCGGTGACTGTTGTGAGTATCATAGGTTTGCGTTTGGTTTTAATAAATAGAAACTCAGCAAGGTCAGTTCTTATAGCTCTTTTTAGTGATGACCTGTCTGTTAATTTGTTTTCGACATTGTTATCAAGTGTATCAAGGACAACATTTTTTAACTCATGCATTAAATCTTCGGATTCTTTAACATAGACAAATCCGCGAGTTATTATATCCGGCTCAGATATTAAACTACCGTCTTCACTTGAAAGATTTATAATTACAACAATCATGCCGTCCTGTGCCAAATGTTTTCTGTCACGTAGTACAACTGATGTTACGTCAAAATCACCGATACCATCTACCAGCACCTGACCTGAACGTACTGATCCAACTATATCAACTCTTTTACTGGAAAACTCAATAATCTTTCCAACGTCTGAGATTACTATATTGCTTGATTTGATTCCCATTTGTTCAGCTAGTTTTGCATGAATACGTAAATGTCTTTGCTCACCATGTATCGGGATAAAGTACTTTGGTTTAACAATAGCCATTAGCATTTTTAATTCTTCTTGGTATGCGTGTCCTGAAACATGAAGCTCTGATACTTTATCATATATAACCTCTGCACCTCGACGGAAAAGCTCATCAATAACACGACTGATTGTTTTTTCGTTTCCGGGAACAGCAGAAGCAGATATAATTATTCTATCACCTGTTTGTATTTCTATTTGTCTATGACCTGAAAATGCCATGCGGTGTAATGCACTCGTTGGTTCGCCTTGACTTCCGGTTGTAATAATCACAACTTTATCAGGTGGAAGGTTACTTATTTTACTAAGGTCCATAAGTAAACCCTCAGGAATTTTCACACATTTCAGTTCTGTTGCAACACGTAGCGTGTTTTCCATACTACGTCCTGAAATTGCAACACGTCTGCCGTATTTTGCGGCACAGTCTATAACTTGTTGAACTCGATGAACGTTTGATGCAAAAGTTGTAACTATTATTCTTTGTGTACAACCGTTAAAAAGATCGTCAAAACGCTCACCAATCTTCTTTTCTGATGTTGAATAACCCGGCTTTTCAACGTTTGTTGAGTCTGATAATAAAGCAAGCACGCCTTTATTTCCAAGCTCTCCTAAGCGGGTTAGGTTCATCATAGCTCCTGAAACGGGTGTTGTATCAATCTTAAAATCACCTGTATGAATTACAATCCCTTGTGGAGTTCTAATTGCAAGCATAACAGTATCATGAATACTATGGTTAACATGGATAAGTTCCACTCTAAAATTACCAAGTCTAATAAAGTCTCCCGGTCGTCTTACTTCAATTTTGATTTTTTCCAAAAGTCCATGTTCTTCAAGCTTGTTTCTAACCAATCCTGCTGTAAGAGGTGTGGCATAGATTGGTACATTAATATCACGCATTATATATGGTAATGCTCCGATATGATCTTCATGTCCGTGTGTTAGAACGATAGCACGAATTTTTGATTGATTTTCAATAAGATATGTTGCATCGGGTATAACTATGTCCACCCCATACATATCATAATCGGGAAATCCCAGCCCACAGTCAACAACTAGTATATCTTCTCCGAACTGATATACAGTAAGATTCTTGCCAATCTCATTAAGACCACCAAGAGCTATTATTTTTAATTTTTCTGACATTATATATATCTATCTCCTTAAAAAATTATCATAGATTTAGTTGATGGGTAAATCTACAAACCCTAAATTACATTTCCATTCTGCCTTCTATTGCACGCATTAGAGTTGCATCATCTACAAACTCTAAACTACCTCCAACCGGTATTCCATAAGCAAGACGTGTTACTTTTACTCCAAATGGTTGTAAAAGGCGAGAGATATAACGTGCTGTTGTATCTCCTTCGGTATCTGGGTTGGTTGCCATAATAACTTCCTCTATACTACCGTCAGAAACACGGGCAACAAGCTCTTTTATCCTAATATCATCAGGGCCGACATTGTTTATTGGTGATATAACACCGTGCAAAACATGGTATGTACCATTATACTCATGTGAGCGTTCAATTGCTAACACACCCTTGGGGTCGGGAACTACACAAACAACTCTTGAGTTACGTCTGGTATCAACACAAACTGCGCATATTTCACCTGATGTTAAGTTTTTGCAAATTGTGCAGCAGACAACAGTTTCTTTTGCATCTGTTATAGCAGAAGCAAACTCTGCAGCTTCATTGTCAGAGAGTGAAATAACAAAAAAAGCGAGTCGTTGTGCGGTTTTACGCCCAATACCCGGAAGTGATGCAAACTTATCTATAAGATTTTCTAGTGCAGATGGGAAAAAATCCATTATGTACCTCTACGTAATACCACGAAGCTCATTTATATGCTTAGCTCTATCTTCTGCGTTAAAAACATCAATCCCGGCGACCAGTACATTTGCTCCGTGTGCTATGCAAAGTTTTGCTGTGTCGATGTTTATACCGCCATCAACCTCAATCTCGCATTTTAGATTATGGCTGTCAATATATTCTCTTAGTTCTGTAATTTTTGTAAGCATCTCAGCCATAAACTCTTGTCCGCCATATCCCGGTTCAACAGTCATTACGAGAATTAAATCAAGGTTTTCTATATATGGATAAACAGCTTCGGCCGGAGTGCCAGGTTTTAGAGATATTCCTGCTTTTTTACCGCAGTTATGTATATCTGTTATAGTTTTCATTATAGTTTCAGGAGTTTCAGCTTCAATATGAAATGTGATAATATCTCCGCCTGCTTCTGCAAATCTTGTTGCATAAACAGATGGGGATTTTATCATCAAATGTACATCAAGTATTTTGTTTGTTGACTTACGGACTGACTCAAGTATTGGAAAACCAAAAGATAGATTCGGTACAAATACTCCATCCATAACATCTATATGTATATAATCAGCGTTTTCTATACTTTTTATTTCATTGTCAAGCTGTCCGAAATCTGCTGTAAGTATTGACGGTGCTATCTTTGTCATCGTTTGCTCCAACGTTTGTGTTTTTGGTAAATACGATGTGGATTATACCACATATATTAGGTACAATGCAAGCAAATCACAAGATGATGTTATATGATATTTTATTGATAAAAAAAGCTTGTAATTATGTAAACCTTGTGATAATATTATTGTCCAAGAAGAGGTAGGAGTGATTTTCCGCAAAGCGTATTGTTGCATTAATAGGAGATTAAGCATTTAACACACGCTTTGTAAACGCAGAAAGGATCGCGAGGAATATGGATATTTCAGGAATTACACAAACAGCTCAAATAGTTCCAAACACACAAACACAACCAACAAGCGAAGTATCAGGAGCAGATTCCGCCAATATCAGTGCTCAAGCATCTACTCAAGTGCAAAACATAGCACAAAGCGAATATGACAATAACGCAAATGAGTTAAT
>JAITFR010000118.1 GCA_031281255.1 Oscillospiraceae bacterium
CTAAATCTGATGTAACTCCAATATAAAGTACACTTTTAAATGAATTTGACATGAAATATATATATGATTGCATATTTTCCCTCAATTCAGGGGATTGCGGGTCAAGCCCGCAATGACGGAGGTTCTATTCCCTACTTACTACTCTCTACTCTCTACTCTCTACTCTCTATTCCCTACTCTCTACTCTCTTATCCCTACTCTCTACTCTCTAATCCCTATTCCCTATTCCCTAATCCCTGCGGAAAATATCTCTCGTGTAAACTTTATCAGACACAGCTTCGAGTTCGGGGCTGTATCTGTTTGCAACAATTACATCACTTAGTGACAAAAACTCATCTAAATCTGTTATTACTCGTGAGCCAAAAAACTTATCCTCATCCAATACAGGCTCATATATAACAACCTCAACACCATTACCACGTAAACGCTTCATAACTCCCTGCACCGACGACTGCCTGTAATTATCAGAGTCAGCTTTCATTGTCAAACGATAAATCCCCACAACATCAGGGTTTAACGCCATTATTTGCTCTGTTATGTGGTCTTTTCTTGTGCGGTTT
This sequence comes from Oscillospiraceae bacterium, assembly GCA_031281255.1. Classification (GTDB taxonomy): domain Bacteria; phylum Bacillota; class Clostridia; order Oscillospirales; family Oscillospiraceae; genus WRMH01. The sequence goes on from JAITFR010000118.1 coordinate 561, forward strand.
GCTTCAGCTATAGCGCTTATCAATTTATTTGGCACATTGTTGAAGTTTGCTATCATTTGCTTTATGTCTTTTGGGAAACAATACCCACCATATCCAAACGATGGATTGTTGTACATATCACCAATTCTTGGGTCAAAACAAACACCTTCGATTATTTGTGCGGTATCAAGCCCATGGAGCTCTGCATACGTATCAAGCTCGTTAAAGAAAGATACACGCAAAGCAAGAAAAGTATTTGCAAAAAGTTTAACTGCTTCTGCTTCTGTTGAACCAATAAAAAGAACAGGAATATCTCCTTTTATTGCAGCACTTGTTAGCATATTTGCAAAAATCTTCGCTCTATCGCTATCCTCACCAATAATTATGCGTGACGGATATAGATTATCATGTAATGCCCGTCCTTCACGCAAAAACTCCGGTGAAAAAATAAGATTTTCTGTACCAAGTCTTTGTTTAGCACTCTCTGTGTAGCCTACCGGAATTGTTGATTTTATCACTATAACAGCGTTTGGATTTACACCTATGACATTTGCAATAACTGTGTCAACCAGACTTGTGTCAAAGTAATTTTTCACCGGGTCATAATTTGTCGGGACAGCAACTATAACAAAATCAGCATCAGAATATGCTTTGCTTCCATCAACCGTTGCGGTTAATTGCAATTCTTTAGTTTTTAAATACATTTCTATATCTGGGTCGGCAATTGGTGAGATTCTATTGTTTAATGCATCGATTTTTCTTTGAACAACATCAACAGCAGTAACCTCATGTCCGGCTTTTGCAAGCAAAACAGAAAGAGAAAGACCAACATAACCAATCCCCGCAATTGCAATTTTCATATTTTAACCCTTCCGTTTCTAAAATGACAGCAATAATAATTATAATGTTTATTATCGCCTCTTGTAATCGACTTATGTCAGAGCAACATTATCCGCTTATATTTCCATATACCTCAGCTACTTTATCAACAGTACCTAAACATGCAGTCCTACCTCTATCCAGCAAAATAGCACGACTGCACATAGCTTGAATAATATTAAAATCGTGTGAAACCAACAGTACCGTAGTTCCACCGGAAATCATATTACTTATTCTACCAACACATTTTTGTTGAAACTTATAGTCACCAACGCCTAATATTTCATCAATAATCAACACTTCCGGTTTAACGCTTGTAGCAACAGCAAAACCCAAACGTGCAGTCATACCTGTTGAAAAGTTTTTTAAAGAAACATCCTGAAACTCCCAAAGCTCTGCAAAATCCATTATTTCGGCAAAAATACTCTCCATCTCATGTGGAGAGCGTCCATACATAGCACCATTCATATAAATATTATCACGAGCAGAAAACTCAGGGTCAAACCCTGTTCCAAGCTCCAATAGAGGAACAAGTTCACCTACTACTGAAACCTGACCTATAGTTGGTTTAAAAACGCCTGATATAATTTTCAAAAGTGTAGATTTACCTGCACCGTTAAGCCCCATAATTCCAAAAACTTCACCTTTTTCTACAGAAAAACTAACATTACGAAGTGCCCAAAACTCTTCAAACTCAATCTGACGTTTGAGCATTTTTATCATATATTCTTTCAATCCTGTTATCTTATCTCTTGTTAAGTGAAACATCATTGAAACATTATCTACATCAATAGCAATATTACCCAATTTTAACTCCTCAATAAAGATTATAGATGCAATAGAAATCTATCTTGTTTTTTCATAAATACATATGAACCTATACATAATGAAGCAAGTGCATAACCGATGCACACCATATTTGCCCATAAATCCGGTATTGTGTTCCACATTGTTAACATACGAAAATAAGTTACAAAATGGTATAGTGGATTTAACCCATAAAATGGTAAAAATGCTTCTTGAATAGTAGCTTCAACAGAATACATTATAGGCGTCAAGAAAAAGAGCATAGTTGTAAACACACCCCAAAGGTATTGCATATCACGGAAAAACACAACCAATGATGAGAGTAACATAACAAGCCCAAGAGAAAAAACGAATGTATAAATAATTGGGATTGGTATTAAAAACATAGTCCAGTGAAACGGAGCACCCGTTATTATGAAAATTAACATAAATGCAATAAAGGTAAAAAATACATTTACCAGAGAAGTTGTAACTTGTGCAACGGGGAAAATATATTTGGGCACATAAACCTTTTTTATAATTGCTTCATTATTTATAATCGAGTTCATTCCCATTGATGTAGATTCTTCAAAAAGACCAAAAATTAATCTACCACCTAAAAAGTACACCGGGAAATTATCAATAGTCATTCTAAACAAATATTGGAAAACAAACATCATAACAAGCATCATCAAAAGCGGATTTAAAATTGACCAGATAATACCTAACATACTCTTTCGATATTTTGTGATAAAATCGCGTTTAATCATCAAACGTAATAAATATTTGTATCGATTTAACGCAAAAACCTGACTGTTTATATAGTCACGTCTAAAAATAATTACTAAGATGAAAACTGCTGCCATAGATGCAGTTATTGCTAAAAATGCTATTTTTGGTGCAAAAAACATTAAGTTTTCGCCACGTTCACCCACTATACTCTCGGGTAGAAAAAAGAATGCCACGAAAAAACCAACCGTCAGTAAAACGGCAAAAAGTGCCATACGTTTTTTTGTCAGTGCCATTTTTCCATACCTTTCAAAAGATATAATAATATAGACAAAGATTTATTCGGGATTATTTTCGTTATTTTCTTCATCTTCGTTGGGTTTATCTTCTTTTTTTGATATTTTTACCATACTTAATATATAAGCTAATACAACACCAATCGCAAGTGCCATTATCATATATTGCAAAACAGCTGATGTGTTTGTTAAACTAGAATCTGCACCACCGCTCCAACTGAAAAACGCCCAGCCTCTAACAAACAAAACCGCATAAACAGCCATATTTACTAAAAACGCAAAAATCGGCAGAGCAATTATTCTTTTTATTAATGTAAACTCATAACCTCTAAACCGCTCAAAAAGCAGTATACTAACCAGCGCCGGTACTAATAGTAACAAAACACTCCAAATCCACATAATTTTAAATTACCTCCTAATAATCAAAAGTTGATTACTTTATAGTCAAAAGTTGATTATAAAATAATCAACCTAGCAATAATAACATATCTTTGTTTAATAAGTCCAGTGCTATCTTTGCTTTATCAAATGTATTTTCGCAAACACCTGTATATATTTTTAACTTAGGCTCAGTTCCGCTTGGTCGTATTGCAACCCAGGCGTTGTTTTCAAAATATAGTTTAATAACATTCGCCATTGGTAAACCATCTAACCCGTTGATATGATCCTCAATTTTTGTTAAACCGTTTATTTTTACAGCACTTCTTAGTTTTTGCATTATTTCTTCTTGCTTTTTCGCAGAAATATTTAAGCTTTGGAGATTCTCTAAGCAATACCCGTGTTTTTCACTAAGCGCCAACCATCGGTCATACAAAGTTATACCCTTGTTATCATAAAAAGCTGTCATCTTAGCAATTAGAGCCGAAGCAATAACCGCATCTTTATCTCTTGCACCATCTCCGGCGAGAAAACCGTAACTCTCTTCATATCCAAAAAAGAATCTTTTATTTTCAGGCAGTTGCACCGCATACTCACCGATATACTTAAACCCTGTGAGTAATCTTATAAACTCCATACCATATTCCAATGTTACTTTTTCACCAAGTAAACCGGACACAATAGTTGATATAACAACATCATCTTCAGACACTTCTTGTGTTTGCGTAAGAAAATCTATAAGTAATGCACCAATTTGATTTCCATTCATTGGTATAAAATCATTTTGATGTTTGATCATCACACCAACACGGTCACAATCTGGGTCAGTCGCTAAAATTAGTTTAGCATTTTTTTCTTCTGCGGTTTTTATAGCTTCTTTATATACGATTTGTTCCTCAGGATTGGGGGTTTTAATCCCTCCAAATGAACCATCGGCTTCCTGTTGAATACAAATAGGGTTAAAACCAAGCTCTTTTAGGACATAAGGCACAGCGTTTGCACCTGCTCCATAAAGAGCCGAGTAAACAATTGGGTAGGGAGTAGAGGGTAAGGAATTATGACTCTTAGAAAATGTGAAATATTTTCCTAATGCGAAACTTGTTTCGCTATGGGAGTAAGGATTAGGGGTTAGGGAATAGGGGGTAGGGGTAAGAGTAGGAGAAGGAATAGGAGCAGAGGGAGACGATTGTTTGAGTGGAGTGTGGTAATCTACAATTTGTAAATTTGCGATATAGTTGATAATACTATCAAAATAAGGTGCTGGGTCTAAAAAGATTACGTTGTTTTCAAGGGGTTGTGGACTAGAAGTAACAATGGTAATGTTATCATATACCAAAATAGCTTCCATTATTATCTTTGCCATTTTATCGGTAACTTGCACACCAAAAGAATCATAAACCTTGTAACCATTGTATTCTTGCGGATTATGGCTTGCTGTAATAGCAACACCCCATCCAAGTTTTTTATAACGAATCATAAAGCTAAGCATAGGTGTTGGTACAGGTTTATCAAACATATATACCAAAATCCCATACGAAGATAAAACATCACATACTACATTCGCAAACTCTTTTGAGTTAAAACGTGTGTCGTACGTTATACAAATACTTTTTGGTACATCAAAAGATAACACAACCTGTGCTAAAGCGTGTGTCACATGAGCAATAACATCATTGTTTATTTGGTCGGGTCCCGCTCCCATAATACCACGAAGCCCGCCTGTGCCAAAAGCAAGACTCATATATTAATCCGCAGGTGCAGGTGTTGGTACACGCACCGTTTTTCCTATTCCTAAATCATTAGCTGCTGATGTATATAATGGACGTATTTCTATACGACTTATACTTGAACCATCCGGAAATACAAAATCATCTTCTTCGTCTTCTTCGTTATCTTTTTCGTCGTTATCTTCTTCGTCTTCTTCGATTATATCCTCTTGAAGATGCTCAATTTTAACAATTTTTCCAAGCATGTTTATTTCAAGCCGGAGTTTATTATCTTCAGCAAATACACCCTCAGTTATAATAAAATTACCGCTATCTGTATAATAAATTGGTCTTTGTACCCAATAATTATGATAAAACCACCTAAACTTACCTTCAATATCAAATGCAGATACATGTGAGTGTGTAAAGAAAAACACAGGTTCAATAGCATCATCAAAATCTCTTGGTGGTATAGTATTTACGTGAAGCTCTCCGGGTAAGCCGTTTGCCCACAAGATAAACATCGCACTCTCTACATCACCATCCTGGCTTTCGGCTGTTAGTTCAATAGTATTTCGCACACCTGCATATAAACCATAGACCGGAATAATATGCCTGGTGTTAAATCCATTAAATGTAAAACTGACAGTAGTTTCTTCTTTTGAACCGGAAATAACTATTGAAACTTTTGCAGGTTCATCAGTATCAAATAATATTATAGCTGTGAGTGGTGATGTTCCGTATGGGTCTACTTTTATATATGGGTTCTCCAAACTGTATAGTCCACTTTCAGAGATTTTTAGTAATTCTTTATCTATATCGTTTTGGATTTCGATGCGTTCTTCCATAATTTCAAACAATGTTGGTGGTACAGGTTCCGGTGGTGGAGGTGGCGGAGGAGGTTCCGGTCTGGTAAACATTCCTGTATAAATAGCAAAAAAACCAAGCGACGCTATAAGAATAATAATCGCAATGATAATTTCCTGCTTTTTAGTCATTTCTAATCTAATCATTTATTAATATCCATTTCTTTTTGAACTATTTCGCTGGCAATTTAATCTTTCTCAATTAATTTCATATCATTATTTATCATACGTTGTACAAGCTCGTCAAAGCTAATCTCACGCTTCCAGCCTAGCTCTGTTTCTGCTTTTTTTGGATTTCCAAGCAAAACATCAACCTCTGCAGGTCTAAAATATTCAGGCACTACACAAACTATTGTTTTTCCGGAATCTTTACAAACTCCGATTTCATCAAGACCCTTACCCTGCCATTTTATTTTAATATCAACATAAGCAAAAGCTTTTTCAACAAACTCACGCACCGTGCGGGTATGACCGGTTGCAATAACATAATCATCAGCCTTATTCTGTTGCAGCATAAGCCACATAGCTTTTACATAATCCTGTGCATGACCCCAGTCACGTTTTGCATCCAGATTACCCATTTCCAAGTGGTCGAGAAGCCCGTGTTTGATACGAGCCACGCCGTCTGTTATCTTACGTGTGACAAACTCTTTGCCACGTCGTTCACTTTCGTGATTAAATAAAATACCTGAACAAGTAAACATATTATAGCTTTCGCGATAGTTCTTTGAAATCCAATGTCCATAAAGCTTCGCCACACCATAAGGGCTTCGTGGATAAAATGGCGTAGTTTCGGATTGTTTTTCTTCTTGAGCACGCCCAAACATTTCAGATGTTGATGCTTGGTAAAATCTTGCTGTTGGTTTTACTTTACGTACAGCTTCAAGCATATTTAACACACCAACAGCATTAATCTCTGTGGTGACAATAGGTTGCTCCCAGCTTGTGGCTACAAAGCTTTGCCCTGCAATATTATAAACCTCGTCTGCCATTGATGTTTTCATTGCTCCGATAAGGCTGACAATATCAGTCATATCGGCATTAATAAACTTGATAGAATCCTTGATATGCTCTACGTTTCCATAGTTTAATACAGCTTTTCGACGAACAATACCATAAACCTCATAACCTTTTTCAAGAAGCAGTTCTGCCATGTATGAGCCATCTTGCCCTGTTATTCCTGTAATTAATGCTTTTTTTGACATAAACATACCCCCGTATTTCTTGAAGCATATTATCATAAATAATAACGATTTGCAATTGCTTTCCCTGATGATTAACTCTTATTGAGAACAGTCATTCTGAGAGAGCTTGTGACCGAAGAATCTTAAGATGCATAATTACATAAATAAAAGATTTTTCGCATACGCTCAAAATGACATGGGAGTGTAATTTAATATAATAATCAGTAATGATGCATGGTATTCATATATGCTTCGGCATTTCCTGTGTCAAACATTTCTCCGTCAGGTACAAATCCATATATTCCATCTTTGTCAATCAATGTTGCAAGAGCATCAGTAAGCCCAAACTCTCCGTTTTTTTCAGTAGCTTTATTTGCCAAAATATTTGCGTCTAACTGTGTAAATACTTCCGGTGTTAAGATATACTGCCCAAAGACTGAGAAATACGCTTTTTTTCCATTTCTTAGAGGCACGCCAAGAAAATCTTCGGCATATTCTACAGATGGTTTTTCTGCAAACTCTGTCACACGTAACACTTTCTCTTTTTTATCCTCCCAAGTTCCTGTGAGAATACCATAATGCACAACTTGATTAATCGGAGTATTGTGGATTGAAACTATCGGCCTGTCGAGCTGTTCATAAACTTCAAGTAATTGCTCACTGCAAGATTTTGACGTATTTGAGCGATAAATCGTATCGCCAAGTAATAATAGCACCGGTTCATTGTTTGCAAAATCCTTACACAAAGATACAGCGTGTCCAAAACCTTTTCTTTCAGCTTGTATACGATATGTTAAAAGCTTGCCAATTTCCAGGATTTTATTTTCATACTCTTGCATTTTCTTTGGAAGCTTTCGCAAATGGTCTTCAAGTAGTGGAGCTTGGAAAAATCTTGTGTACGCTTCGATATCTTCTTCGCCGCCAACAATGAGGCAAATTTCGTCGATTCCACTGTTATAAAGCTGTTCCAAAATCACAAGTATAACAGGTTTAACAAGTCCATCAGTGTCTATCACTGGGATAAACTCTTTTTTAATTGCTCTTGTTGTTGGGTATAATCTTGTACCAAATCCGGCAACCGGAATTATTGCTTTATGCACACGTCTGCGAGGTTTTATTGTAAATGAGTATGCAGATAAACCTTTACTTTCTAAATATTCAACAAGCTCTTTTTGACACCTTGCATCTTTTGCAATAAATTGAACAGAACCATCACCTTGCGAACCAACACCTTTACCGCCATAAGTAAGGGACTTAATCGTCTCATCTTTAAGCAAAGCGTGAAGTTTTGGTGCTTTTAACTCTACCGGAGATGCAGGTGCGATTTTTTTATCAAATAACTCTTGTGCTTCGGTCATTAACCTGCCTATTGCAGGAGCATCGCCTGTTTTGATAAGCTCGACTGCTCGTGCTGTGATTACTTGATTTTCAATCCCTAATGCAGAATGAACATTCTTTTCTATATCGTTTTGAGCAAATGGATAGCACCTGTTTAAATCAGATAAAATTCGAATAGTATCTTTTTCACCACCAACATCAGAAAAAACCCAATAAAGGGGTTCTTTTACCACTAATCGCTCGACTTCAACATCTTCACCGTCAAATGTCATCAAAACAGGGTTATCACCAAAAGCACACGCCTGGTCAAGACGTCCACAACGTGACTTTGTGCGTTGCTCACCTTTAAAAGCAACCGTCATTTCTCCAAGTGTACTCATGTTGAGATTATACAGGCGGTTAAATGCTCGAGCAACCAACACACATATAGCAGCACTTGAAGATAAACCGGACTTAACCGGTAGTGTCATTTTTGTTATGGTTATTTTTACGCCACCAACATGATAGTTTTCTGATATATATGATGCAACCCCAGCCACATAAGCGAAGTAATTATCTGATGCTGCGGTTTTCTTAAGCTCAGAAAGTTGCATTGTGCTTTCATAGTCAACCCACGATTTCTTGAGTTCATCTGATTTGTTGTGTACTATGAAGTTATCCGACACTTCTACATCTGCATATATTCCTTGCTCAATGCCTGTAACAATTGAAGAGCCCGGTACTATATTAGAGTTTATAACACGTTGTAAACCTGCCCAGTCGCTATGCTCTCCAAAGAGGCAAAGTCGCCCCGGCACAAAAAGTGATAATTTTTCTGTCATGTAAAAACCTCTGTTTTTGTTTTTTGTAGGGGCGGATGGCAATCCGCCCGTGTAGTTAGAGCAAACTCTTGCAAATCATCAAGATTCAAATCACCCGCCCTCTGCGGAGGGCACCCTCTTTGCTAAAGAGGGCATAAGAGTCCTCTTCTCTGTCCTCTACTTTCTACTCTCTATTCTCTACTCCCTACTCCCTACTCCCTATTCCCTACTCCCTAGCTCCCGTTGCCTAATTGTTTCGGTGTATGATGAGCAGCGATTTCCGAGACGTGATATTTGTCTTCAAATGCATCAATCATATCTTTAAGCATTTTTGCTTGTGTGTTCATTTCTGATGAAGCCGCTGCACTTTCTTGAGCCGTAGCACTATTTTGCTGAACAACTTGTGCTACTTGATCTATACCTATGTTGATTTGACTGATAGATAGCGACTGCTCTTCAGAAGATTTTGCTATCATGCCAACTAGCTCATTACTCTCATTTACACCATTTACAATATCTACAAGACTTGTTGATGTCTCTCCTGCAATGCTTACGCCTAAGTTTGCTTTTTCAATTGAGTTTTCAATTAAACTACTTGTATCTTTTGCTGCTTCGGCACTTTTTGCTGCAAGATTTCGAACCTCTTCAGCAACAACAGCAAAACCTTTACCATGCTGACCTGCACGAGCAGCTTCAACAGCAGCGTTAAGAGCCAGTATATTTGTTTGGAACGCAATATCATCAATGACCTTAATAACCTTGCTTATTTTTCCACTTGCTTCATTAATTTCATCAACTGCAGTTATCATGTCTTCCATTTGACGGCTGCCTTTTTCAGCATTACTTCTAATAGAATCTGTCAAACCTGCCGCTTTTGATGCCATATCTGCATTTGATTTTGTTTTTTCTGATACTTCTGAAATTGAACTGGACAGTTCTTCAATTGAAGCAGCTTGCTCAGTTGTACCCTGTGCGAGTGACTGAGAACCGCTTGAGATTTGATCAGATGATGTTACAAACTTATCAATAATTTTTTCTATTTCTGCGACTAAACCTGCTTCTGCGATCTGGCTATCAACGAGGTCAGAAATATTTTGTACGAACTCAATATGTCCAAGCTTATTATTGTTCCTGTCGGTCATATAGCTGGCATAAACTCTGAAAGTCATATCAAACTGTTCAAACTCAGTTGAACTTTTGCCTTTCTCCAGACAATTGATACCACAATTCTCTGTACCGCATATAGCTGCTCCCCACTCGGAACACTGATGTCCGCGAATCTGGTCACGTGTTTTTCCAAGCATATCTTCGACTGCTTTATTGATAAATGTCCATCTTCTGTTCATGTCAGTGACAGTAATCGGAAACTCTATACTGTCTAGCAAGTTTTCATAAAAACCAATCTTCTTAACAATTAAATAAGTTAAATATACAATTAATGCTATACCTGCAATAATGGCAGCGACTAATAATGCTGTGATTAACCCTGTTGATGTTTCTTCTGTTGGATTTGCCAGTATCATTGCAAATACACCTATTAATACGCCTATTATTGTTGTGAGTGCTACACCTAGAAAAAACTTCATTCCCTTTTGCATAATCTTTTTCTCCCTTGAATAAAATATTCTTTTTAATAGTTAAACTTGTAATATCTTATGTTGCTTATCATTTTCGATTCTCGATTTTCGCAATTGTCAAAATAATTTATGTTTTCCTAGTATACATAAATATTTTTCGTTATGCAAGATGTAACTTCTTTTTTAATCCCTAGTCTGGTTAAAAACTTTGGCAATATTTTCTCTTGACAAAGGGGAGCATTGCATAATATATTTAGCATAAATAAAGTGAAAAAACGTAGTAATAATAAAAATTAAGGAGATAGCCATGTTTATTAAACAATTAGATGTTGTTAAAGGCGATAATAGCGATGTT
>JAITFR010000149.1 GCA_031281255.1 Oscillospiraceae bacterium
CCGGTTGTTGATAAGGTTGTTATATTAAAACCACGTTCTATAAGGTTTTGCATAACACTTGATGAATCGTCCTTATCGATTACTGCGAGTATCATTTTCATAACATCATCGTCCTTTCAGTACCCAATTAATTTTAAACTTTGAATCATTAATAACCTTTGTTAATGTTTTGCTGATACTTATCTCTTTCTCATTCCAAACCCGTGGTAGGAATGTGAAAATTACAATTAAACGTACCACTATAGTTATGCTGAAAAGAACCTTATAATGGTCAAAATGTGTACCCATAAATGTAAAGTTAAGATTTTCCATAATTGGTGAGAGAGTTTCAAGTAAAAACCCGCCTATTATAAATGAGGTGGCTGCCGCAAGAGAAGTAAGTACAGCATATACAGCTAGAGCAGCAGGACGACCTTCGGATGGAGTGTGCGAAATTTGCATATTAACCATACATGCTTCATTTGCACACCAGAATAAACCACCTATAAAGTTAAACAGGAAAATCACCCATACACTACCCGGTGATGCAAATAGCCACACAGAAATACCAAGGGTAGCAACTGTAGCAGAAATCATCATCATTGGGACACTACCGTAACGGTCGAGAAATCTACCCCAAGTTGAAAGCACAAAAAGTGCAAGCAATTGCGAAACAATTTGACCGAAAAATATCATACTTACATACGAAAGCAGTAGTACATCTATAGCATATTTGTTAAAAAATGGTACGCTTAAGTTTATCGCAAGACTCCAAAACATCCAAAAAATGAAATAGTTTCGTGTTTTTGGAGAAGCTATGGATGATTTAATGCTTGAAAATATAGAATATTGTTTTGGTTTTCTTGGTATTCCGGAGAAGCTTACACTTGCGTACATTAAAATATCAATAAGTCCTGCAACACCACCAACAGCAAAAACGATGGTGTACCCTGTGAAACCGGGAACATAGTCAAGGACTAGTGCAATAAATAAACCAACAAGCATTCCACAAGCGGTCATTACCTTTTGGCGTGTTGTTATATAACGGCCTCTTGCTTCCATAGGTATGACACTTGCAAGTAATGTGGTGTGCGTTATAGCGAGAAACGAACCGCACATGGCTGCTAATGTGACTAAAATCACAAGTGCCCATAAATATGACTCTTCAACAGGGAATAAAAAGGGTATAAATGCAATAACAATCCATGAGATACGCTGAATAATACCATTTACCAGAAAAACCGTTTTGTATTTGCCGGTCTTCTCTACTAAGTATGATGCAGGTATTTGAAGCAAGCTTGCAAGTACAGGTAATGCAGAAATAAGCCCAAAAGCAAACTCACCCGCTCCAAGAGCGGATGCATAACCAACAAAGGCAACACCACCTTGAGCAGTGAACAAAAACATACCTACAGCAACGGATAAAACAATAATATTAAGCAGACGGAGAGTCTCCGCATCCCCGACATAATCTCTATATGAACGATTAAATAGTTTATACAATGATGACATCTAATAAGCACCTATATCTATCATGATTTTTTTGTTCTTTATCACTTTTTTAGTTGTTGTTTTCGATAAAATCAACACAGAGGTTTTAAGAACTATAGTGCTAAACTTTTAAGATTCTATTAAGATGTGATTTTCATATTAATAAACTTACATATCTGATATTTTTTCAAAATCTGCTTCTTTATCTAAGAATATCCCTACAATGTCAGGGTCAAAGTGAGTGCCACTACCGTTTTTGATGAGTTGAACTGCTTCTTTGTGGGTTTTTCTTTTTCTGTGAGGACGGTCAGTTGTTAGTGCATCATATACATCAACTACTGCCATCATTCGTCCTTCAAGCGGTATGCCTCTCCCCTTTAAACCAAGAGGATAACCGGTACCATCCCATTTTTCATGATGACTACCGGTAAACATTTCTGCATGATGAAGCAGATTTTCGTGGTCAATACTCCCTTTCATGCTTTGGACGACTTTAACTCCAAAGTTTGTATGGCTTATAAACTCTGAAAACTCATCCGGAGTTAAATCCTCAATTTTTGTAAATATATGATCTGATACTGCTAACTCTCCGACATCGTGCAAAATTGCTGACATTAGGAATATTTCTTTATCCCACATAGAGGTATCATTTTTTAGAGTTTCGTGTTCTGAAGTTGCATTAAATAATACCTCAAGATAACGTTGCATCTTTTCTGTATGACCATATTGACTTCCACTACGTTTTCCAACACCATTAACAATAGTTTTCATAGTTGGATTTAAGTTGCCATAAGCTGACATAAATGAACCACTACCGTCAATATTCTCAAATGCATGATGATTTTCTATAAATATTTTACAAATAACCGGATCAAACTGAGTGCCAAGTCCTTTAGATATAATATCTATTGCTTCAGAGTGAGGGAATGGATTTTTGTACGGACGTTTGCTCACCAGTGCGTCATAAACATCAACAATAGCCATAAGTCTGCCATGTATTGGTATATCCAGCTCTTTAAGCCCATGAGGATAACCTGTACCGTCCCATCTTTCGTGGTGGGTACCTGCATAAACCTCTGCATAATGGAGAAAATCGTTATCAGAAGTGCTGTCTTCAATTTTTCTGATAATATCTACACCATAAACGGTGTGTTTTTTCATTTCTTCAAACTCATCATAATCAAGCTTGCCTTGTTTCATGAGAATATTATCTCTAATCGAAATCTTGCCAACGTCATGGAGCTGCGAAGACATTACAAGTAACGGGATATCAAGCTCTGCAAGCTCCTCTGTGTAAATACCGCTTGATAGTAATAAGTTGATTAATATATTAAGAGATTTTTGGGTTCTGCCTATGTGGTCACCTGTGACGTTATCTCTGCTTTCAACAAGTTCTGCTACTGCTTTCAGTATTGTTGATTGGAGTTCCATGACAGTTTTTGTTTTTTTATCAACTTCGTTCTCAAGTCTGAGGTTATGTTTTAACAATTCTTGTTTTTGTCGTTCAAATAAAACGTGCAGGTCAATACGTTTTAGTAATAATTCCCGTGAAAATGGTTTAGTAATATAATCAACCGCACCAAGGCTTAAACCTCTAACTTCATGCTCCGGATCAATTTTTCCTGTTAAAAATATTACCGGTATGTGCATCGTTTTTTCAGAGTTTTTAAGCACCTTGATAACTTCGTACCCATCCATCTCCGGCATTTCTATATCAAGCAATATTAAATCAGGTGTTAGCTTGTTAAGTAATAACATAAGCTTTGCACCGGACGGAGCAGTAAAAACATCGTACTTATCCGACAACGCACTCTTAGCAATGCTAAGATTTGTTGCTATGTCGTCAACTACGATGATTCTCTCCCGTGTTTGCGTCATAATACATGCCTCGTATGAGTAATTAATCAGTTATATATATTTGCCCACAATCTTGATTATACCATATATTTTTTATTTTTTTACGCTTTATTTTTATGTTTTTATTAGTTTTTTATTTTATCACAACTATGTATTTTTCTATTATCATAAAAGGATAATAAGATTTTTTTGAAAAACGAAGTCCGGGGTCTCCGTCATCTTCTTCTCTGTTAATACACTTGATGTTTTCTGTAGAATAAAGCTTTGCAAATTCGTTGTTTAGCACCTGGTATACGCCTTTATAGATTGTGTTTGCTTTTTCTATATGTACGTGCAAAACCTCACCTTTGGTCTCCCCTATAGAGAAAGCAACAATTTCATCATCTACACGTAATAAACCACCTAACAAACCATAAACACTGTAATTATCAAGCACCTCTACAGTTTTATCATGGTCTTCAATTGAGGTGTGTGTTGTAAACTCCTGTTCGGAGCTTAACTTTTCGTAAAATCTTTGCACTAACGGAAGGTTTTCTTCGTTAATTTTTTCAAATATCCAACCGGGATGTTCTCTTTTAAACTGGTTTATATGGTTTCGTTTTCCACTGTATTTTCGACCCTCAAGTTTAGTCAGTGCAGAGGCTTCATATATGTAATCACTCCAGTTTTCGTTTGTTTCTGTTGTAAAATCATTAAACTTGGTACGTAATAAATCAAAATCATCAACTGTTATTGCGTAAAAAGCAAGCGGTATGTTTATCTCACGGCAATACTCGGCAATTCTATCAAGCCCACCCTGCGGACATCCACCAAGAGGTATTGAAAACACAGTGCTAACTCCATGATAATTTGCACACGCCTTTAAAATAACGGTGTCATCCCAAAGAGCACATTCCATGTTAAAGTAATCTCTCCACATAAATATCCCACCGACAGTATTGTTGCATATCTTGCTATCCCCTTGCAGTATAAGGGGTCTTAGCCTTTCTATGTCGTCTAGTGTCACTTTATGAAACTCAAGCATCATAAACTCCATTCCAATGATTTTGGCAAAAATTAGCATAAAAGAATGGAGTTACGCGCCATGTGCTATGTATACTTTTTGATTCTTTCACGCTATTTCCTTTACAAATAATCTAGTTTTGTTCCAACTTGGAGCCTTGCCATTGCTCGTGCAAGAGCTATCTTTGATTGTCGGTATTCGCTCATGCTTTGTTTTTGACGTAAGCGTTCTTCTGCACGTCTTTGTGCAGCTTCGGCTCTTTGTGTGTCTATTTCTTCAGGCCGCTCACAAGATTGAACATAAATAATTACACCTTTATGATGTACTTCTAAAAAACCTTCGGAATTGATAGATTTTTCCCACTTACTATCTTTTTTTATCCCTATAGTACCTATACTAACAGGCATGATAAATGGAGCATGTTCAGCCAAAATAGTAACATTACCATCCGGTGCAAAGGCTGAAACTGCTTCGACATCACCATCAAAAAACTCACGCTCAGGTGTCATAATCTTTAGATTAAATAACTTCATAGTGTTTTTGCCTTTTTAATTACTTCATCAATATCTCCGACAAGAGAAAATGCGGCTTCAGGTAAATCATCAACTTCTCCGCCAAGAATTGCGTTAAATGAGCGGATTGTATCTTTAAGCTCTACAAATCTGCCTTTCATACCGGTAAAAGCTTCTGCCACTGAGAAAGGCTGCGATAAAAACTGCTGTATTTTTCTAGCTCTATATACAGTTTCACGGTCTTCCATACTAAGCTCGTCCATTCCGAGTATTGCGATAATATCTTTTAGTTCCTTGTATCTGTTAAGACATGCTGTAACAGCTTGTGCTGTTTCATAATGCTCTTTACCAACAATGCTTGGCTCTAAAATTCGTGAATAAGATTCGAGTGGTGAAACTGCCGGATATATCCCAACCTCTGCAACACTACGTGACAAAACTGTTGTTGCATCAAGATGTGAGAATATTGTTGCAGGTGCAGGGTCTGTCAGGTCATCAGCAGGCACATAAATTGCTTGCACTGATGTTACTGAACCGTTTTTGGTTGAAACTATACGTTCCTCAAGTGTACCAAGCTCACCTGCTAAGGTTGGCTGATAACCAACAGCGGAGGGCATTCTGCCAAGCAGAGCAGAAACTTCATTACCTGCTTGTACGTATCGGTAAATATTATCTATAAATAATAGCACATCACGATTCATTTGATCGCGGAAATATTCAGCCATTGTAAGACCTGTGAGAGCTACTCGCATACGTGAGCCGGGCGGTTCGTTCATTTGCCCGAAAACAAGTGCAGTTTTGTTAATAGCACCTGACTCAATCATATCATGTATTAGCTCACTTCCCTCACGGCTTCGTTCACCAACACCTGCAAATACTGAATAACCGCCATGTACATTTGCAATATTATATATTAATTCCATAATTAATGTGGTTTTTCCGACACCTGCTCCACCGAATAAACCAACCTTTCCACCTTTGGAATACGGCGTAAGCAAATCTATAACCTTTATACCTGTTTCAAGAAAATCTGCAACCGGAGTTAAGTCTGTAAACCTTGGAGCATCTCTGTGTATATCCCAAATAGGTGCATTTTCTATCGGCGGCCCATTATCAATAGGTCTGCCAAGCACATCAACTACTCTACCTATCACATTTGGTCCGACAGGTACACGTATTCCATGACCTAAGGCACGTACATTTGTACCGCAGCATAATCCATCGGTAGCATCCAGTGCAATACAGCGGACAATACCGGGTGCAATATTTGCCGAAACCTCCATGTGTCTACCGTCCTCTGTTGCGAGCAGGTCGTTAAGCTTTGGTTCACACTCGTCATGTTCAAAACGAACATCAAGCACAGGCCCGCTTATCTTAACTATAATTCCGATATTTGCATCTTGTGTAGTTTTTGTTTTCTTAGAATTCGTCATAGTTTTCTCCCCACATTGTGAAATCGGCACTTTTTAAGATTTCTGCTGCATCGGCTATTTCTGACAGTTCATTGGTAATTGCACTCTGGCGTGCAAGGTTATACTGCGTTCGAAGCCCATCAACCATGTCTTTTGCATTTGTTGTAGCAGAACGCATTGCAGTCATTCGTGCATAATGCTCGCTTGCATAAGCCTGCACCATTACGCCGAATACTATTCCTACAGCGTATTGTGGCATCATCATATTAAACACAATTTGTGCTGACGGGTGGTACATTATATCGTCCATTTCCTCCGCATCCCTTATATCGTCATAGTCGGGTAATAAGAGTGGATATAAGTGAGATTCGACAGGCTGGTGCTTGGTTTCACCGTAAAAAGATGTGTAAATCATTGTTATTTCATCAGTTTGTTCATTTTCGTATAAATCGGTTAGTGCATTTGCAACCTCACGCGCACTGTCAAGTGTTGGGTCTTGCACGATACCGTGAAAACAATCATTTGGTACTATTTTATGAGAATGGAAAAATGCTTCGGCTGTATGCCCCATAACTATAAGACTACAACCAGGGTTTTCTTTTACACGCTTTAATCCATAGTTTAGCACTGTTGTATTATACGCTCCGCAAAACCCTTTATCGCCTGAAATCACTACAAAAGTTCGGTGTTTGCTTTCTCGTTCTACAAGAAACGGGTGAATAATATCTTGTGATGATGAAAGTATTTCTTTCATGGTACGACGTATGTATGTAAAATACAAACGATTATACTCAATGTGATGCATAACCTGTTTCATTCTGTTTGATGAAATCATTTCCATTGCATGTGTTATCTTTTGTGTTTGTAACACTGTTGCAATATGTTCTCGAATCTCATTCGGTTTCTGCATTAATTGTTACCTCTGTTAAAAACTTTGAATAAAGCTTTTTTAGCTCTTTTTTATTTGTATCCGATAGTTCAAGTGATGTATTTATTTCTGTTAAGATTTTTTCTGCTTTCTGTTTAATAAAATCTAAGAGCTTAATTGTTAAATTATTTACTTCATTTGTTTCAAATTTATCATAAACCCCTTCGGACTCAGCAAGCAACAAAACTACCTGCTCTGCCAGACTGTACCCAAGCTCGGCAGGTTGTACCATCAATCTTTCAAGACGTTCTCCGCGTCTTAATAATGACGCTGTTGCGGCATCAATATCTGCACCAAACTGTGCAAATACAGCCATGTCCCGGTATTGTGCAATCTCAAGTCTTAGGGTGCCGGAGACTGACCGCATAGCTTTACGTTGTGCTGCCCGACCTACACGAGATACAGAGAGTCCAACATTTACTGCGGGGCGTTGACCTGCGTTAAACATTGTAGTTTCAAGATATATTTGACCATCTGTTATTGATATTACGTTTGTTGGAATGTATGCCGAAATATCACCTGCCATTGTTTCAACAATTGGTAGTGCAGTCATTGAGCCGCCACCAAGCTCAGGTGATAGCTTTGCTGCACGCTCCAGCAAACGGCTGTGTAGATAAAACACATCACCGGGATATGCCTCACGCCCTGACGGACGGCGAAGCAAAAGTGAGAGTGTTCTGTATGCAACTGCGTGTTTTGATAAATCGTCATAAACAATCAGCACATCCTTGCCGCTATACATGATTTCTTCGGCAACAGCACACGCTGCATACGGTGCAATGTACTGCATAGCTGCAGTATCATGTGCCATTGCGGCAACAACAACAGTATGCTCCAATGCTCCTGAAGTTTTTAGAATATGCACTAAGTTTGACACAGTCGAAGTTTTCTGCCCAATTGCACAATATACGCATACAACTCCGGTGTTTTTTTGATTCATTATTGTTGATAAAGCGATGGAGGTTTTCCCTGTTTGTCTGTCACCGATTATAAGCTCTCGTTGACCTCGCCCGATAGGAATCATGCTGTCGATAGCTAGTATCCCTGTTTCCAACGGTGTATTAACAGGCGATCTTTGCATTATAGTTGGTGAGTGCGCTTCAATTGGGCGAAACTTACTCGCGATTAATTCTTTGCCATCTATCGGTTGACCTAACGGGTCAACAACTCGTCCAAGAAGTTCATCTCCTACACAAATCTCAGCAATACGCCCTGTAGTATGTACTAAGCTTGTTGTTGATACAGAACCTCCAAGTAGTGCCGCTCCAACACCACCTAATACTAAATCGAGTGCAAGACCTGTTGCACCACCGTCAAATGAAAGCAGTTCACCGTAATGGCAACCCGATAACCCTGCAATATGAACAATATCATCACTATAACTTTTCACTACTCCATAATCATAAACCAACGGGTCGGCATCGCTTGATTTTATTCGTTGCTTTAGTAATGCTCCGACAGCAGAAAAAGAAGACTCAACAGTTGATTTCTTTTCTTCGGGTATAATTATTTGACGACCTAACTCATGCAGTCGCGAAGAAAAACTGGCATCATATACCTTGCCGTCTATAACAGCAATAAATCCACCTGTTATCTGAACACTTTCTACTATTTCAAAGTTTAGTTTAGTGTTTAGCTTACTCTCAAAACCTTCTTTAATTGAGTTTATGAGTTTTTCGTCTTTTTTTGATGTTACAATTAACAGCGGTCTATCCATAAATATTCCTCTACTTATTTCCAAAGAAATCAGCAATCACGTTCTCATTATCTTTTTCTGATACTTCTCTGTCCAATATTCTAGCTGCCATGTTAGTAGCAAGCTGAGCTACTTCAAAGTGAGCTTCTTCAAGAGCTTGTTCCTTTTCTGTTTCGATATGCTCTCTTGCATCTGCCATCATATCATTTACTCTATTGCGTGTTTCCTTTAGTATTTTTTCAGCTTCCTCATCAGCTTTTTGCTGACTTTTTTTTAGTAAAGCCTTACTCTCATCTTCGATTCTTGCTATTTTCAGAGCATATTGCTCATGCAAAGCATCAGCATCAAGATGAGCTTTTTTAGCTTGCTCCATCTCATTGTTAACTCGTTTTGCACGTTCATTTAAGAACTTAATAACATGCTTCCACAGAATTAAACGCAGTAAAAGAAAGAGTATAGCAATATTTATAACACTAATAACAATGTCTAAAGGATGAATATCCAAT
Source organism: Oscillospiraceae bacterium (assembly GCA_031281255.1). GTDB lineage: Bacteria > Bacillota > Clostridia > Oscillospirales > Oscillospiraceae > WRMH01. Next base: position 9,385 of record JAITFR010000149.1, read on the forward strand.
GTCTGTCTCCTATCCTCGGAATACAAGAATTAGTGCTGTGACGAAGCCATAAATAGCTGCCGACTCAGTTAGTGCAAGACCTAATAACAGTGTTGCGTTAATTTTCCCGGATGCTTCGGGTTGACGTGCTATAGCATCCAAAGCTTTTCCTGTTGCAAATCCCATTGCGATTGCAGCAGTAGCACATGATAGCAAGCATAGTGCAATTCCAACGTTGTTCATAATATTTTCCTCCATTAAAAATATAAATTATGCCTCTACTTCTATAGCCTCATTAACAAATGTTAATGTTAGTGTTATAAAAATAAATGTTTGTATCAGAGGGTGAAAAGCGTTAAAATACAGTCCTAAAACTGCCGGTATTCCAACAGCAAAATAACCTAATGCAATATATATCAAATCAATGACAATCATTCCGCCGAGCATATTTCCAAAGAGACGGCAAGCCATAGACACAGGTATTGCCAAGTCGGATATGACTCTAAACGGGAAAACTAAAGGTGTTGGAGAAGCAAGGGATTTTATTCTACCAAAAACACCTTTACGTTTTATACCATAAACATTAATTAAGATAAATGTCATTAAAGCAAGTGCAAATGTTAGTGTTATATCTGCTGTAGGTGGACGAAACCTGAAAAGTTCCAAAACTGCACACATTATCATAAATGAAGCTATGGTTAGAATGTATGAACATAACATTTCGCCTGTTCCATGAGCTTCTGCTTTTGTATATTTTGCGGTAATCTCAACTATGGATTCAATTACATTTTGAGCACCTGTTGGATTCTCTTTTGGGTTTCTAAATACAGTAAATCGAATAATTAATGCTCCAATGATGAGTATACTCATTGCAACCCAAGATAGAATAATTGTGCTACTCAGACTATAACCATAAACTTCAAATCTATCGGGCCATAAAGAGAAATCAAAATTAAGAGCATTAGTAAGAAAACTCACTATTTCACCTGCTTAACAATTGATAAAACAAACTTAGTTACAGCACAGGTTACTAGAGCAATTATTGCTCCAACAGCTACGAGTAATAAGTTTCCTTCTAATAAAAATGCACTTATAAGCAGTACTGCAAATGGTAGCATGAATTGAGCTATTGCATAAAGTACAGTTTTTTTACCAAATTTCCCACCGCTTACCGCTCCGGTGAATATTGATAGTAGGAAATATTGTAACACTCCTGTGAAAATACCTACTAAAAATCCGAGGACATCAACCATCATAACTCAACTCCGGTAAAGTTTTTTACTGCTTTGTTTACTAAGGGGCTGTTAAACAACAGCCCCATTTTAATAATATTAAATGGTAGATAACTACTGTACAATCAAGCTGTTAATATCTATTATCAGGCTGATTGAACCGTCACCAAGCACTGCACAACCACCAATACCGTGCATACCAATATTATGTTTTTGGATATATTCCGGTAGTGGTTTGATAACTGCTTGTTGCTCACCGATCAGCTCATCAACAAACAGACAGAAAGTTGATGTGTCGGTTGTTATCATTATAAGTATTCCATCGTCCAGTTTCTCATAATCGGCTTCTATACTAAAGATGTTATACAATCTGAGTACCGGATAACACTCACCGCGAATCATTATCATTTCACTGCCGTCCGGATCAAGGAATACATCACCTTCGCCCGGTTTAAATGACTCTTGAATTGATAGCATTGGTACGATAAATACAAGCTTACCAACACGAAGTTTCATACCGTCTATGATAGCAAGTGTGAGCGGTATGCGTATTTGCACTGTCATACCTTCACCCGGTGTGCTTTCTAAGGATATTGTGCCACCAACCTTGTCGATGTTACGTCTGACAACGTCCATACCAACACCACGACCGGAAAACTCTGTTACTTCTTCATTTGTTGAGAAGCCCGGTGCAAAAATCATGTGGTATGCTTCTTTATCAGAGTATTCGCTTTCAGGTCTTGAAAGTAGTCCTCTCTCTGCGGCTTTTTTGAGTATTACATTTCTATCAAGTCCTGCACCATCGTCTGATATTAAGATAACAACATCTCCACCGGCACTACGTGCTTCAAGTGTGAGAGTACCTTTTGCCGGTTTTCCGGCTTTTAGGCGAACATCGGGCGTTTCAATTCCGTGGTCAACTGCATTACGGATAAGATGCATAAGCGGGTCTGAAAGTGTGTCAATAATGTTTTTATCAACTTCTGTTTCTTCACCGATAAGTACAAGTTCAACTTCTTTTCCAACTTTTTTACTAACGTCTCTGACTATACGGTGCATTTTGTGGAAAGAGTTAGAAACAGGAAGCATACGAATTGACATAACAATATCTTGCAGCTCGTTTATTAGTTTGCGTAGCTCCTGACTGCTGCGTTCAAAGGAATCAATATGTAGGTTTGCAACCTCCGGATTTTTTGTAACCATAGATTCTGTGGTAACAATCTCACCCATAAGGTTCATTAGCTTGTCAAGTTTGTTTACATTTACACTGATAAAGTTTTGTTTAACAGCTACTTCTGAGGCTGGTTTTTCTTCAACAACTTTTACTTCGGTGTCAGAAACTACAGGCACAACTCGCATTGAGGCAGGTAGTTCTTCGCTGTCCGGAGTAAGTTGTACTAGAGTTGCACTATCAACATACATTGTTGAATCTACGATTTTTTGTAAAGCATCCGGATTTTCTTCGGATTGTACAAACATTATAAATCCATTTGCAATAATATCATTACTAGAATCACTATCATCAATGTCTTCAGGAACATGAAGTATTTTTTGTGCATGGTCTGTTAAAGCGTTAACAACAGTAAATGCACGTAGGTTTTCCATCTGACAACCGGAATCAAAGATAACTTTAATTTTGTATATCGGCAAATCACTTTGCTCCGCATCATCTGATACGTCAGCATCAAAAGTTGG
>JAITFR010000170.1 GCA_031281255.1 Oscillospiraceae bacterium
GTTTTTACTCTGGCTAGAGGAGGCGGAAAATGAACACTACAAAGGTTTTAACAATTGTTTGTTGGATAGTAACAGCCACAGTGTTAATCAGTCTGACAATATGGTTTTTGACAGGTTCCGCATTTAGGTCTTTTATGAGTGGTCGGGATAATGATGGTTCGAGTATTTTTTGGGGATTTAACATCGGGAACATCGAAAATCTATCCGGTGATTTTTATGAACGTGGTTCTTTTAATAAATCAATTGATGGTATTCATTCGTTAAAGGTTGACTGGATTGCCGGTGATATTACAATTGAGCCTTATGATGGTGATAGTATAAAAATCACAGAGTATGCACAACGTGAATTAAATGAAAACGAGCTTATGAGCATTAGTGCAAATAATGGCACAATTACTATAAAGTTTAATTCGCAAAGAAGAGTTCGTCGTGCTCCGCCAAAGAGACTTGAAGTACAAGTTCCGCATAGTTTAATTAATGATTTACAAGAGCTTGTCATTTCTGCTGCTTCAAGTAAAACCACAGTGACAGACACTAATGCAAATAGTATTAAAGTAAACTCTGTCTCAGGGTCAATATATGCAACAGGTATTAACGCTCAAACATTATCATTTAACAATGTGTCTGGGACAACAAATATATCAGATACAACAGTTCAATCTGCGACACTAGTCACTGTAGCAGGTGCGATACACACTCAGTCACTTTTAGCAGACAAAATAAGCACAAACGGTGTATCAGCGCAGGTTTCTTTGGCGGGTGAGTTTGATGATGTAGATGCCAGCATGGTATCCGGTAGTATTACTATCAAGAGTGCAATTGTTCCCGGCAGAGTAAAAGTCAGCACTGTTTCAGGAGGTATAGCATTGTACATTCCAAACGAGGGAGAGATAACTGTGACTCACTCTGCAGTTTCAGGTGGTTTTTCAAGTGAGGTTCCGGCTATCATACAAAACAATGGTGCATACAGATTTTCAGCAGTGAGCGGCAGCACAGCTATATTTATATTAGAGTGAAGATATGTCGAGGAGACGGGGGGGATTGTATTAGACTTACACTTATAAAAGTAGTATATAATAATATTCTTATATGGTCTCGGAAAGCGGAGCCATGGATGGCGTAGCGCCGAACCTCTGCACACGGATGTGCAGGCGTTCGGAAAAGAGACTATCATAAGAATATTATTATAGAAAAAACATGATAATACCCGAAAAAACTTTTTTATGTTATAATGAGATATGGAAGACAATTTTGGTAGAAATATTCATTATCTCAGGTTATCTGTCACCGATAAGTGCAATTTACGGTGCATTTATTGTATGCCCGAAATGGGTGTGACTAAGCTTTGCCACGAGGACATTCTCACTATTGAAGAAATCGCAGAGATTGTACAGGCTGCGGCTGATTGTGGTATTAATAAAATCCGAATTACAGGCGGTGAGCCGCTTGTGCGTAAAGGTATAATTAATATTTGCCGGCAAATCGCTGCAACCAAAGGCATACAAGAGGTGTGCCTTACAAGCAATGGCATATTATTACCAAAGTTTGTTAAAGAGTTAAAAGAGGCAGGAGTTAACAGGTTAAACATTAGTCTTGATTCACTTAATTCTGAGACGTATAAAGAGATTACACGTCGGGATTTGTTTGATGAAGCGATGATTGGGGTAAAAACTGTAATTGATGCAGCTTTTGATTCAATAAAAATTAACACTGTTTTAATTGGCGGAGTAAATGATAAGGATATTCTTGAAATATTAGAACTTACGAAAAAACATAATGTGAATGTCAGGTTTATTGAAATTATGCCAATTGGTGAATGTGCAAGCTGGGTGGATGGTCGTTTTATCAGTGCAGATTATGTAAAAACGCTTGCTCCGCAGCTTTACGAGGTTGGCACTGATGGTGTGTCAAAGCTGTATAAATTACCCGATGGTCAAGGTACTGTTGGTTTAATCAGCCCGATAAGCTCGCATTTTTGTCCAACTTGTAATAGAATACGAATAACAGCAGATGGAATGTTAAAACCATGTCTTCATTCACACGAGGAAGTTAGCATAAAAGGTTTAAAAGGAAAAGAGTTAGTTGAAACTATACGTAATGCTATATATAATAAACCTAAAAAGCATGAGTTAAATGAAGACGGTCAAAGTCAAAGCCAACGAAATATGAACAAAATCGGGGGTTAGGATTATATGTCAGAGTTGACACATTTTAATAATGAGGGACGCACAAAAATGGTCGATGTCAGCGATAAGCAAACGACATTACGTGAAGCTGTTGCTGTTGGAACTGTTTGTGTAAACGCTGAAACCTTCGATATTATTACAAAAGGAACAACAAAAAAAGGTGATGTTCTTGCTGTTGCACAAGTCGCCGGAATCACCGCAGCAAAACGCACATCAGACTTAATCCCAATGTGTCATCCCATTGCAATTACTGGTGTTGACATCACTTTTTCACCTGATGAAAAAAGCCATTCCATAGAGATAAAAGCAATAGTTCGCTGTAAAGGAGAGACAGGGGTGGAAATGGAAGCGTTATCAGCAGTTGCAATATCTGCTCTAACAATATATGATATGTGTAAGGCTGTGCAAAAGGATATTAAAATCACAGACATTCATTTAGTAAGTAAAACAGGCGGAAAATCTGGCAATTGGAGCATTTAGCATTGTCAGTCCACAAAGAAAGGCGTGAACACCGGCATGGAAAGAGAAACAATTCAAACAACAAAACAAATACACCCGAAGGTTCTGGCTGTATGCATCAGCGAAAGTAAAGGTATGGTGAAAACACCGGTACCCGAAATTCGGTTAAAAACCGGATACGGTATTATTGGCGATGCACACGCCGGCATTGGACAAAAACAAGTGAGCTTACTTGCCAATGAAAGTGTCCAGGAATTACGCAATGATATACCATCTATTAAGGTTGGTGATTTTGCAGAGAATATTTTAACTGAAGGGATAATCCTTTATCAACTCCCGATTGGTGCAAAGCTACGCATTGGCGAGGCTCTACTAGAAGTTAGACAAGTTGGTAAAGAGTGCCACAATGGAGCATGTGCAATAAAGCAACAAGTTGGTGATTGCTGTATGCCGCGCGAAGGTATCTTTACAACCGTATTAAAAAATGGCGTTATAAAAGCCGGTGATGATATAGAAATTGATCTTTGCGGAATGGAGCTTAGCACGGAGGATGCATGGTAGACATAGATAGTCTCAAGTTTGATGAAAATGGTTTAATCCCTGCAATTATCACAGATGTTATTACAGGCTCTGTGCTTATGCTTGCATATATGAATAAAGAAAGTTTGGAAATAAGCATAAACGAAGGGAAAACTTGTTTTTGGTCACGTTCACGCAAAGAATTATGGCGAAAAGGTGAAACATCAGGAAATATTCAACATATTATTGATATAAAAACTGATTGTGATAACGATACTTTGTTGATTTCTGTCAAAAAAGACGGCCCTGCTTGCCACACCGGAGCAGATAGTTGCTTTGGAGTAAACGATTTTTCAATAAATACTTTGTACGAAATAATAAAAGATAGAAAAACAAATAAAAAGCACGGTTCTTACACAAATTATCTTTTTGATAAAGGTTTAGATAAAATACTAAAAAAAGTCGGAGAAGAATCAACCGAAGTTATCATCGCAGGAAAATCCGGTGATAAATCAGAGACTATT
>JAITFR010000185.1 GCA_031281255.1 Oscillospiraceae bacterium
GGTTGAGGCGGTCGAGTGATGTTGTCTTAAAAATTCGCTGCAATAATTTACTTGTAGATATTTTTTCTTTCATACCCGTTGGGATTCATGCTCTGCCAACGCCATGTGTCTTCGCAGGCGTTAGCTAAGCTTTTCTCTGCTTTCCAGTGTAGTTCTTTCTCTGCTTTATCGATCGAAGCATAACATATTGGTGCATCACCCGGTCGTCTCGGTGATATTTTATATGGTACGTTTTTATTTGTAGCTGTTTCAAATGTAGAAATAAACTCAAGTACGCTTGTACCATCACCGGTGCCAAGATTAAATGTGCTTACTCCTGCGTTTTTATCAATGTATTTTATCGCTGCTACATGTCCTTTTGCCACATCAACAACATGAATATAGTCACGTATGCATGTGCCGTCAGGAGTATCATAATCATCTCCGAAAACATGTAAATACTTGATGCGACCTACAACTGTTTGAGCTATGTGCGGCATTAGGTTTATTGGAATACCTTGCGGATCTTCACCGATTCTACCGCTTTCATGTGCTCCTACAGGATTAAAGTATCTGAGCAGTGCAACAGACCAATCTTTATTTACATTGACCACATCGGTTAATATTTGCTCGCACATAAACTTTGTCCATCCATAAGGGTTTATGCACTCACCTACACTAGAGTTTTCGGTAAGTGGCATTGGGTTATTTGCTCCATAAACCGTGCAACTGGAAGAAAACACAATCTTTTTTACATTATTTTTCTTCATAACTTCGCATAGTGCCATTGTTGAGTCTAAATTATTTTTATAATACTCCAAAGGTTTTTCAACTGACTCACCGGGTGCTTTTTTACCTGCAAAATGGATAACGCAATCAAACTTATGTTTAGAGAATATTTCATCCATTTTATTAATATCACAAACATTCGCTTCATAAAAAGTAAAATCTCGTCCTGCAAGCTCTTTTACACGCTCTATAGCATCTGGTTTACTGTTAGAAAAATCATCAACAGCAACCACATTGTAGTCTAACGCTAAAAGCTCAAGTATTGTGTGAGTTCCAATATACCCGGCTCCACCTGTAACAAAAATATTCATAATTACCCTCTCTTACCCTAAAGTTTTTCCTACGTGTGCTTGCGCTCGGTATATGTATTTTTAGCGCATTTTTTGCTCAAACAGTGCTTCGCAAACTCGCAAAAAATCGAAAAACACATACACCTCACCGCACACTTATTCAACTCCATAAATCTTACACAAACAAGTTTCTACTGCTGAAATTGTCACGTTATCTAACGTTTGCTCCAAGCCGTCATATGTTATTAAACCATTTGTGAAAACATCTAAACCTAGTAAAAGCTTTGCTGCTTCCATTGCTTGCATTGAGCCTAATATTGCCGGAGTTGTGCCAATAATACCAAATGTTTTATTTCTTTTTTCTTTTATTAAACCATCAGGGAAAAGGCAACGTAAGCATGGACTTTTTCCCGGTATTATTGTCATTAACTGCCCGTAAAACTCATCAACTCCTGCGTGAATTAAAGGTTTATCAAGCTCTAAGCAAGCATCTCCTAAAACAAACCTTGTGTCGAAGTTATCCAGACAATCCAGAACTATATCATAGTCTTGAACAATTGATTTTGCAAGCTTCTCATCCATTGTTTGATTGTATACTGTTGTGTCCAGCGTTGGGTTTAAGGTTTTTAATTGTTTTTGTGCAGTAAGAGCTTTGGATTTTCCTACATCGTTTGGAGTAAAAAGCACTTGTCTGTTAAGATTTGATAAAGCTACTGTGTCGTTATCACATAAACCTAAATGACCAATACCCATTGCGGTTAAGTATAAAAGTACAGGTGCTCCAAGACCCCCGCACCCAACAACAAGCACCTTTGCTTTAAGTAGTTTTAACTGCCCTTCTTCACCAATGCTTTTCATCAGTATTTGTCGGGAGAATATTTCTTCTTGTTTGTCTGTTAGTTTCACTATAATCTCACTTGACCTTCGCCTTTTATTATGTATTTTATTGATGTCATAGCTTCTAATCCCATTGGGCCGCGAGCATGTAGTTTTTGGGTGCTAATACCAATTTCTGCACCAAATCCAAATATTCCACCGTCTGTAAATCTTGTTGATGCGTTTACCAATACCACTGCTGCATCAACTTCTTTTGGAAAACGTTCAATTGATTCACAATCATTTGTTAAAATTGCTTCTGTATGTGAAGTGCCGTAAGTGTTGATGTGTAATATAGCTTCTTCAATACCTTCGACTATTTTTACAGCCAGTATCAAGTCAAGATACTCCTCATAATAATCTTCTTCTGTAGCAGTTTTTGCAGATGAAAAATATTTTTGACTCTTTGCACAGGCTCTTATCTCAACATTAAAGCTTTTTAATGCTTCCGACATAAAGGGTAAAAACTTGGATGCAATATTCTTGTGTACTAAAAGCGTTTCAACAGAATTGCACACACCGGGGCGTTGCGTTTTTGCATTTATAACAATATCTACAGCGTTTTTTATATCAGCAGATACATCAACAAAAATATGGCAGTTACCTGTACCTGTTTCAATGATTGGTACTGTTGCTTCTCTGACCACAGTCTCAATTAATTTTGCTCCACCTCGTGGTATCAATAAATCCATGTATTTGTTCATTTTCATAAACTCTGTAGCTGTTGTACGACTGGTATCTTCCAGTAGTTGTATTGCAAAATCGGGTCCGCCAACGTCGCTGACCGCTTGGGTTAACGATTTAACAATTGCTTTATTTGAGTTTATCGCCTCGCCTGAACCTCTTAGTATTACAGCGTTTCCTGTTTTGAAACATATACCGGCAGCATCTGCGGTAACATTTGGTCTTGCTTCATATATTATTCCGATAACACCTATTGGTACTCGCACTTTAGTAATTTCTAAGTCTTGTGCTGCCTTCCAGAAACCTAAAACTTCACCAATAGGGTCAAGCAAAGCTGCAAGGTCTTCTAATCCTTTTGCTATGCTTTCAACTCTATCGTCTGTAAGAGTTAGTCTATCAAGCAGTGCTGTGCTTATGCCTTTTTCTTTAGCTTCGGTCACATCTATATTGTTGGCGTTAAGTATGTCAGCTTTATTTTGTCTGATTTCATCAGCCATTCTAACTAACATAATGCTTTTTATATCTGAACTAAGCAAAGCCATTTCTGTTGAGGCTTTTTTTGCCCGAATGCCGTATTCTGTAAGTGGTGTGATCATACGTTATCTCCTAATTAAGTCCTATTTATGAATTGATAAAATAACAAAACTTTGTAAAGTGTTTATGTTTATATATAAAATAGTTCTGCAGGGTTAATTTTGAATTGTAAACTAGTCGGGTCTGGTGTTCCACCTTTTCTTTGAACTAAAATCTTTCCTATTAGAATACTGCCACGAGAACTAATCCTCGCTAAACCATTATAATGATTCATTACTTCATTAATGTTTTTTAGCACCCAACGAGCTTCTTGATTCTTTTTTTGAGCAACAATAATCCATTCTGCTGCGAATTCTCCACGACCACGTAAAATATCACTAACAATTAGAGTGCGATTTTTATTCAAATAATCAAACATCTCTATTTGTTCATTATCAGAAAATTCGTCAATAAACATTCTTCGTGCATCGCGAGAGTGTGATATATTTGGTAAGAGTTCACCGGTAAATCTTTTTAATATACTTACTATATTATCAGGTATATTCCATAGTTCTTTATACCTGTCAACAGGGCGTTTATCAATTTGATTAAATCCCTTCTGATTGCTTACAAGTTTTATTTGTATGTTTTCTACATCCAATGCTGTTTTAAGCTTTATTGAGATTTGAACATTTATATCTGCTTTGTGACCATGAATAACAACTGCTTTAACATACTCAATTCTATCCAAGTTGTAGTTCATAAGAATAAGCCAATCTTGGGCATCTTTATCTATTTTCCAATTGTTGAATTTTACAGTAATATCTCGTTCATTACTAAAACCTTTTTTTGCTGTTTTTGAACCTAACAACTGTTCTTTTGTCATATATACTAACTTCCTCTTTTTGTATATTCAAGCAGTTTACTCGATATTTGCTCAATTACAGATACTGTCATTGCATTTCCAGCTTGTGATAATAGAAGTTGCATTGTGGTTTCTTTTACCGCTTTATTAGAAAGATCTTTATCAAAACCTTGTAATAATAAACTTTCAAAACCAGAGAGTTTGCATAACATATTATTTTTTACATATAGAATCCCATGCCTTCCGGTTCTTAGTGTTGGCACTTTTCCTTCGTAAGTTCGTAAGTCTGATTGTCTAGTATCAATGACTAAATAATCCTTTTTTAGTAAGTCGTTAACATTAACTCTGTTTTTGTTATACTTATTGTTTAAATATTTTTGAAAAGTAAAATCATTAACATCCAAAAGTGCCGGATTTTCATCACATAAGTATTCACTAACATCAGGCGTTTTAATTTCATTTGGCCAAATAAATTTCCCATGTGTTAATTTGTCTTTTTTAATGCCTATGAAATAAACACGTTCTCTCATTTGTGGAACCCCGTACTTAACAGAGTTTAACACTTTATATCCTGTATAATAACCAGCGTTCTCTAACAACTTAACAATTGTTCTAATTGTTTTCCCTTTATCATGATTAATTAAACCCTTAACATTTTCTAGTATAAAATAAGGGACATTTTTATCTTTTAATATTCTTACCAGATGATAAATAATTTGTCCTCTGTCATCTTCTAAGCCTTGACGTTGCCCAATAATTGAAAAAGTTTGACATGGGAATCCTGCAATCATTATATCAAAACTAGGTAATTCTGCGGTTTTTATTGTTGTTAAATCGCCATAATTTTTTTCGTTTTCTGTATTGTGTATTTTTTTATATGTTTTAATACTAGATTCCATTATTTCAGAGTAACCCACACATACAGCACCCATACCTCGCTCAATACCAAGACGACCAGCACCAATGCCGGAACAAAAATCCATAAATGTTAATTTATTTTTTTTATCTGTTTGCATGTCTTTTGCTCCATGTTTATAAGAACAATATTTCTATACCCATTATACACAAACATTACAAGCTATACAAACAACAAAAAGTTGCAAATATTTTACAAGAAAATACAAAATTATTGATTATGCAAATATATAAAAACGCTAGAAATTAGGTTTTATTATCCTTAACAAATCACCCTAAGTCAACTTTGTTGACTTTAACCTCATTTTGCTAAAGAGGGCATCGCGTTGCATGCAACGCATTAGGAAAATGTTTCACATTTTCTCAGAATTCTACTCTCTACTCCCTATTCCCTACTCTCTATTCCCTAAAAAACACAGTGCCTGTAAACATTTCTGAGTCCGGTTTTAGAAAGGTGAGACATTCGCGGGAGCTTCCGTTTGTTAGAATCATTGGAATATTGCTTGACATTGCTATTTTTGCTGCTGCTATTTTTGTTGTCATTCCACCGCTTCCAAGCTCACTTCCTGCTCCACCTGTCATATCTTCAATCTCTTGTGTTATCTCCTCAACTATTGGGATTAAAACCGCTTTATCATCTTTTCGCGGGTCTTTTGAGTACAAACCATCAATGTCAGAGAGAAGTATTAACAAGTCTGCTTCAACTAAGTTCGCTACCATTGCCGATAGGGTGTCGTTGTCGCCAAACTTTATCTGCTCATAAGAAACAGTGTCGTTTTCGTTGATAATTGGCACTGCGTTGTATGCTAATATTTGCTTAATAGTTGTTTTTGCATTAAAACAACGCTCGTTTTCTTCAAGATCGTCTTTTGTCAGCAATACCTGTGCAACAACTGTACCATGTTCAGCAAAAAGTTTTTCATACAAATGCATCAACCTACCTTGCCCTATGGCTGCCAGTGCTTGTCTTTCGGATATTGATTCAGGTTTTTCTTTTATATTTAGGCAACCCATTCCTGCTCCAACTGCCGCAGAGGTTACTAATAAAACATCCTT
>JAITFR010000188.1 GCA_031281255.1 Oscillospiraceae bacterium
GACATCCTTGCAATTGTGAAGTAGAAATAGGAGGAGTTTACAAAAATGGCAAAGCAAATTATTTACGGCGAAGAAGCTCGCAGAGCTTTAGAAAAAGGAGTCAACCATCTTGCTGACACTGTCAGACTAACAATTGGACCAAAAGGCAGGAACGTGGTTCTTGATAAAAAGTACGGCTCCCCGCTAATCACAAATGACGGTGCTACAATCGCAAAAGAAATCGAACTGCAAGACCCGTTTGAAAACATGGGTGCTCAACTCATTAAAGAAGTTGCATCAAAAACAAACGATGTAGCAGGTGACGGTACAACAACAGCAACAATGCTCGCCCAAGCAATGATTCGCGAAGGTATCAAAAACGTAGCCGCAGGTGCAAACCCAATGGTTATGAAATTAGGTATCGAAAAAGCAGTTATTGCAGCAGTTGATGCAATTAAAGCAAACTCAACACCGGTATCAGGCTCAAAAGACATTGCTCGTGTTGGTGCAGTATCATCAGGCGAAGATATGATTGGCGATTTAATTGCCGAAGCAATGGAAAAAGTATCACGCAACGGTGTTATCACAGTTGAAGAATCAAAAACAGCCGAAACATACTCAGAAGTTGTTGAAGGCATGCAGTTTGACCGTGGTTATATCACACCATATATGATAACAGATGCAGAAAAAATGGAAGCTGTTATCGACGACCCATACATTCTTATCACAGATAAAAAAATCTCAAACATTCAAGAGATTCTACCTGTACTTGAACAAGTCGTTCAAGGTGGACGTAAGCTTGTTATCATCGCAGAGGATGTTGAAGGTGAAGCACTTGCAACAATTATCCTCAACAAGATTCGTGGTACATTTGTTTGTCTATGCGTAAAAGCTCCCGGTTTTGGCGACAGACGTAAAGAAATGCTCCGTGACATTGCAGCACTCACAGGTGGCGAGGTTATCTCCAGCGAGCTTGGTATGGAACTCAAAGAAGCAACAGTTGAAATGCTCGGAACAGCACGTCAAGTCAAAGCTTCAAAAGACAATACCATCATCGTAGAGGGTAAAGGCGATGCAAAAGAAATCAAAGCACGTATCAATCAAATCAACACAGAGATTGAAATTACCACATCCGATTATGATAAAGAAAAACTTCAGGAGCGTCTTGCAAAGCTTTCCGGTGGTGTAGCTGTTATCAAGGTTGGTGCAGCCACAGAAACAGAAATGAAAGAAAAGAAACTCCGTATGGAGGATGCTCTTAATGCAACTCGTGCAGCAGTTGAAGAAGGTATCGTCGCTGGTGGTGGAACAATCTATGTTGTAGCATCAAAAGCAGTAGATAAGCTTCTTGACAGCACATCAGGTGATGAAAGAACCGGTATGGCACTGGTTTCAAAGGCTCTGGAATGTCCTGTTACACAAATCGCCGCAAATGCAGGTCTTGAAGGTGCTGTTGTTCTCGATAAAATCAAGAGTAACGGTAAAGCAACTTACGGTTTTGATGCAGCAAAACAAGAGTATTGCGACATGATAAAAACCGGTATTGTTGACCCGACCAAAGTCTGCCGCTCAGCTCTCGAAAACGCAGCATCTGTAGCAGCAATGGTCTTAACAACAGAATCCTTAGTTTCTGATATACCCGAACCTCCGGCTCCAATGCCCGGCGGCGGTCACCCGGACATGGGCGGCATGTATTAGAGGTGTAATCATACAGTTTAAAATCTCGAGTGATCAAAATGACCACTCGAGATTAATTTTTAGCTCCCACTCATGGTAGGGTACACCGCTTTTTGACATACTGCTATACTATTGTCAATGCTTATTTTGCAATCAACTTAGGTTGAAATCATAACACGTTCGTTTCTGAATTTTGCTATCCGTTCTTGAACTCTGCGAGAAGCATCACAATAAAATTTCTTGCGCTCCTCTGATGTTGCATCTTTTAACATTTCATAATGATACTCACGGATTTTATGAATATCATCTATGGTGAAATCCGGACTAATATCTGGTTCGGGAATATTATGTATCATTGTCATCATCTCCCACTTTTTTACTAACTTTATCGTAACAATGAGAAGTAATAGTGTCAAGAAAATTGCATGAACATAAATGGTGAGTTAATTGCTACAGTAAGTTGCTACAGTCGAGCCTACTGTGGAACTTATTTTAGGAGTTTACCCACGGTAAATATTTACAAATCAAATGTAGAATTTTATGTTTTTGTAGTATAATCAAAGGAGATATTCACCAAAGGAGGTTGTTGATGATGAAAACGATTAACCTTATCGAGCAAGAGGTCAATCAAATCCGTCTTACGATTTATGAAAAAATAAAAGACATGACCCCTACTCAAGTGACAGACTATTACCGCAAGAGCGGAGAAGCTACCGCAAAAAAACACGGCTTTAAAATAATCGAGAGTGCAAGAGAGCAAATGTAAAAATATACTTGCATTATATTTTATCATAATATATACTAATAAACGGAAACGAAAGTGCCTCGCAGGCTTGCCTGCGGCAGGCGAGAAGTGGTAAGAACACTCCCCGCCCTGCATACGTATCATCCTACGTACACAATTTCTTATCGAAATACCACGAGGACTATTTTACTATCATATGCGAATTTTCGCAAGAACTTCATAGAAAATAGTCGATTGTGAAGCACATAACGTGCTGTGTACATAGCGAACCTGCGGCTCGCATTAGGAACCGCAGTTTGCTAAAAGGAACTAATTGTTCTTAACGTACACGGCATTTTTCGTTTCCAAAATAAACAACAAAGAGAGATGGATAATGAAAAAATTAGTAGCATTAGTATTAGCAATTGTAATGATTGCAGCACTGGGAGCGTGTGGTTTATTTAACTCAGACTCACCTAATATAGATATAATAGAATTTGGTGGATATGATTGGTTAGTTCTTGAAAGAAGTGGTACGACTGCACTAATTTTAAGCATTGATGTAATTGAAAGAAGATCATACCATACTAATGGTGGAGATATAACATGGGAGTTTAGTTCTATTCGCAATTACTTAAATAATGAGTTTTTAAATAATTTCAGCCTTACTGACCAAAACAGAATACTAGAGACAAATGTTATAAACAACGACAATCCGAAATATGGAACTCCCGGTGGCAATGATACAGTAGATAAGATTTTCTTGCTAAGTATTGATGAAGCATTAACATTCTTTGAAGACAATTCTACAAGAGTTGCTCTTAACTCTAACGGAGAAGCAAGTTGGTGGTGGCTTCGGTCGCCAGGTGCCATTGGTGATTATGCTGCTCGTGTCGATTATGTCGGCGGTGTTAGTATCTATGATCTCGATGTCGTCATCGATACTGGTGTTCGCCCCGCTTTGTGGATAAATTTAGAATCGTAAAAGTCAGTGCCTATAGCATAGAGAGGTATATTAATAAGCCAACCATCATCTCGATAAGCACGCATTGAGGTTCGGTAAGAAACTTGTGGATTGTATTTTTCACTATATATTTTAAGGCTTTTACTTTGAAGATTTTCTTCTGCTTTTACTTCAAGAGGGTAAACATTCATTCCATTTTTAAAGATTATATCAACCTCTGCTTTTCCTTCGCTTGCCCAATAGTAGGGTTTAATGTCCTTTGATATCATTTCTTGAATTACATATTGCTCTGTTAATGCTCCTTTAAACTCTTCAAAGATACGATTACCCTCCAACAAAGTGCTTGCGTCAAGATTAGCTTTAGCTGCAAGCAAACCTACGTCATGCATATATATCTTAAATGCATTGGTCTCATATCCTGCAAGTGGTAAAGAAGGTTTGTTAATTTGTTTGACATGGTACAATAAACCGCAATCTAATAACCACCTAAGAGATGTTTCATAATCACTCAAACGAGAACCTTTACGTATAATACCCGGAGAAAACTTTTTATTCTCTCTTGCAAGTTGTGTTGGTACACTGTCCCAAATTGTACGTATCTGCGG
>JAITFR010000001.1 GCA_031281255.1 Oscillospiraceae bacterium
GAGCTATCATTTGCCATACGTGAATACGCCTGTATAGCAGGGATAAACATAACCGCAAGTCACAACCCAAAAGAATACAACGGCTACAAAGTCTATTGGTCGGATGGTGCTCAACTGCCGCCACAACACGCAGAAGAAATCGCAAAAAACATGGAAAACCTTCATATTTTTGACTCTGTAAAAACTATGGACTATGACAAAGCAACAGAACAAGGCTTTATAACCATTATGGGAGCAGAAACCGACGAAAAGTTTATGCAAAACGTGATGGCACAAGCAAATGATTATGAAGCTGTGAAAAAAGTTGCCGATACATTTAAACTTGTATATACACCGTTTCACGGAGCAGGCTACAAGATGGTGCCGGAAGCCTTACGGCGACTTGGGCTAAAGCATATTATCTGTGAACCCGAGCAAATGAAAATAGACGGCTCATTTCCGACTGTCATATCACCAAATCCTGAGAACCCTGAAGGATTTGCACTGGCTATTGAGCTTGCAAAAGAGCATGGAGCGGATTTAATAATAGGCACCGACCCCGATGCCGACAGAGTAGGTATTATGGTACGACTGCAAGATAAGTACATCACTTTATCGGGTAACCAAACAGGCGTATTATTGCTCGACTATATAATCGGAGCAAAAAACAGAGCAGGAACAATGCCACCAAAACCGGCAACGCTAAAATCACTCGTTACAACAGAAATGGCTCGTACAATTGCCGATAAAAACGGACTTGCTTGTTTTGACACATTTACCGGCTTTAAGTTTATGGCAGAAAAGAAAAACGCACTTGAAGCAAACGGCACCAACAATGTCATATATTCTTACGAAGAGAGCTATGGTTATATGATTGGTGACTTTGTGCGTGATAAAGACGCTATAACAGCATCCATGCTACTGGCAGAAATGGCAGCATGGTATGCAGGGCAGGGAATGACCTTACATGATGCACTTATTAAGCTTTATGAAAAATACGGCGACTACGCAGAGCTAACTATGAACCTTGTTATGCCGGGGCTTGACGGTATACACAAAATGAGAAAACTGATGGAAAACCTTAGGGAATCACCACCAAAAGAAATAGCAGGTGTCCCAGTCATAATGAGACGTGATTATCAGGATGGCACAGAGCTTGATGTAGATTCAGGCAAAATAACAGAAATTGAGCTTAAAGGTTCAAATGTTTTACGATATGGAACAAAAGATGGCACGGCAATCATTGTTCGCCCGTCAGGTACTGAACCAAAAGTAAAAGTGTACATCTTAGCAAACGGCAAAACACAATCAGAATGTTCACATAAAATAAAACTCTACGAGAGTTGGGGCAACAGCTTAGTATGAAAAAACTCATTCGATTATTTAGATATGCAGGGCCTTGGGCGCATTTATTTATAATATCCACAATTGCACTATTTATCATAACAGCAGCAAACCTTGCAGCACCGGAAATAACAAGACGTATTATAGCAATAATGGAAAGTGGCAATCTGGAAGCAGGGATAAACGAGATTGTAATGCTCGCTATGATATTGCTTGCGTGTTTTACTGTGCGCGGAATATGTCAGTTTTTTAACAGTTACTTATCGCACATAGCATCATGGAACATGGTAAACAGAGTGCGTTGTATTGTGTATGACCACTTACAGAAATTATCCATGAGCTACTATCATGACAAACAAACAGGACAGCTAATGTCAAGAGTTATCAACGACACAAGTACGTTTGAAAATCTCGTTGCACACGCTTTGCCGGAAGTCACAACCAGCGTATTAACAATTGTGGGTGTGTTGATAATACTATTTACAATAAACCCGATACTTGCACTGTTGGTGTGTATACCAATACCGTTTATTGCAGTAGTTTCAATGCTTCCAAGACTTATGCGTAAATATTTCAAAAAAGGACAGGAGCGTATAGCGGAGTTAAATGCGGTACTACAAGATAATTTTTCGGGAATCAAAGAAATCCAAGTTTTTAACAAACAAGAATACGAATCAAAAAAAGTTCGAGAAAAATCAACACAGCATGTAACTATGCTTATAAAAGCATTGTTTTTTGTTGGAGTTTTGCATCCGTCGGTTGCATTTATCACAGTTCTTGGAACGGTTATTGTACTTATTGCGGGACCGATTATTGCATTAAGAACAGGGTTAAATATTGCTGACGTTGTAGCATTTTTATTATACTTAAACCTATTTTACACACCAATTGCAACACTTACAAGAATAGTCGAAGACATTCAACAAGCTTTGGCAGGCACAGAACGAGTGTTCGAAATACTCGACATAGAGCCGGAGATTAAAGACAGTCCTAACGCTATTGCAGTTGATAGATTAAGCGGTCAGGTTGAGTTTGATAATGTATCATTTGCATATCAGGACGATATTGAAGTATTAGAAAACATAAGTTTTGAGGCAAAAGCAGGACAAATGATAGCACTTGTTGGACCCACAGGTGTTGGGAAAACAACAATATCAGGACTTATAGCACGATTTTATGATCCAACCGCCGGTTCTATCCGAATGGATGGAATTGATATCAAGGATATGACTCTTGAAAGTCTGCGAAATCAATTAAGCTTGGTACTGCAAGACGTATTTTTGTTTAATGGCACAATAGCTGAAAATATTTCGTATGGCAGTGCAAATGCAACTGCTGAGCAGATTGAAGAAGCTGCAAAAATTGCATGTGTTGATGAGTTTGTTGAAGGTTTACCGGATAAATACGAAACTGTTATTGGTGAGCGTGGTGTTCGTCTCAGTGGCGGACAAAAGCAACGTCTAGCTATTGCACGCTCGGTATTACGCAACAGCCCGATTTTATTGTTAGATGAAGCAACATCAGCAGTAGACACCGAAACCGAACGAGAAATACAAAAAGCGATTAGTAAAATAATCGGTCAAAGAACAATTATTGTAATCGCACATAGACTATCAACAATAAGAAAAGCCGATCTTATTATTGCACTACAGGATGGTAAAATTGCAGAATATGGCAACCACGAGGAGCTTATTGCCAAAGGAGGCATCTATGCATCTCTCGTCGAACACCAAAGCTTGTAGTCAATGTTTTCTGTACTCGGAGGGGGTCATTCTCATTCGGTTCTTAAAATCTCTGTTAAAATAACTAAGACTGCCATAACCGCAACGTGAAGCAATGTTGGCGACAGTGTCGTTAGTTTCAATAAGTAAGGTTCGACTTTGACTAATTCTATAAGAGTTTAGATAATTAAGCGGTGACTCGCCCATAAGTTGTTTAAAATAACGACAAAAAGTAGCGACGTTCAAATGAACTTGTCGTGCTAAAGTGCTGCTTGTAAGCTTTTCGCCATAATGCTCATGCATATAATTTAATGCGCTGAGCATTTTTTTGTATAATTTTTGGTAAGCTACTGTTTCCGGGAGATTTGCATAATGATTGTCATAAATCCTACTCCAAAGTACAAAAATCCACCCACAAAACTCAAGCTCACGTGATGTTAGGTCGTCCATATCAGCAAATAAAGCAAGCTGTCGTACAACATGAAGTGCTATTGTTTGCCAGTTATTATCTTCAGATAACTTGAGAATAAATGGAGTGCCGTTCAAACGGAGCGGGCCTATATATCTACGTTCACCACGACCCGTAAAGAGTGAGCTAGAAAAGCAAATAACACTCATCAGATAGTCGGGGGGGGGGTAGTTAATTATCGTTTTATGACAGACACCAGGAGGCATTATAAGGGCATCTCCGTCACTCAGAGTATATATCGTGTCTTCCATATAAACAGTGATGTTACCGGTTTTTACAAAGAGTATTTCAATATCTTCATGCCAATGCCAATCTATAACACCTGTAGGTATAGATTTATAGTTCAGCACATTAAAACGTTTTCCCGGTTCTATATGAGTTTCTGGATTTTCCGGTTTACTATGTAAATCAAACATAACAAACTCCAATAAGTATTAGGGATTAGGGAGGAAATGCATAATTCATAATTCATAATGCATAATGAACAAAATTAAAAGATAGTACTTATTAAACGATAACCAAACTTAAACTATGTTTAACAACTGATATTTAAAATTTAAGTAATTATGAATTATGAATTATGAATTATGAATTATTACCGTTTCGCCATTAAGATTTCAATCTCACTCTCATTTATCCCTACCATTGCTTCTCCCAAATCCTCTGACAGCTCTGCAAGTAATTTACTATCTTCAAAGTTTGCAACTGCTTTAACAATTGCACTTGCTCGCTTTTTCGGGTCACCGGATTTAAAAATGCCTGAACCTACAAACACACCTTGTGCTCCAAGCTTCATCATAAGCACTGCATCAGCAGGGGTTGCAACTCCTCCGGCAGAAAAGTTCAAAACAGGTAATGCTCCGTTTTCATAAACATATTCAACAAGATTGTATGATACTTGTAAATCTTTAGCTTTTTGGTATAACTCATCGTCACGTGCAGATTGTATCATTCTAATTTCGCTGTTGATTGTTCTTATATGTCTCACTGCTTGAATAATATCACCTGTTCCTGCTTCACCTTTTGTACGAATCATCACCGCTCCCTCATCGATTCTTCGTAAGGCTTCTCCCAAGTCTGTTGCTCCGCACACAAATGGTGTTGTAAATTTTCTTTTGTCAACATGGTACTTATCGTCAGCAGGTGTTAATACTTCGCTTTCGTCAATGCAATCAACTCCAAGTGCTTCAAGGATTTCAGCTTCAACAAAATGCCCTATGCGTACTTTTGCCATAACCGGTATTTTTACGCTTTTTTGTATTTGTTTTATTATCTTAGGGTCACTCATTCTGGACACACCACCAACAGCACGAATATCAGCAGGTACACGTTCTAGTGCCATAACCGCACATGCTCCGGCGTCTTCTGCGATTTTTGCTTGTTCGGGAGATGTTACGTCCATAATAACGCCACCCTTTAGGTTTTTTATCTTTGCTCCAATAAGTTCATAATGGTTTTTCATTTTTTGATCAGTTCCTTTCAACTTAGGGTAATGTGTATTTTGATTTGCTATCATTGCAGTATTGTAGCAAATCTACAACCCAAGGTCAAGAAAAACAGATTACTGAAGTAAGTTTCAATGTGAAAATGATAATAACAATTGACATTTATATTAAATCCTTGCTAAAATCAAAGTACAACAATAGAGGTAAGATATGAAGAAATTAAAGCTGTACCTGGATACTAGTGTTATAGGCTATCTTGATGAAAAAACAAGTCCAAAAGAAATGTCAGAAACATTAGCATTATGGCAAAAAATCAAAGATGGAAAGTACGATGTTATTGTATCAAGAATTACTCTTGATGAGATTAATGATATCAAAAACATAAAAAAGATAAATATCCTCTTATCATATCTATCAGAGATAACATTTAATATAATAGAGTTTAATGATGAAGTGTTAAGAATAGCAGAACTTGTTAAGAACAGCGGACTTTTAGTGTCAGATAAACATAGAAATGATAGATTTCATATTGGATTTGCTATAGTAAGTGGTGCAAATGTGTTAGTTTCTATGAACTTTAGGCATTTAACAAATGTCAGAACAATTGAAAGTGTACGAGGAATAACAATTTCAGAAGGATATGGTTATATTGAAATTATGCCACCGATTATGCTCATTGAAGGGGTTGAGTAATATGTTTATAGATGAACTTAGAAAAAATAGAGAACAAAAATCACTTAAAACAATAGGTATGTCATCAGATGAGCTAAGTGATTATTACAAGAAAAGTTCAAATAATGTTTTAAGAATGATTGAAGAAAAACGTATTTCTAATATTGAAATGATAGCTGAAAAAACTATAAAGTACAAACATACATAACCGTACATAGAAAATGTAATATCTTAATAACACTTCCTGGAGTAACGTTCACAGTTGAATCGGAAGTGGACTTTAGTGTGCTTACCCCTAATTTCTCAAAAATGTCAAGATAGTGCCATATTAACATGGTATTCAAGCTAGTCTGCTATTAGCCATTTTGCTATATTAGTTGTGGGTAATTGCGTTTAGCTATGTAAATTATTACCAAAACAAAAAACAATACACAATAAACAACAACAATCACTAACAGAAAAACGGAGGATCACATGAAAAAACAATTACTATCAAAACTAAGTAGAAAAAAAGTAAAAAAAGCAACAAACCGCCTATTGGCACTTGTACTTACAGCATTTATGCTAACTACAATATTGCCAATTATGGCTCTGGCAGACAGTATCGACAACGATGACACCGAGTTTATACCTATTGACAGTAGTGTGTTTGACTTCGATGTAGGTTGCGGAAGTGACGATTGCACCTGCGAGTATGAGACAGGACTAAATATCCCACCAATACAAGATGATTGTGACGGTGACTGCGAGCATCCACCTCCACCATCTAATGATGATGAGGGTGAAGAAAACTCATATGAAATGCCGGATAATCTATATGATTTTATCAATAATTTCATAGATTCTGCACTGGGTAATAAGAATACAATAGATGCTGGTGACCAAGATGAACTACCATTCTATTGTATATGTGAGTGTTTCTGTGATGATGAATACATAGAATACTGCACATGCTTTGATTTTTGTGAGTGTGAGTTTGTATGTATTTGTTGTGAATGTGATTTTGATTGTGATTGTGAAATAGAATGTCTGTATTGTGAAATTGATGCTGATTCCTTAGCAATAGAACCAATGATGGCACCAACAAATGTAAGCACCAGTTCAGTAGATGTAACACATGCTTGGAGTTTTGCAAATGCAGATGCAGTTGCTCCACATCGTATAGGTGCACCTTCAGGTAATGCATATGGTGCTTTGAAACTTGAAATACCACCTGAGATAAGTGAAGACTTTGAGAATATTGCTTCAGTAGAACTAGTATATACAATTAGAGCAACTGCTAATAATCGCAGATTAGTTGCATGGACAAATACAAGTAGACCAACTGGAACAGAAGATGCTACTGGTTTTCCAACAGGAAACTTAGCAGCACTTAATGGTGGCAATGTGTTAGCTGCAGTATGGGGAAATCCAATAGCATCAACTAGTTATTCATTAACATCTGATCAAATAGCGACTTTCTTTACAACACATACAACACATTTGTATTTGATGATGATTACAGATAACCCCGATGCAAATGTTGCAGCAAACCAAAGACCGGCTGATTTAGGTCTTATAGAAAGTGTTACAATTAATATCACACATATTGTACCGCAACACGAGAATGTACTATACGATATGCAAACGGATGCAGGTCTAACTAACCAAGATAGTGCTTCTAATATAGGTAGAACATTTATTACCTCACATAATACAGGAAATATTATAGTAAGGGATGGTGCAGGAGGTAAAGAAATAGTACTATCTGGTAGAGGTGGAGCAGGACAAAGTGTTGCTTTTCAACCATCAGCTATTACAACCAAACCTGGACATGATTATAGGTTCGAGTATGAAGCAACATTTTCACAAGCATCAGCACCTCGTTGGCGTTTTGAAGGTGGTGGATATAGAGCAGGACAAACTACAGATGGTGCTTCAGTAAATGTAGGTACTACATTTAAAATGGAGTATACATTGTCAGCTGCAAATGTAGCTCTTGTTGGTACAGGAAGATTATCTGCAACAGCAGCAGTTAATGGTGCAGATATTACTTATACCGCACTGCGAATCATCGCTATCTGCCCGCCCGGTTGCGAAATCTACGAATGTAACCCATGTCAGTTACATGTAAACAAAGTCTGGGAGTTAGACTTTAGCAGACTTAATACACAAGCAGGTTCAACAGGTGCTAGAGATACATTAGTAGGAACAGGTTATAATTCAGGTGTACAAAAAGTTAGTTCAGCAGATCATTCAATATTCTTTAATCAAGGAGATCGTTTCTTTAGATGGACAGCAACAAATGTAAATAGAGAAATTGAGATATTACGTGATGTATCCGATGGTTTTGTTGGTGTTAATGGTAGAGAGTATAGAGTTGAGTTTGAAGCAAGAAGTTCAAGCACAATACATATACGTGGTAATCAAACATCAGCGAATGGACAAACAACAATTAGTAATTTAAGTGCATCATCTTGGACACCGGTTGTAGCAACCTGGATAGAAGATAGTTCAACTACTTTTAGAATCAGTATGGTCTCAGCAGCATCTTTAGATATTCGCAACCTACGTATCTACGATGTGACCGGTATTACTGCACCATGTACATGCCCTGAGTCACCTGAGTGGCGTTGCCATTGCGACAGCTTTGAAGCAACTATTCCAACAGGTGTAAACATTGTACCGGGTGCAGGATTTAACTATAGTGTTACTCAACAAAACTGGAGTGACTATCAAAGAGGTTGGGAGTGGACAACAACAAACTCCTCTGATACATCTGCAACACTTGCCAGAAGAGAAGGTACAAGATATTTATACTTAGAGTTTGCAGAACCACCCGGTGACTTTACAGTTACAGTTCAGTCAAATGCCACAACACCAAGCTGGCAAGTATATCATATACGTTTCTGGGCAAATAGAGTGTGGCCAGCAGGGTCAAGCCGGGCAGGTCAACCGATGAGAACAGCGGGTCAAACGATTTTCATTATTGACTTTGAAAACGATACGCCTCCTGATGCAGTTGGTCAGGTTGGTGCAGCAAGAGCAGGGTATAGTATACAGCAGACTCTACATGCACCAACAATGCAAATGATAATTGACTCTAGTCCAACCAGCCCTGCATCAGCAGATATGGACTTTACCCCGTTTGTGTCGGGTATAAAACGTGGATTTTTCACCAATCAAGAAGGATTAAACCAAATCATTGGTGGAACATCTTCTGCAACCCCAATTACCGAAGGTCTGACAATTAGACAAGCTACCGGTTCAGGATCAACACATCCGGTAGTTGCAGTTGAGACATTAGGTATAGGTAGTGTAAGCTTTACGTACAACTTTACATCAACAAATATTGCACAAGTCAGACTTCAATACAGCTATGACGAAGGTGTAACATGGTTTAACCTTTCAGGTGGAGATGCTGTTATTAACACAGCAGGTTCACCAACAAGGTCTGTTATCTTACCTGCAGACTCATGTAACAGAAGTGAATTATTGATACGCTGGGTACCTCATGGGCCTGTCACAGGTTGGAACAACTGGGGTAGTGCAACATTTACCGTATCAAATCCACAATTTACCAGTGGTTATCAAATAGGACAAGGCCCATCTGCAATGAATCCAATAATATCCATGAGTGCAACATCAGCTACGCAATCAGTAATTAACCAACGTGCCGGAGCACCCGGTGAGGCCGGCGGAGTTACAGCAGCAGTTCCGGGATTTACTCTACGTGAAGGAGCAACCGGAGTAGAACTTGGTGTAACATGGCTCTCAAGCAATACTGATATAGTCAGAGCAGCATCTGCAGAACCCACAGCAATAGCTAATATTCGCGGACTTCGTCCCGGCCAGGCAAATATCAGAGTTGCATCTGTTCAAGACCCGACAATATTTAACTCATTTAATATGACAGTTTCAGCAATAGCACCACCTGCTCCAAGAGACTATACAATAACGAGCCCGTATGCAGGAGTAAACTGGGGTTCATGGGGACAATACAAAGCAGCACACCACACCCACTCATGGGCGTCAGACGGAAACCATTCAACAGCACAAATGGCAGAACGTCATTATCAGCTTGGGTTTAACATTGTCTCATTTACAGATCATAACAGACCAACATCATACGCACATTTAAATAGAGACTTAGGTGGCTCACCAATGAACCGTGCAAATGCACCACCAACCCAGCAACGTATTGAACGTATGGCTGCAGGTTGGGGTCGTGGCGGTAACGGAATGGTTACACTAACCGGTACAAACGAACCAGGCGTTAGTATTGCAGGTCTTGGCGATCACCATGTAAATCTCTACTTTGCAAATGGTATAAACAGAACAGGTAGCGGACAGCTATTAAGTAATCTGCTGGGTAACATGCGTACTGCTGCTCCTGACGGTATCGCACGTCTAAATCACCCGGGGCGTTACACCGGAGCGCAGTGGTCATTAGCATGGGATTCAGCAAAAGCACTATCAAGCTCCAGCCGTTGGTTTATGCCGTATGTTGGTGAGTTTATAGCTAACCATGATATGGTTGGTATGGAGGTTATCAACAAGTTTGACTCCGAATCACAAGCAGACAGAGTTTTATGGGATAGTATACTCTCTCACACAATGCCGCAAGGCAGAGCAGTTTGGGGTTTCTCAGATGATGACTCCCACTCAATAGAGGCAGTTGGTTACTCATATAATATAATGTTAATGCCGGAACTAACAATAGCACATGTCAGAGACTCAATGATTCAAGGTTCATTCCTTGCGTTTACACGTGTTGACCGTGAGTATGGCATTTATCCGGATCCGATTACCTCAGGTATGTGGGATGGAACAGGTTCTCTTGGAGCCTTAGGCGCACATAACCTTTCAACCCCAAGAGTTAATAGTATCCAAGCCGGAAACAACAGAATCGAAATAAACGCAACACTAAATGGTACACGTCTTGATTCCGGATTTGTGACAATGAATGATAGAGTTGGTACAGTAAATAATGGTGTAGGATTTATAGATTGGTATGCTGATGGTATCAAGATTCACTCAGGTCATACTTTAAATCTTAATGACTATCAATTGGACATCTATAGTTATGTCAGAGCAACAATAGTTACTGTAAATGGTGTAATTTATACACAGCCATTCCACATTGCAGTTGCAGGTACGCCATCACTAAGACCGGAGCTCACAGGTGTTGCAGAGCGTAGTATAACAGTATCGTCACCAACAGGCGCACCAATTTCCGAGTCAGGTCTTAGACTCCCGTTATCACACACAGTTACAACATCAGCAGGACCTCGTCAAGCATCAGTCAGATGGGATCTTTCTACCGTTACAGCAGTGTACAATCCGCAAAGAACTAACATAAACCAAACATTTACAATCAACGGAACAATTTTATTAGGTGGAATGAACAATACTGCAGGTGTAAGCAGAACCATCACAGCAACAGTAACAGTAAACAGAGTACAATCAGTTACAACGCTTGCACCACTCGTAGATTTTGGCAGCAATTGGCGTTATACAGCAGCAGCGTGGGAAATTGGTACTGGTGGGAACGCAGTAAATCCACCACCAACACATATAAATGCAAATGGTAATCCAATTAATACAAGTCCACAATCACCACAAATAACAAATGCCGCAACCGGTGATATACAAGAAGGATGGGGACAAGGTGTTGCACCAATAGGTTTCCCAACTGCATTACCTGCTAATTTACCGGAAATCAGCAACAGTAATGGAACAGTTATACCAACAGGTATTGGTTTATTATCTAGGTTCTCACATGGAACACGTTTGTGGAGTGGATATGCCTTTACAAGAACATTTGATTTACCTGCCGGATTTAATGCTGATGATATCTTAGAGTTTGGTGGAACACACCGTATTAGTGACGGATTTATTATCTTCGTAAATGGTGTGGAAGTATATCGATATTTCATCGGACCCAGCACATCCGGAAACACTGCTGTGACACTGGGTTTACCGGTTAACTTCACTGCAACCAGAGGTCATAATAACTCATCTCGTGCAGCAGCAAATGTTGACTTCAGCATAGCCGGTGAAAACCTCACAGTTCCTTGGGCAGAAGCCGCAGTTTGGAGTGAAGCTGCACTTAGAGGTGCCTTACAAGCCGGTACAAATGTAATTACAGTTATCCAATCAAGAGGTCAAGGCTCTGATGATGTAAACAGACCACTATACTTTGATATTGAGTTTGGTTCAGTGCTGGATTGTGCAACATGCACTGCAGCAGCAGCTTGCTCTGCATGTGTTGCACTATTTGAGTGTGATTCCTGCGGAACATGTGCCCCATGCCTTGCAAGAGCTTGTGATTGTGCAAATCCTGTTTGCTCATACTGCTTCCACTCATGCACAGACCCAAGCTGTAGAATATGCTTCCCAAGATGTGCCTGCCCATGTGCCGACTGCACATACCCGGGGCATGACTGCCGTGAATTGGTAGCAGAAAGAACAGAAGTAGTACTTGAGTCTGTTATCAAAGCATACAACGATCAGAACACTTCACTAATGTGGTTCTCTGACGGTGGTGGATATTATCAAGGTCTGTGGGAAGTTGACCTTATGGAGGCAATTGTAACAGATGGTAATGCCGCAGGTTTTGCTGGTGCAAACCATGCTGCAGTACTGGCTGCCATAGAAGCAGAGGAGATAGAAGTAACGGTCAAGATTACGAATATCGCAGGAGGTACCGGTGTCTTGAGTGGTTTACCAATCACAGCGCTTGGTTCTGCTGTGTATCACGAATATAACTCAGCTCCCTGGTGGACCGGAGGCACAAATGAAGGCTTTGAAGAGATTGGTACTGAAGTAGTTGTCTCTCTGAATGTCACAAATAATCATAGCAGTGGTAACAACGATGGCTCACAGATCACAGCAACCGACAGAAATCTTGGTCTACAGATTTCTATAGCAGATACTCTCATTGCAAATGGTGTTGCAGATAATGCTTCGGCAACCATATCCTTTGAGATTATAGATGCCAGGGTTCTTGGTCCGGAAGCTGTATTGTGCGACTGTGCATGTCATCAACAACGTCGTCCCGGTGGAGGTGGTGGCGGAAGCACTGAAGAGAATAACACCGGTAGCCCTCCGGGACTTGCTCCATCAGATGATGACATTACACCAAGACGTACAACAGTTCAAACAGTTCCGGGTAACGGAATACCGATTCCGTACTCAATGATTGACGGTAGAGTAACACTAATGATAGATGCAGCTCTTACACAAGAACTGATAGATGCAGCTACAAATGGTATGGTTAGCTTTAATCTAACAGGAGTACCAACAGCTATACAGGTTGTTTTACCACCTGCCGCATTGGAGGCGTTTGTTGAAGCCGGTCTTGGACTTGAAATATCTCTACCACAAGGAAAAATCTCGCTTGATGCAGCCGCTTTAACTTCGTTAGTTGATCAAATGGGAGGTCAGCCTGTCACAATCACTCTGTATAAACCGGAAACTAGCGATTTATCAGCGTCACAACAAAGTGCCCTTGAAGATGATGATGCAGTATTTAGAATCAGAATTGAAGCTGCCGGAGTATTTATCAGAGAGTTTGATGGTGTGATAACTGTCACACTACCATACGATGGGCCATTCCCTGCAAAAGTGTACTATATCGCACTAGACGGTGATATAGAGGAAAAAGAAACAGAGCATAGTGAAAGCGCAGGCACTGTCACATTCAAGACTGACCACTTGTCAATCTATGTGATAAGGCATATATCACATGAAGTCCAGGATGTAATACAAGAACCGGGTGTACAACCACAACCGGAAGGTCCGCCACCCAGAACAATCGACGATATCATAGCAACAGCAGAGCTTGCTGAGTCAATAGCATGGTGGTTAGCCATAGTTTCTGCGGCAGGGTTTATAACAGCAGGTGTCTTGACTGTAATCCTGATAAGACGCAAACGAGCAGCCACTCGAGCTGCTACCCCATAACCCACCTAACAAAATTACACAACAGAAAACCTCTCGCCCAACAGCGAGAGGTTTACTCTCTAGTTTCTAGTTACAAATCACCCGCCGTCTGCGGACTTCCCGTCGCACGGATTCGGCACTCCTCTTTACTAAAGAGGGCTTAAGAGTCCTCTACTCTCTAACCCTTAATCCCTAACCTCTAATCCCTATTTCCTTGCAGTTACTTGTGAACCTATGATATAATCCCAACAGGAGAAAATATATGTCATACCTTAGCAAACTCAACAAAAAACTGCATAAACTATACAATGGACAGGTTGAAGCTGACATTGAAGATGATGTTGTAATACTCACCGGAGAGCTGGAACGATACAGTGATGTTGTATTCGTTGGACATCTCGCCGCTTTTGAAAACCCTTGTATAGGCGTGGTTAACGATGTTGTTTGCACCACAGTAAAATCAGCAAACATTAGAAGACCCGGTGTTGAAGACAGCCGATTGCAATATGAAGAACCCGACGTACTTATCATTGGTGGTGGAATTATTGGCTGTGCAATAGCACGTGAACTATCAAGATATAGACTAAACATCTTACTCGTAGAAAAAGAGCATGACCTTGCTACTCATGCATCAGGTAGAAATACTGCTGTAGTACACGCTGGAGTTGACCTAAAAAAAGGCACGTTAAGACAAAAATATTGCAAACAAGGCAGAGAGATGTTCCCAACTATCTGCAATGAACTTGGTGTTAAATACAATAAGTCCGGACAATTTTTATGCTTTTCAAAATTATTATGGGAACCATTAATGTACTTATCACTTTTTTATTGGAAATGGATGGGAATAAAAAATGTTAGAATAATTGGAAGAGAAGAACTCCATATACGAGAGCCGGGATTAAATCCAAATATAAAGTCTGCATTATATTTTCCGGACACAGCGATAGTGAACCCGTTTGATTTGACCATTGCCTACGCAGAAAATGCTGTACAAAACGGTGTGCAAATCTCTTTTGACACCATTGTACAATCTATGACAGTTGAAGATGGCGAAATTGTCAGTGTAAAAACAAACCGTGGTACGATGATGCCAAAAATTGTCATTAATGCAGCAGGAATATTCAGTGACAAAATCGCAGAAATGGCAGAAGATCGCTTCTTTACAATCCACCCGCGCAAAAGTACACTGCTAGTAACTGATAAAAAAGATACAAACTCTCTTGTTCGCTCCGTAATATCACATAAAAAGTCAATTTTTAAGAAAAAGAAGAAAAAAAGCTCAGATGGTGGATTGGTACGAACAATAGATAACAATGCTCTTGTGGGTTTTGACACAATAGAAACACCATATAGAGAAGATTTTACAACTCATTCATATAATGTAGACTCTATAATAACCGAACAATCAAAAGTTGTACCAGATCTCACAGAAGATAAAATAATCAATTACTTTTCCGGCATACAAGCACCAACTTATGAAGAAGACTTCATTATTCAGCATGGTCATTTTACACAAAACATTATTCACGCAGCAGGAATCCAATCTCCGGGCATAACAGCTGCACCAGCAATTGCAACGGCTATAACAGATATGGTAGTTCATATGTTCGGTGGTAAAAATGTACTAAAACAAAACGAAGAGTTTAACCCAAAACGTATAGCTCCACCAAGCCCAAAAAGTATGACACCAAACGAACTTAAAGATTTAATAGAAAGAGTACCTGAATACGGTTTGATAGTATGTCCGTGTGAGCAGATTAGTAAAGGTGAAATTCTTGATGCACTCAGACGAAATGTGCGTTGTAATTCTATTGATGGTATAAAAAGACGTGTTCGCTCCGGTATGGGGTGTTGCCAGGGTGGACACTGCACACCGCTGGTATTGGACATTCTAGCCGCAGAAAAGCGATTAAATCCGCAAAATGTCCGAAAAAGCGGCAGTAAAAGCGAGATTTTGCTTGGTAGCACTAAAGCATTACTATTAAAGAAGGATGTATCATCTTTTTCACATGGAGACTCTAAATCCGGTAAAGGTACAGAAAGGCGAACACGTTCATCAGCTATAGGAGAACTTGCTGAAGCCATCAAAAGACAAGAGGGAGGTGGCAAGAGTGGCAATAAGCAAAATTGATGTCGCTGTTATAGGTGGTGGCCCTGCCGGGTTATCAGCCGCTATCTCCGCAGCAGAAACCGGAGCGTCAGTTTTACTTGTAGATAGAGATACAAGGCTCGGTGGAATACTTAAACAATCAGTTAATGACGATTTTGGTATCGTAAGATATGAGAAACAGCTCACAGGACCCGAATACGCATTCAATGATATAGTCACTCTCGAAAAAACAAATACAATCGTAATGTTACGGACATCTGTGTTGAAAATAGTTAGCAGTATGAATGGATTTCGAATGACCCTTACAAACAGTCATGGAGTGCTTGTGTTAGAGTCGAGGGTAATAATACTAGCTACAGGGTGTGTAGAAGTGACAGCAAAACAAGCTGGAGTACATGGTTCCAAACCATCAGGTATTATGACAGCAGGAACTGCTCAGTACTATATGAACATAATGGGACAGTTGCCTATGAGTAGAGCGATTGTACTCGGAAGCAGTGATATTGGTATGGCTGTGTCACGAAGATTGTCACTTGAAGGTGCAAAAGTACTCGGTGTTTATGAACCGACCTCAAAACCAAGAGGATTATTGAGAAATGTGTCACAGTGTTTATATGATTACGATATACCATTACATTTTAACCATACTGTAACCAGAACCTTTGGTACTGCAAGGATTCACTCACTTGAGTTAGTTCGAGTTGATGGAGCAGAAAAACCCGTAAAAGGTACGGAAAACATGGTAAATTGCGATGGTTTGATAGTTTCTATGGGTCTTATACCTGAAAGTACACTAACCGGTTCTCTAAATATACCCCTTGACCCTCAAACAAAAGGTCCCAAATGCGATCAAAATTACATGACATTAGTGGATGGTATATTTTGCTGTGGTAATGCTTTACACATACATGACATTGTTGATTATATCTCGCTAAGTGGTGAATTAGCAGGTAAGGCAGCAGCAAGATACAATCATAATGAACGAAGTCTAATAACAATCACCAAAGGTAAGGAAGTCCTTACGGTGATTCCGCAATGCCTTGATATAAGTACATTACATTCTGATGTAATTTTCTATTTTAGAGTTCAACATGAGCGAGAAAATGCAAAAGTAAGGCTACTGGTTGATGGTGCAGAAATATACTCTGAGATAAAAGAGATAGTACGTCCAACAGAGTTGCAATGTATAACAGTAAACTTTGGACAAAACATAAATGCAGAAAGTAGAATCGAACTAAGACTCGAATAATAAGAGGATTTGCAAACATGAAAAAGCTATATTGCACAAACTGTTCAAAACTGTGTTTAATCTCTATTGTAGGCACAGGGCCGGCTATGCATATAGAGGGATATAAGTGCGACAAAGGCTTTGAATATGCTGAAAAAGAAGCAGCAGACCCACATAGAGTACTAACTACAACAGTACGTACAAAGTTTCCTGATGTATCTATGATATCTGTCAAAACAGATGGAGAAATACCAAAGTTTAGGATTCCAAAAGCAATGCTGGAGCTTGCAGAAGTGGTAGTTGACAGTGAGCTTGCTGTAGGTGATGTTATAGTTGAAGACATAGCAGAAACCGGAGTAAGTGTCGTAATTACATCTCCGGTATTAATGAAACTAGGTGCAGAACTGGAAAACAAAAACATTGAAATAGAAAAATTAGGAGCTGTTAATGCTGCTGCAGTGGCAGTTGCATCGGCACCTGCAAAAGGTGGAATAGGCATAGTAAAACAGGTAAGGAATAACTTACCTGTTGACAAATTAAGAGCAGAAGCAGCCGATGGTTTTGTAGGAGCAGCAGGAGAAGCAGTAGGAGTAGAGGAAGTAATAGATGAAGATACTAACGAAGTAGACCTGCTGGATGGTTACACACAAGAAGAAGTAAAACTAAAATCAAAAGACCGCTCTCATATACATATACGTAAAAGATAGGGAATAGGGAATAGGGAATAGAGAGTAGGGAATAATAATATTCTTATATGGTCTCGGAAAGCGGAACCATGGATGGTGTAGTCAACAACGTCATTGCGGGCTTGACCCGCAATCCCCTAAACAGAAAGTTCTGTCATAGAGGATTCCGCATCAAGTGCGGAATGACAAAGACGGAGGCTCAGCGTTTCGGAAAAGAGACTGTCATAAGAATACTATTATAATTGGATTTAGAATTATACTATTTTTTTAGTTATTCTTTGGCCTTCTCGTTCACTTACAACTTTTATATCAGCACCAATAGAGTTCAACTTTGAAACCATTCTATCATAACCACGCTCAATATATTGAACACCATCAAGAACAGTTTTTCCTCGTGCAGCAAGACCTGCAATAACCAGAGCCGCACCTGCACGCAAATCACTAGCTTTGATTGGAGCACCGGTCATATAAGGAACGCCCTCAACAACAGCAGTTCTGCCATCAACTCTAATTAAACACCCCATCTTAGTTAACTCATCAACATATTTAAATCTGTTATCCCAAACACCCTCAGTGATTGTGCTGGTACCCTCAGCAAGACAAAGAAGAGTAGCAATTTGAGGTTGCATATCTGTTGGAAAACCGGGATAAGGTAACGTCTTTATATGAGTTCTCATCAAAGGTGCATCTCTTTGTACAATTACAGAATCATCAAGATCAACAATAGTAACGCCCATTTCACGAAGTTTTACAGAAATGCACTCTAAGTGTTTAGGGATAACATTTCTAATACAAAGACGACCACCGGTAGCAGCTACAGCCGCCATATAAGTACCTGCTTCAATTTGATCCGGAATTATCGAGTAAAAACCACCACGCATACGTTTAACACCGCGAATTTTTATCTCATTTGTACCGGCACCGCGAACATCAGCACCCATTGAGTTTAAAAAGTTAGCAAGATCAACTATATGAGGCTCTCTTGCAGCATTTTCAATGATAGTCATACCCTGAGCCAAAGTAGCACCAAGCATAAGGTTAATCGTAGCACCAACAGAAACAACGTCAAGATAAATAGCAGTACCACGAACAGTATCACTGGTGACAGCCGTAACAATACCATTTTTTACGTGGACACTTGCACCCATAGCAGTAAAACCTTTGATATGCTGGTCAATAGGACGAACACCACCAAAGTTACAACCACCGGGCATAGCAACATCAGCTCTACCAAAACGTCCCAGTAATGCGCCTATTAGATAATACGAGGCACGAATACGACGCATCATATCAAAAGTAGCTGCTGTTGTACCAACACGTGTACAGTCGATATCAAGTGTTCTCTTATCCACGACACGGATTTTAGCACCCATTTCCTTTAGGATGCTAAGTAAAGTCTTTACATCTGAGATTTCCGGGAGATTTTCAATTCGGCAAACGCCATCTACCATTAGAGCTGCCGGGATTATTGCAACAGCTGCGTTTTTCGCACCGCTGATTTCTATTTCACCATTTAATGGATTCCCGCCGTTTATGACATATTTTGTCATTGGCTCACCCCTTGTATATTTGTTGCAAAAATGTGACTAAATAAATAATAAATAAAACAATTTGTAACACATTTTAGCTATTGTACTATATTTTGTAACAAAATACAACCCTTTTGTAACCAAAAACAAAAAAATGAGTATTTAATTTTTGTAAGCCCTCTTTAGCAAAGAGGGCGCCCAATCCGTGCGACGGGGAGTCCGCAAGCGGCAGGTGATTTGTTGTTATTAGAGAGTAGAGGATAGGATTGTTGTAAGGGCGGATGGCAATCCACCCGTGTATAGCAGCTGTTTATCTTTATGACTCTTAAGCCCTCTTTAGCAAAGAGGGTGCCGCTCGCAAGCGGCGGGTGATTTGAATCTTGAATGTTTGCTAATTTTATTCCGCTAAATCGTTCGTAAAATTAACTATTTCTCTTATTTTTTAACCCCGTAAGCACCTCAGCCACTTTGTCATCCCAACCCATAGGCATAATATGCAATCCCTGACAAAACTCCTGACATTCATTTATTACTCTGGTGGCAATATTTACACCCGTAACACCAGACCTGGCTTTGTCCTTATCATTATCAAGTTCATCAATAATACCTTGTGGAATACTTACGCCCGCAATGTTTTTATTCATAAACCTAGCCATATTTGCAGACTTTAGAATTACCATACCAAGCATAACCGGAACGCCAAAA
The DNA here is from genome assembly GCA_031281255.1 of Oscillospiraceae bacterium. Lineage (GTDB taxonomy): Bacteria > Bacillota > Clostridia > Oscillospirales > Oscillospiraceae > WRMH01. Next base: position 19,815 of record JAITFR010000001.1, read on the forward strand.
CCACTTGCAATCTCCATAAAATCTATAAACTTCTCCGGCTCATAAACAGTTTGAGTTTGAAAAAAATCAGCACCGGCATTAACCTTTGCCAGCATTTTAAAAAGTTGAACATCAACATTATCACTACAAGGCGACACTACAGCACCTTTAGCAAATCTTGGCAACTCACCCTCTAGTTTATTACCATTTAAGTCAAAACCTTTTTCAAGAGCTGCAGCAGCTTGAATCAAAGACACAGAATCAAGATCATAAACAGGCTTAGACTCCGGAGCATCGCCTAAAGTTGTATGATCACCGGTTAAAAGTAATACATTGTTAATACCGAAAAAAGCAGCACTTAGCAAGTCAGATTGTAGAGCAATCCTGTTTCTGTCACGACAAACAAGCTGAAACACAGGAGTATGACCATGATCAAGCAAAGCCTTACAAGTAGCAAGTGACCCAAGCTTCATCATTGAAGCCTGACAATCAGTTACATTGATTGCATCAACACAACGAAGGTGCTTGTCAGCACTATGCAGCAAATCATTGATTTGAATACCCTTAGGCGGGCCAACCTCACCCGTTATAACAAACTTCCTCTGCCCAAACAACTCCGTTAACAACATAAAACTATCCTACTTTCTACTCTCTACTCTCTCAAAAATCCTAACCCACCCACACTCAATACTAACATCCACCTCGCACATTCCATTCTTTGCACCACCACAAGCACCATTCACCAATCCTTTAACACAAGAAGTTACAGGACAAATACTGGCAGTCTTATTTAAGTGGCAGGACTCACACCCGATACAATTAAACTCGCTTGGAGTTAACCCCTGATAACCGGGTAAAGAAATAGTATCACAAATTGAGTACACCGGACAAGAGACAAAATCTGCAATAGTTTGCACCCCTGCACCACAAGAAAGTACTAAAATTACATCAGCATCATCTATAATAGATGCATTATTTTGAATCAATAACTCTAAATGCTCACGATAACACACATAAGACGTAACGACGAACGACAAATCGGTTCTCGAGAACAGCAACCCTCTAAGCGTTGCAATTGCACGGTCATCAGGGGAGTGCACATCTCTGCAACCCTCGCAACAGATTAAAACAGTCTTTTTCTGCACTAAAGAAAAGATTTCATCTAAAGGTTTTAATTTTGTTACAAGCATAATTATATCCCATCTCCATATCTTTATTAATTATTGCTGTGCTTACTAAAAAAGGTGAATGATTTATATGTATATTTATGACTGACGTAGAGCGGAGCATGGATGCGGAGCGCGGCGAGAGGAGCATGGATGCTCCTTTGAGCCGACAGGAAGCATTAAATAGACATATAAATTATTCATCTTTTAATATCCATTACTTTCAATCTTTTTATCGAATCCACAATCTTTATTTTGCTAGGACACACATAATCACAGCAACCACATTCTACACAAATACTGACATCAGTGTTATAACTATCCAAATATCTGTAAAAATCATCTTGAAGCTTGTCACTTTCTAATACAGGATAGTTTAACGGAAGTAGCTCCATAGGACAAGCATCTACACAACGACCGCAACGTATACAATCATAAGACTCATAATGCTCATTTTGTACTGCAATTACAGCGTTTGTACCTTTAATTATTGGAACATGCAGGTCCTCGATTATCTTACCCATCATAGGACCACCTAACATAATCTTTGTGTTAGAATCAGGTATATTTATGACTTCATTAGCAGTATTACCTACTATTCCACAGTGATCTAACAAATCCTGAACTGAAGTGCCAATCCTTACCATAAAGTTACCATGTCGCCTTATTTTCTCACCGGAAACAGTAACAGCACGCTCTATCAAAGGCATTCCTGTTGTAAAGGCATCACCTATGGCCCTTGCAGTGCTTACGTTTAAGACAATTGCTCCAACATCATAAGGGCGTTGATTTGGTAGTAGGTGCCGACCTAAAGTCCTTGCTATCAATGTTCTTTCAGCACCTTGTGGGTATTTTGACCATAAAGCCATTACAAATATATCATCAAAGTCTTTAATCTTTTCTTCAAGATGAGCGATAACATCACTTTTATTATCAGATACAACTATAATACCACGCTCTGCACCTGTACATTTGAGGATAATTTGTAAACCAAGTAGCATATCATCGGTTTTTTCAAGCATTATACGGTGATCTGCTGTAATATATGGCTCAGATTCACAGCCATTGAGTAATATCGTATCTATAGGCTTTGGAGACTTTAATTTTACAGGAGTTGGGAAACCTGCTCCTCCCATGCCTACAATACCCTTTTCAGCAATGATTGCATCTATATCATATATGTCTAAATCATCCCAGTAAGGAATTGGAATAACAGATTTACATAGTTCATTTTTGCCGTCAGATTCTATTTTTACCAGTAAACACTCATCAGACGAGTTCGGGTGACGATATTTGATAACATCAGTAATAATGCCACTAACACTAGCATGTACAGAACTGCTCAAAATACCAACAGCTTCACCAATCTTCTGTCCGACCTTAACATAGTCGCCAACACTTACAATAAGGTCAGCGGAATTACCGGCATGTTGAGACAGTGGAATGGTCACTTTGTCGGGTGTTAGGAAAGTCTCTAAAGTAAGGAAAGCGGAGAAATATTTTTGATCTTTTGGGTACAAACCACCATAATAACTTTCAAGACGTTTCCTTCGAATATTTTCTGCCAAAGTAAGGAAAACCGTACATTGCGACTTTGAATGGTCAAAAATCACTGAATTTGCTGATTTTTTGTTTTTCGCAACAAAAAAACCAAAATCTTTAAAATTCTTACTTAATATCTTGACCCAAGTGCAATCATTTTCGGGATTTACTTCACACTTACCATCTTTTGAACCACCACAACCACCATTTAGTATTCCTTTAGGACAATCAACAACAGGGCAAATGCCATTAGTCTTACTAAGAAAACACTGATTGCATCCAAAACAAAGCTTTTTATTAAGAGAAACAGCATGATTCATGCCACTAGCTAAAGAATCACAAGCAGTATAAACAGGAAAATCACTCAAAGCTGCTACTGTCTGTGTACCAAACCCACAGGCAACTACAAGAATAGAAGCCGAAGAATCAATCTCGGCAAGTAATTTCCCTGTTTTATATTTATTACAAAGAAAGTCTACCCGTTCTGAAAGCACAACATTTTTACCCTCTTTTACTAAAAACTCTGTTAACTCATCATGCTCAGGTTCTAAACAACTCTTTGTATTAAATGTTTTAAAACACTTATTGCAAGAAAGCACAATAACACTCTCAAAATCATCAATTAAATCAGTCAGTTCTTCAAAACCTTTTAACTTATACTTGGTAAAATCTATCATACAACTATTATACCATAAATAGTTGATTTTGCCATCTAACTACTATATAATGTGCTTTAATATGAACACTAACTATAGTAATGAAAGTATAAGCTCTTTAAAAGGGGCAGACAGGGTTAGAAAAAAACCGGGAGTTATCTTCGGCTCAGATGGAATCGAAGGGTGTCAACATGCGGTTTTTGAAATACTATCAAACTCCATTGATGAGGCACGTGAAGGTTATGGAAAGCTTGTAATCATCACCCGTTATGAAGACAACAGCTACGAAATAGAGGATTTCGGACGAGGATGCCCCGTAGCATGGAATCAAGTAGAAGAACGCTACAACTGGGAGTTACTATTCTGCGAACTCTACGCAGGAGCAAAATACCACAACAACTCTGATAAAAACTACGAGTATTCACTTGGACTCAACGGACTGGGACTTTGTGCAACACAATATTCATCAGAGTTTATGGATGCAACCATCTACCGTGATGGAAAAAAGTACACACTTCACTTCAAAAAAGGTGAAATAGTCGGAGAAAAGGACAAGGAGCTTGAAGAAGAAGACTATGCAGGAAAACGAACAGGCTCAATAATTCGCTGGAAGCCCGATACAGAAGTATTTTCAAGTATTAACATCCCTTTGGAATATTTTTTAGACACACTAAAAAGACAAGCAGTTGTAAACGCAGGAGTTACATTTAGATTTCGCAATCAAGTAAACGGAAGGTTTGAAACAACAGACTTTTTGTACGAAAACGGAATCGTTGATTATGTTAAAGAAATTGCAGGTGAAGACCGTCTCACTGAACCGGTATTTATCGAAGCCGAACGACGGGGACGAGATGCCGATGATCGCCCCGAATACAAGGTAAAACTCTCTGCAGCTTTTTGTTTCTCAAACAGAGTTAGCAAAATAGAATATTACCACAACTCATCATGGCTTGAATACGGTGGTTCACCGGAAAAAGCTGCTCGAAGTGCGTTTGTGGCAGAAATAGATGCATACCTCAGAAAAACAGGAAAGTACAAAGGTAACGAAAGCAAAATAACATTTGTTGACATACAAGATTGTTTAATCCTTGTAACCAACTGTTTTTCAACGATTGCCGCCTTTGAGAACCAAACAAAAAAAGCTGTCAACAACAGATTTATTCAAGAAGCAACAACCGACTTTTTAAGAAGACAGCTTGAAGTCTACTTTATAGAAAACAAATCAGATGCAGAAAAAATCGCAGAGCAAGTCCTTATTAACAAAAGAAGCCGTGAAACAGCCGAAAAAACTCGTTTAAATATAAAGAAAAAACTATCGGGTGGACTCGACATCTCAAATCGAATACAAAAGTTTGTAGATTGCAGAACAAAAGATGTTGAAAAACGGGAAATATATATAGTAGAGGGCGACAGTGCTTTAGGAGCTTGCAAACTCAGCCGAGATGCGGAGTTTCAAGGCATTATCCCTGTACGTGGCAAGATTCTAAACTGCCTGAAAGCAGATATGGGAAAAATATTTGCAAACGATATTATCACCGATATAATCAAGGTTTTAGGATGTGGTGTAGAAATACAGAGCAAAGGCTCAAAGGAATTAAGTGCTTTTGATTTAGACTCATTACGTTGGAATCGTATTATAATCTGCACAGACGCAGATGAAGACGGTTATCAAATCCGCACTTTAATACTTGCAATGTTATATAAATTAGTACCAACCCTGATAGAAGAAGGGTTTATCTACATTGCTGAATCGCCACTTTTTGAAATTAACTGTAAAGGAAAAACTTACTTCGCATACAACGAACGTGATAAAACAGAGATTGTGGCAAGTCTGGATGGTGCAAAATACACAATCAATCGCTCAAAAGGACTCGGTGAAAACGACCCGGAAATGATGTGGCTTACAACCATGAGCCCTGATACAAGAAGACTTATCAAGGTTTTACCACAAGATGCGGAAGCAACAGCAAACACATTCGATTTATTCCTCGGAAACAATCTTGCAGGCAGAAAAGATTTCATTGCAGAGCATGGACACAAGTATATGGAGTTTGCAGATGTTATATAAATCGTAATTTAGATAAAGGTATAAAATTAATGGCAAAAAAGAAAGTAGAGACAACAACAAAACGACCTGTTGACCCAAATGTAAAAGGGTTAAAGGCACAAATACTTGAGCAACCGATAACGGATACGCTCGAATTAAACTATATGCCTTATGCTATGAGTGTTATTGTATCACGTGCAATACCGGAGATTGACGGCTTTAAACCATCTCATAGAAAAATATTATATACAATGTATAAAATGGGTTTGATGACGGGAGCACGTACCAAATCGGCAAATATTGTCGGGCAAACAATGCGCTTGCATCCGCACGGAGACCTTGCAATTTACGAAACTATGGTACGTTTGTCCAAAGGTTATGGAGCATTACTGACACCATTTATTGACTCAAAAGGGAACTTCGGAAAAGTTTACTCACGCGATATGTCGGAAGCAGCTTCACGATATACAGAAGCAAAGCTTGCGGCAGTTTGTGGCGAGCTGTTTCGTGATATAGACAAGGATACTGTTGATTTTGCAGACAACTACGACAATACTATGCAAGAACCGACACTTTTGCCGACAACATTTCCAAATGTATTAGTCAGTGCAAACACCGGTATAGCAGTCGGAATGGCAAGTAATATTTGCGGATTTAACTTAAACGAAGTGTGCCAAACAACAATAGAATACATTGGCGATAAAAACTGTGACCTTACACTAACGCTTAAAGCACCGGACTTCCCGACAGGTGGAGAATTAATCTACAATGCTGACGAACTAAAAACAATTTATGAAACAGGGCGTGGAAGTGTAAAGGTTAGAGCAAAATGGAAATATGTAAAAGAAAACAATTTAATTGAAATTACAGAAATTCCTTACTCAACAACAGCCGAAGCAATTATTGATAAGGTCGCAGAGCTTGTAAAGTCCAACAAACTCAAAGAAATCTCAGATATGCGAGATGAAACAGACTTATCAGGATTAAAGCTCACCATAGAGCTAAAAAGAGGTACAGAGCCGGATAAGCTAATGGCAAAACTCTTTAAAATGACACCTCTGATGGATAGTTTTTCTTGTAACTTTAATATCTTAATTGCGGGTGTACCAAAGGTTATGGGAGTCCGTGAAATCCTTGACGAGTGGACAGCATGGAGAGCAGATTGTGTAAAACGTAGAGTTTTCTGCGAAATGACAAAGAAAAAAGACAAGCTTCATCTCCTGCGAGGATTGCAAAAAATTCTCTTAGACATTGACAAAGCAATTGCCATAATTCGTGCAACAGAAGAAGAATCCGAAGTTGTGCCAAATCTTATGATTGGTTTTGGAATTGACGAAAAACAAGCTGAGTATGTTGCCGAAATCCGGCTAAGAAATATAAATCGTGAGTATAT
>JAITFR010000190.1 GCA_031281255.1 Oscillospiraceae bacterium
ATGTTTTTGTGTTCTGTCTCAATTGGACAGATGGTTATTGGTAATATCACAGGTATTGCAGAGTTACAAGCAGGTATTAATAACGCATCATTACTTGCAGGTTTAGTAGCATTTATGGCACTGGTAAATGCTGTTGGTCGCATTGTTGGTGGTATTGTTTCAGATAAGATCGGATGGGCAAACACTTTACTTTTTGTATTTGCTTTGCATTTAGTAAATATGATTGGATTTAGATTTTATAATAGTTTACCGCTGCTAATACTTGGTGTTGCACTTGCAGGACTTTGTTTTGGTTCAACACTAAGTGTTTATCCAGCAATTACCGTTGACCGATTCGGTCTAAAGAATTATAGTTCTAATTATGGCATAATGTATATGGCATTTGGTTTCGCAGGTGTTGCAGCACCGTTTATCGCCAGTTATTTTCGTGATATTGATGGTCATTACAACACGGTTTTTACTGTATGTGCAGTAGGTATGCTTCTAATGATAGGCATAAACCTACTTGTGAGAAAAGTTATTAAGAAATAAAACATGTTACAGTTTGTTCATGAAATTAAATATAATATCTAGTATAATGCATGTATGAAAAATCGTGCTTTTATACTCTTTCTAGTTATACTCATTGTTACAGCTTGGGTTGTTGCAGGTTTTTGGTTGTTCTCATTTGATGATAATGATAATCTTCAAAGTCCGTCACCCGATCCAACAACAAATGGTGAGCAAAATCCGAATAATAACAATGACCCCTCTATAGACATATCGCCATCTCCATCTTTTGAACCTCCGGAAAGCATTGAAAGTCTAAATACTAGACGAAATATTATGTTGGAAGAGGTTGGATTGTTATTTCGCGGATATTTCTATGAAGAAGCTCTTTTACTTCTTGATGATGACGAAACATTGATAAATGATGAAACACACGAGTTTAAGAATACTATTAATGAAGCAATAGAAAATCTAGTATTGTATGAGGGTGATATTAAACATATTTTCTTTCATACATTAATAGTTCACCCTGAGAGAATATATCGTGATTTAACTACGCCTTCAAGCACTTATGCATATTTCCTATATCAAAGAGAATTAGTTAGAATATTACCACAGCTTTTAGAACGGGATTTTGTATTATTTGATGCTAATGATGTTTTTAGAGTAGCATCAGATGGGAACATGCAAAGAAAAGATATATATCTACCCCCTGGGAAAAAACCATTAATACTATCTATAGATGACCCATGTTATCAAAATCATACAGATTCAGAAGCATCTAGCATTGGTTTTCCAAGAAGAGTTGTGCTTGATTCAAATGGTGAGCTTGCAGTTGAAATAAAAACACCTGAGTCAGAGATTGTTTTATCTTATGATGGTGATGTGTTTCTTTTAGTTGATAACTTTGTACTTGAAAATCCGGAGTTTTCATGGCGTGGTGCAAAGGGTATAATTGCTGCTACCGGCATTGGTTTATTTGGTTTCCGTAATGAAGAATTATTCCCCTCGCGAGCTAATTGGATAGCTGGTAATTTAACACCAACCCCGGAGATGATAACAAACAGAGAAACTGTCACAGCAATCGCTGATAAAATTAAAAGTAATGGTTGGCTTTTTGCAAACCATAGTTTTACACACAATAATGTCGATGGTTGGTGGCATAATAGTAATAGTAATGCAGCTAATATCCGGGATTTAGATATTGCAAGATGGCATTATTTTCTAAATCCAATTCTTGGTGAAACAAATATACTTATATCACCCGGAGGTGCAAGGGTTCACGGTGCTTCCATGCAAGCTTTAATCGATGCAGGCTATAATTTATACTTCACAGTTGATACCAGCCAAAGTATAATAGGATTAGGTACACCGATTATTATTATGGGACGAATTGAAATTAGCTGGTATTCTCTAGTTCGTTTTGCTGACATTCTAAATAGAGACTTTTTTAATGTTGCAAGCGTTATTGACTCTCATAGACCACCATTATCAATAGGATAAAAGGACTTCGACATGGTACGCTTTTTTGTAACTCCACAAGATGTTTATACTGATTCAATAAAACTTAATAAAGAAGATTTCGATCATATACGCTCATTAAGACTATCACCGGATGAGTTTTTTATTGTTTGTGATGGTAATAATAATGATTATACGTGCACTCTTGATAAACGTGACGGAAGTTTTATAGTGAGGATTATTAGACATAATGAAGTAATTAGCGAACCTACTATCATTACTACAATCTATGCAGCATATACAAAAGGTGATAGACTTGACTATACTGTACAAAAAGCAGTTGAACTTGGCGTATATAATGTTATACTATATGAGTCTAAACGATGTATCTCTATCCCAAACAATATACAAAAAAAGATTGAGCGATTGCAAAGAATTGCAAAGGAAGCCGCGAAGCAATGCGGCAGAGGGATTATTCCGAAAATTTCTGACATAGGCAAACTAGATGACGCCATCATTGACTCTATCGGACAATCTGATATAACGTTTTTTTGTTATGAAGATGAAGATAAAATGCATATCAAAGAGCAATTGGAGCATCATTTTTCAAAGGAACAAGATAATAACAGCATAGTATCAGTTTCGATTATTACCGGTCCCGAGGGTGGTTTCGAACCATACGAAACAAAACTAGCTAAGTCAAAAGGTGCAAATGTCGTTTCTTTAGGCAAACGTGTTCTACGCTCTGAAACAGCACCAATTGTTGCTTTAACAGCACTTATGTATCACACAGACAACCTATGATATTACAAACTGCAGTCTTCTGTTTTTACTGCGAAAGGTAGATATTTTTGAGCAAGAGAGTTTTGATAGTAGATGACTCATCATTAATGAGACGAATGATGAAAAATATCTTATCCAGAAACGGATATAATATAGTCGCTGAAGCTAACAGTGGAAAACTAGGCGTTGAGATGTTTAAAAAGTATCGTCCGGATATTGTAACTATGGATGTTGTTATGGACAACATGAATGGGTTAGAAGCACTAACCCATATAAAAAATATTGCTCCTGAAGCATGTGTAATAATGGTAAGTTCTATGGGGCAGGAGGTTATTGTACGTGACGCAATAAGCATCGGAGCTGATGATTTTCTATTAAAACCTTATGATGAAGATGATTTAATGGGATCTCTTAAGAAGTTGAATATGTCTGTCTGATTAAAGCACGTTTGATTTTTCCACTTATAGTTTTTGGTAACTCATCAACAAACTCAACGATTCGCGGGTATTTATACGGTGCGGTCGTTTTCTTTACATAGTCTTGAAGCTCCTTAATTAATTCATCCGATGCAACAAAACCTTTGTTAAGCACAATAGTAGCTTTAACAACCTGTCCACGCTTTGGATCAGGTACACCGGTTATCGCACATTCCAGAACAGCGTCATGCTCAGATAAAACACTCTCAACTTCAAAAGGCCCAATTCGATAACCACTGCATTTTATCATATCGTCGTTTCTGCCAACAAACCAATAATACCCATCAGGATCACGCCAAGCTGTGTCACCTGTATCATACACATCACCTGCAAACGCTTCGGCTGTTTGCTTATCATTCATGTAATATCCCTTAAACAATCCAACAGCCTTAGTGTTTCTAACAACTACTCGACCTTCTTCACCATCTTCACATGAATTTCCATTAGCATCAATAATGTCAATATCATAAAGTGGAGCAGGTTTTCCCATTGAACCGGGTTTTGGTTTAAACCACGGGAAGTTTGCTATGAGAACAGTAGACTCAGACTGTCCAAAACCCTCATGCATTTCCAATCCCCAAATTTCTTTAATTTTGTTGAATATTTCAGGACTTAGTGGTTCGCCTGCGTTACCACAATGTTCTATTGAACTAAAGTCATATTCTTCCATTCCATCAGCAAGCATAAATCTAAACATTGTCGGTGGTGCACAAAATGTCGTTATCTTGTATTTTTGCAGTTTTTCCATAACATTTTTAGGCACATATTTTTCCATATCATAAGCAAAAACAGGTGCTCCGCAGATAAATTGACCATATATTTTACCCCATCCGAACTTAGCCCATCCGGAGTCTGACATAGAGTTGTGGAGTTTGTCTTCACGCACCTGCTGCCAATATTTTGCTGTTACAATATGACCTAAAGGATGTGAAAAATCATGCAAAACCATCTTTGGCATACCTGTTGTTCCTGATGTAAAATATATTAGCATCGGGTCTGTTATTAATGCTTTGTCTACTTCTGTTTTGTGATTAAAGACATCTGATTGTTCTTCGATTGCATCATTAAATGAGAGCCATCCATTACGTTTTTTTGGCGTTAGAATCTTTATTTTGATAGTTGGACACTCCGGGAAAGCCTCTTCCATTTGTTTTACTACAAAATCATCATTATCACTATAGCAAACAACCGCTTTAACCTTTGCTGAATTAGCACGGTAAATAATGTCCTTTGATGTAAGTTGCATTGTAGCAGGTATTATAACCGCACCGATTTTGCAAAGCGCAATAGCTGTTATCCAATACTCATAACGCTGGCGAAGTACACACATAACAACATCGCCTTTTTTTATACCAAGCTCGGTGAAATAGTTAGCTGCTTTATTTGAAAGTCGATTTAAATCATAAAATGTAAATTGTTTTTCATCATTATTATCATCACACCATAATAATGCCTGTTTATTTGGTTCAATTTCTGCCCACTTATCAACTATATCAAACCCAAAGTTAAAACTTTCGGGAATGTTTATTTCGAAATTTTCTATAAAATCCTCATAAGATGTAAAATCTATTTTTGGTAAGTATCTCTCTATCATACTAAACTCCATTATTCTGTAATTACTGTTAAAAATCTTGCTTTTTCATTGCCAATTGCTTTTTGACCGTGTAGGTTAGTTGGATCAAAATACACTGCATCACCAGCGTTTAGTACTACTTCCTTATCCTCATAAGTTATAACAATCGTTCCCTCTAAGACTATGTTAAACTCTTGTCCGCTATGTGATACAAGTGGAGCTTCTGTTTCTCCCGGTAAAAGAGTTACTAGTAAAGGCTCAATAATTTTTCCTTTAAATCTTGGTGCTAAGCTCTCAAACATATATCCGGGATAACGGTCTATTGTTTGACCTTTGCCTCTGCGGCATACCTGCATTGTTGAAATATGTGCTTGCTCTCCTGTTAATATCTCTGACATCTCAACACCAAATTTTTGCGATATATGATACAACACACTGATAGGTATATTCTTTCCGCTCTCTTCGTACTCGGCATATTGCGTTACGTCTACTCCCACTTCTTTTGCCATATCCTCTTGAGAAAGGTCAAATATCTCTCGTAGTTCACACAAACGTGCAGATATTAATTGATATTGCTCTTCCATTTTTATGATCATTCCTTTCACTAGTGGTTTATTACATACTATTTCAACATTATTAAGATTACAATAGGATATTTTTTAAGTGTATAGTGAAAACTTATTCTATTAGTCTTGGAAAGTCAAGTTATTTATGTTAAAATGCCACTCTAAATGTTTTTTGAGGTAATAACAGTGGCAACAGAAACAAGAGCGGTACGATTAAACAGAGTGCTGCCAAGAATTGAAACGCAAGCGAATAGGGGGCTAACAAATGCACAAGCCCGTGAACGCTTTGACAATGGTTATTCCAACAACAAACCTGAGTCAGCCGAGAAAACAGTCCTACAAGTAATAAAAGGGCATGTTTTTACATATTTTAATCTTGTTTTCTTAATTCTTGGATTGTGTACATTATTTTGGGGTTCTATCGGAAATATTTTCTTTATTAATGTTGTTATAATTAACACAATTATTGGTACAATTCAAGAACTCCGCTCACGTTCAGCATTAGCTAAACTCACATTTGTATCAGCTCCGAACGCAGTTGTAATCCGTGACGGTGAACAAAGAACAATACCTGCGGAAAGCACAGTACTTGATGATGTTGCCATATTTTCAACTGGACAGCAGATATATGCTGACGCTATTGTACTTGACGGTGAGTGCCATGTAAATGAAGCATTAGTTACAGGAGAGTCTGATGAAGTTGTAAAATCAAGAGGTGATTCTTTACTTTCGGGGAGTTTTATAGTTTCAGGAACTTGTGTAGCACGATTGGATAAAGTTGGACGTGACTCTTTTGTTGCGCAACTAACATTAGATGCAAAGAAAACTCGAAATAAACTCTCATCAGGTGGAATGGTTTCTGCACTAAAAAGACTGGTGCAGGTTATAGGTATTGCTATAGTTCCGCTTGGTATTGCAATGTTTATCTTACAGCTTAGAGGTGGATATGAGTCTGTAAATGCTGTTGATAGCACCGTTGGAGCATTAGTTGGAATGATCCCTGACGGTTTGTACTTACTTGTATCAATAACTTTGACTGTTAGTGTGTTACGTCTTGCAAAAAAGCGAACTCTCGTACAAGAAATGGGTTGTGTAGAAACTCTCGCCAGAGTTAATGTACTTTGTGTTGATAAAACAGGAACAATTACCGAGAATAATATGGAGGTAAAAGAGATTGTTTTACTTAACGAAGACCGTTTTAATGCCAATGATGTAAATGGAATATTAACAGATTATGTTGGTAATATGGATAAAGAAAACGAAACAATGGCAGCACTGCAAGCATATATGAACTCACCTCCAAGAAGGCACGCTGCAAATGTCATGCCATTTACCTCTGCGGTCAAATATAGTGCTGTTACTTTTAATTCTGATGAAACATACCTTTTGGGCGCTCCCGAAAGAATAATGGGTTCCTCGTATTATAAATACCAGAGCTTAATTGAGGCACATTCTGCACGTGGTTATAGAGTCCTATTGCTTGCTTTATACAACAATAGATTTGACGGTAAAATTGACCCAAGTGGTCTTATACCTCTTGCATTAGTGTTATTATCAAATAGAATACGCCCAGCCGCTCCAAAAACATTTGAATTTTTCCAAAAACAAGGTGTAAAAATAATCGTCATATCCGGTGACAACCCAATGACGGTTTCTCAAATTGCACGAGAAGCAGGGATAGATGGTGCAGAGCGGTTTATTGATGCTGTAGAGCTAACAACCGATAGAAAGCTCCGACGAGCTGTTGAGGAGTATGTTGTATTTGGTCGTGTTACACCCGACCAAAAACGTAGATTAGTACGTGCTTTAAAAAAATCAGGACACACAGTTGCTATGACTGGTGACGGAGTAAATGATGTGCTTGCTCTAAAAGATGCTAATTGCAGTATTGCAATGGCATCCGGTAGCGAGGTAGCAAGTCAGGTCGCAGATATAGTTTTACTCGATTCTGATTTTTCTGCTATGCCTGCTGTTGTTATGGAGGGTCGTCGTGTTATCAACAATCTACAGCGTTCAGCTTCACTTTTTATAATGAAGAACATTTTTTCATTCTTATTTGCAATATCAATAACAATTCCCTTCCAAACATTATTCCCGATGGAAGGATTACAATTTACTTTATATAATATGTTAATTATTGGTGCTCCGTCATTTATTCTTGCTATGGAGCCAAATCATAGTATCGTTAGTGGTAAGTTTTTAATAAATGTTTTTCGTAGTGCCTTACCTGCAGGTCTTGCAAGCTTTTTAGGTTTGGTAATCGTTTTTGTACTTTATAACAATTTTGATATACCCACTCTTCAAATGCAAACAATGTCAGTTTATACAGTTACATTCGTTGGTTTCTTAATGCTTTTCCGTTTATGTAGACCATTTAACCTTTTACGAATTATCTTAATGATAACTATGCTGTTTGGGTTCATTATTGGTGCTATTTTATTTAGTGGTTTTGCTGATATAATGCCTGCTAATTTTGTAAGGTTAACTGCTTTGAATTGGTCAAACATCTTTTGGACAATGGCAATATGCGCAGTCGTTACACCAATATTCGCCTTGCTGACTTATGTGTTAAGACACCGTAGGCGTTCACAAGGTGTTTAGTATTTTTATTTTCTTACCATATTAAGAGAAAATACCTAGCTAATTATAGTGTAAGCAAATTGTTTGATATTTATGCTTTTCGTAAAGCGGAGCACGGAGGCGGAGCGCCGCGAGCAGTGCATGGAGGCACTGTTC
>JAITFR010000107.1 GCA_031281255.1 Oscillospiraceae bacterium
TCACCGGTATCATCTGCACGCCACACAAAGGTGTTACTACCCATTTTTATACCGTTAATTGTTGCTTCAAAGCGATATTCACCCGGTTCGGTCGGAATGTAGCTAAAGCTAAGAGTATATAGTGTTATAATTTCATGGTCTCTTGGTACATTATCATTTATTTGATAATAAGTATTTTCTATACTAAGTGAGTAACCTAGCGACATATACGTTATAGTTACATCGGTTGGTGTGCTGTTGCGAAATAATACAAAGTCATTCACATCAGGCGGCAGGAAAGCGTCTACAGTATCTCCGACAAAAATTAATGTCGCACTGGCAACTTGTGTAAGATTTTCAATAGTTGGGTAACTTCCGCCGTAGTTTAGCTGTGCATAAAGAAACTCGCCGGTCGGGCCTTGCGGAATGTCAATGTCATTGTTGCCCTCACCATTGTTGTTCGTTCCTGAGCCACTGCCACTTCCATCGCCACTACCGCTACCATTTGACCCTGATGAACCCGAGCCATTGCCGAAGCCGGGCAAGCTGATTGAATCACATGCTACAAGAGCAAAAATCATTAAAACTGCCAGTGTAATTGTTACTATCTTTTTCATAATATTGTTAAACCTTTCATTTGTGTTTCCTTTTGCTTTTTATAAAAAAATGATTATACCACAAAACTTTGCATTTTGGTATACACAAAGAGGGTGAAATCTGTAAGTGAGAGTTTTATTTGCTTTCGAGTAAATTACTCCACGCTTGCAGTAAATCACTCGAAAATTAAGTTATAATAATGTTCTTCAAAGTTATCCGATGTAAAGATTAATCCATCACCATCGAGTAGATAACCTCCATTTTCCTCTGACCATACAAGTCTGTCCGTCATTACCACCCCGCCATTTCGGATTTCGTATTCCCATGTATCACTATATGATTCGCCAGCCCATGTGTACATCGCTAATCCATTTGCGTAACCGTTATCATAATTACATATAAATGTCCATCTGTGCTCTCCGGTGGCATCAAACCCGCCTTTTTCTGTGATGCCGTTTGCTCTGCCTGCTATAAACGTGGACTTAGAATATGAATACTTGTGAGCACCGGTAGAACTGTTCATCATTACTGCATTACCTTCCGGCAATCCATTTTGAAATGTCCCGTGCCACATTATAATCGTTTCATACTCTTGATTAAACTCAGTAAGAACAAGACCTGTAGCGTTTTTGTTGTTGCTCATAGCTTCGCCATCAAATATCCAAAATTGATTTGTATTAAATAATTTATCATAAAGGTCAGCAATTTGAGCAAAATTATCTTGAGTAATATCATGAGCAGATTCAAAATTATTATTACTAAAACTTATGGATATTTCACGCAAAGCACTAATAAAATCCTCCGGCAAATTACTTATATCTTGTATCTGGTTATCATTGTTATTGTCACCATTGTTTGACGATGAGTTGTTGCCATTATCACTTGGATTATCACCATTTGAATCAGAACCATTTCCATCTAGAAATGGCAATAACGGACAAGCGGTGAGGAGGAGAGTCATTAGCACAACAGCAATGACTAATACTATTATTTTTCTCATTTTAAACCTTTCTAATTTTGTTGTTTTTTGTATAAAGAGTAATTATACCACAAAACTTTGCATTTGGGTATAGGGTGGAATGATAGACAGAGAAATCCAGCGTTTGCAATGGGTTGCTCCTGATGTCCAAAATGGACACCTGGGTGGTTAAACTGCAGCAAAAAGCATATAAACCTACTCCACGCCTGCTTTTAATCCTTCAAAATCTAAATAATCCTCTATAAACTGCTTACGGAGTAAATGTGGTGGAATAAACTCGTTATATTTACCACGCACTTGGATTTTATCAGGAAGAGGCAGAGAGTATAAATCGAGATTTGATTGCAAAATATCACGAATTAAAGCTTCTAAATCTTCAACCGAACCACTATAAATAACCTCAAGATATACGCAAGAAATCCACGGTAGTTTACTCTTTATACCACGCCCCAATAATGCATAATGAAGAGTAAAAAGTTGCCGTGTGCCTACCCACGGGAAGATTGCAAACTTTTTATCTGAAAGCTGCGTAACAAGATTATCCAAGATACCACTACCACGTGAAATATAGCGTATTTCCTCAAGACGTGGAAAACACCTGTCACTCAAATACGGATAAGAATCATCACAAACTAGTATACTTCGAACCTTTTTCACAAGAATTGTGTGCAACTCCACATCAAAATCAACGTCCCAATCAACGAGCGAGATACCCGGTACTTTTTTTACGAAAATAACCTTAGAAGCTTCGTTTACATCAACCGTCTCCCACGCTTGCCCTGCAAGCGCAAACCGCACACCAACAGGGTACACCTTGTCAACCGTACCGATTGTGCGGTTCTCGTCTTTGACGAGCAGATACTCCGTTGCCAAAAAGACTGTGAGAAACTTGTGACTGTTTACTACTTTTTCACCCTCACGTCCGATGATTAATCCGCCACGTTCGGTACGTTCCAGTTGGTCAATCTCGATTAAATGAGCGAGTAAATCTTTATAATCATCTTGTGAAATGTACCTAAAACAACCCATAGATAACATCGCTGATGCTAACGCTGCCGCTGATAGCTCACCATTACTTTTTAAGTGACTCATTGTTTGGTGATAAAGTAAATTATATGGGTGATTGTGCGGATAAATCGGCTCAAGCCAGTTTTCTTTTGTGTAAAGTTCTATAATTGCAATCGTCCTGATAAACTCCCAGTTAATCGGACCGAGTGTGTCTGCTGCATCTACACGTAGATTTTCTACAAAAGTAAACAAAAGCTGTGGGATTTGTCCACGCCGTCCACAACGACCTAATCTTTGTGCAAATGCTGATACTGTAAGCGGTGCTCCGGCTTGTATTGCTTGATCTAGTGAACCAATGTCAATACCAAGCTCCAATGTCACTGTTGCACCTGTTACAATCTTCTCATCTTCGGCTTTCATCTCGTCTTCGGTTGTCTCACGTAAGAGTGCAGAAACATTTCCATGATGAACTCTATAAACATCGGGAGATTTATTTTTTATAGCAATTTCCCGAAGATTTGCCAGAATAAACTCTGTTTCTTCACGGCTGTTTGTGAAAATAATTGTTTTCTTATCCAGCGTCACATTGAACAAATATTCAAAATGCTCACGGTCGCCAATCGGTGCATTTTCGCTGACATTTACGACATTTCCACTACCGTCACGTTCGACTAAATCTCGTTTTTCTGCGTAATTTACAAAACGTTCAACATGTAATTTCACCCGCTTTTTACCCTCGTTGGTAATTGGTGCTGCACACTTACGGTTTGTACCCGTGTTTAGCCAGGTTTGTGCCATCGAAATGTCACCCATTGTTGCAGAGAGTCCAATTCGCCTTGGTATAATCCCTACAAGATTTTGCAAACGCTCCAACACACACAAAAGCTGAACACCACGAGCATCACGCATAAAATGATGCACCTCGTCAATTATGACATATCGCAAATCCGAAAACATCTGCAAGCAAGCACCACGTTTGTTAGTCAGTAGACTTTCGAGTGATTCAGGTGTTATCTGCAAAATACCTTCGGGATTTTTGATAAGCTCGTTCTTTTTTGATTGAGAAGCATCACCATGCCACTTTGTTACAGGGATATGCGAGTCAAGTAAAAGCTGCTCAAGCCGCTTAAACTGGTCGTTTATGAGTGCCTTGAGCGGAGAAATATATATAACACCAACCGACTTTGAAGGGTTATTGTATAACTCTGTTAAAACAGGCAAAAACGCAGCCTCGGTTTTGCCGGAGGCTGTTCCGGAAGACAGCAGTAAATTATCATCACTGTCAAAAATGACTTCACACGCAGCGACTTGTACACCTCGTAATTCATCCCATTTGTTAAGATATATAAAATCTTGTATAAACGGTGCCAATCTGCTAAACGCATCCATAAATTATTTCTCAACTTCTTTCTTCAACTTCTTCATTAAACAATGAATAAACATATAATGCACTTTGTCCGTAGAGACCGGATTCATCGTTTGAGTAGCATTTTCCTATGTGTGATTCATAAAACATCTTTATTGCAGTATTTTCATCTACCGAGTAGTCAGCCATTATCATTGTAAGAATTGTTTTTAATGTTGCTGCTCTAATAGTTCCATGTTTCATTTACAATACCTCTTCAGACTTTATGAAACTTAAAAATGTTAATGCTTTTTCTGAACAAAAACAGATTTGGTTGTTTGCTTTCATAAACACCAATTTTGATAAAGCGAACTCTTTAGATGTCAAACCATCAACAACAGCTTGTACAGTTTCTCCTACATCATCGTTTGCTACTTTTCCTATAACTATATCGTAACCATGACTATAAGAACCACTCTGTCTACAGGAAACAACTAAATCAAGCCATTCTATTGAGTAATCATCAAATATCTTGATATTTAGCTTTTCTATAGCATTTTGTTCATCGTATTCATAATAATTAAGAATTGCTTTATTAACATGTCTACTTAATTTTTGTCTAACTGCCCATTTCTCTGCTTGTGATTTAATATTAGTTGTATAAAACCCAACTCCAAAATCTCTTCCTTTGTAAATTTGTAGAATTTTTGGAGTTTTAACAATATCTGTCCCACCATGATAAATAATCACTGTTGTCTACCGCCTATATATTGGTCTATATCATTTACAATGTATTCAAAGCCAAAACCGTGAAGTGTGTCATAATCTCTGTCGAGCATTTCGAGTACATTGTTTTCTTCGAACAGTTTATAAACCTCGTTGCTTGGTATTGACCTGAAATCAGCATATTTTTCTATGCAAAATGCTTTAAATGATAATCTACTCATACAATTTTCCCACCCGAACACAATTATAACACAAATTACCATAATTTGCGTGGTATTACAAGCGTTTTATCAATTGATAATTTTGCTTCCCTCAAATCTCAAACTCTACGAAATCTGCGTGAATGTCCTCGTCGGTTAGTCCACCCTTTGCCATTTCAAAACTGTTACTGCCGAGAATTTCTTTTACATTTTTATCAGGATTTTGATGGATTATTCCGGTTAATTCGATAAAATCACGTATAATCTCGCGTGGTGTTATATGCGTCAAAGCCCCAACCCTGTTATACTCAACGGTTAGAAAATATAGTAAATCCTCGTGACTTAGTGTAGGTTTATAATTATATAACCCTGCGTGAATGTCACGTAGCTTCTCAATCAGTACATACATTTCTTCTTGAGTTAACATTTGTAGCTTAATAATCGGAGCGGACAAATCCTTTAAATCATCGCTTGCAAAATGTCCCTCTGCAAGCCGTGAGCGTAAGGCTTCGTAGCTGTAAACACCTTTATATTTATCTTCAATACATTGCGGTGTCCCGCCCATCAGGAAACCTATGTGTTTTGCTTTCCCTTGCAGAACATCATTGTAAATCGTTAGTATTTTTTCGTAGTTATTTTGTCTGGTGATAGAGTTTGGTATCTTAAAAATGTTTACAAGCTCATCAATTAGCACCAGCAATCCCTTGTACCCTGCACTTACGAGAAAAACAGCCATAATTTTTAAGAAATCGTACCAATTCTCGTCAGAAACAATAAAGTTTATACCCAAATCTGTCTTAGAATCACGTCGTGTTACATATTCGCCACGAAACCAACGCAGAACATTACTTTTTAATGCAGTATCATCATTTTGATACGCTTTCCAATAAATGTTTATCGCTTTTGCAAACTCAAAACCGTTCACCATTCCCTCAAGAGAGCTTGCCGCCTCGTAGATTTGCTTTTCCACCTGTTTATCAAAAGCCTCACCTTCAAGAGTGGTGTTTGCTTTCACACTCGCTTGTATGCTCGAAATCCATTTTTCTAAAATGAGAGGTAACGCTCCGCCGTCAGGTTTAGACTTCGTAGAAAGGTTTTGCAACAGTTCCTTGTATGTTGCAAGTCCTTGACCTTTTGTACCTGCAAAACGTCTCTCAGGTGAAAGATCGGCATCAACAACAGCAAAACCTTTTGCAGTTGCATAGTTACGAATTGTTTGTAGTAAAAAGCTTTTTCCGCTACCATATTTTCCGACGATAAATCGGAACGATGCTCCACCGTCTTCAACCATGTTTATATCATGCACAATTGCATCAATTTCTTGTGCTCGCCCAACGGTTATATACTCAAGCCCCACACGTGGAACAACGCCCCCTTTTAGAGCGTTTATAAGTATTCCTGCTAACCTAGGTGGTATGTGCGACATATATATTGTTACTCCCGATAAATTATGTTAATATGCATATATTATATCATAACAAACTAATAATTAATAATTAATTATTAGCTTTTACTCTCATTCGTATTTCTATCACAACACCTGACTCAATGCTCTAAACGCTACTCTCTAAAACCATTATGAATTAAATAAAGGAGATTCCTCACATGAAAGATGATACAGCTTGGATTAGGATTAATGAAGCAGGGTACTCACCAAAACGAAAAAAGATAGCAATTGTGCTGTCTGAACAGGATATAACAGGCAAAAGCTGGAGTCTTAAAAATAATGGAAAAACCATCTTAGAGGGTACTTTGCAAAACCCGATAAAAGGTGCAGGACATCATCTACCTATTGGATTTTTTAGTTATAAAATAGACATTAGTTCAATTACAACAATTGGTGATTACACATTAGAATTACAAGGTGCAGAAACAAAGCAAATTCATATAAAAAACGACCCGTACAGTAAGTTTATGTTGGAAGCATTATCGCATGTAAAAGTTATGCGTAGCGGGTGCAAAACACCATTGTCAGAAGCTTCGCATATAGGTGATGCTAAAGCGATTGTTTATAAAGTGAACGGTGATTGGAAGAATGGAAAATGGAAAAAAGCACAACCGGAGCGAACTTTGGATATGCTTGGTGGTCATTATGATGCCGGTGATTATATAAAGTTTACTCTCACAGAAGCGTCACTAGCCTGGCACTTACTTGAAGCGTACAGCGTTTTATACTCAAAGGATAATAAAAACTCTGAATTATCATTGTTATCAGACGAAATAAAGCATAGCTTAGATTATCTCGCCAAAACATTTCCTGGTGAAAACACCTTTGTAATACAGGTAGGCGATGGCAAAGACCACAACTATGGTTGGCGTTTACCTGATGAGGATGTGTTACGTGAAAAAAGACCGGCACTATGCGCATTATCTCGTACACAGATGGGTAGCACGGCTGCTGTATTGGCTTTTGGTGCTAGAGTTTTTAAGGAAAAAGATGTAAAATTATCAGTATTTTATGAAGATAAAGCAATAGCCATATATAAACGGGCAAGAGAAAAAGACACACATAAATCAGCTTTTGAACGTGATGATGCCAACGATTTTTACTATGATTATGACGATACGGACAATATGGCACTTGCTGCAATCGAGCTTTATCAACTCACACAAAACAAGGAATACCTAAATGATTGTAAAATATTTGCACCACCGGCAAACGAAATGGTTTCATGGGCGGAGTTTAACGCAACGATTAACCTTCGTTTAGCACAAAATAGTGATAAAAGAGGAACTGAGCTATTTTTAGAGGAAATGAAAAGCTACTACACTGTGCAGACTTCGAAAGATAATGTCTGGAATCTACCACTTGACGACTATACTTGGGGAGTTTTGCCTGTTTGGATTGGCATGGCAAATCATCTGTATCTTGCAGAGTTGTTTGATGAAACAATTAAAGGTAGCGATACTTTTTATGGTGTGCTGGATTATGTTTTTGGTTGCAACAACTGGGGTATTCCAATGATCGCTACTCATAAGTTGCAAAATAGTATAAAAAATGTTTACAATCAAAGAACACACCTTCTTAAAGAGTTAGCAGTTGGTGCATTATCAGAAGGCCCTGCATGTAGAAAAACACATGAGCAACATAGAGAGCATTTCTTTGAAAAAACTCCCAAAGACAATCCTTACGAAAAGTTTAACACACCAACAGCGGTGTTTGACGACAATGCTTTTGATTATGTAATATCAGAAAGTACAATCTGGGGTCAAGGCAATGTGATATTAATGCTGGCATTAGTGGAGTAATACCTACCGCTTATTCGGAGCTGGTACATTGCCCTCATAATCTATAGTTATCGTTTTTATCACAGGCATATCTTCGGGTAAAACCTGTCCATTGTTGCCGATTACCGGTGTTTTTGCTATTTCATCAACAATATCCATGCCATCTATGATTCTACCAAAAGCTGCATAATCACCATCAAGATGAAAACGATCTGCATGGCAGATAAAAAACTGTGATCCTGCAGAGTTCATATCATCACCACGTCTTGCCATAGACATTACTCCACGCTCGTGTCTTAGATTATTTTCAAAACCGTTTGCATCAAACTCACCAAATATGAAGTGACCGGGATTACCATTTCCTGCTCCGTTAGGACAGCCACCTTGTATCATAAACCCTTCCATTATACGATGAAACTTTAAACCGTCGTAGAAACCCTGTCTTGCTAGGTACACAAAGTTACGCACAGACTGTGGAGCTATATTATGATACAGCTCAAAGGTCATTATACCACCATCTTCCATTTCGATTGTACCTGTGATTGTGTCGGGAACATCCGCATCTGCTCCATTGCAGCCAACAGCTAAAAATAGTGATGCTCCTAATGCTATTGCCAAGTATTTTTTCATTTTGATTATTCCTTTCCGAATATTGATCTGACTACGTGTACGCCTGCAGCACCAGCTTGAGCAAGTCCTCTGGTGATTCCGGCACCATCACCTGCACAGTAGAGATTTTTGATAGATGTTTGTAAGGTTTTTGATAAATCGGGACGAGCGGAGTAAAACTTTGCCTCCACTCCATAAAATAGTGTATGCTCCGATGCAAACCCCGGTGTTACCTTGTCTAAGGCTTTGGTCATTTCTATCAAGCTAATCATTGTGTTATACGGAAGCACAAGCCCTAAGTCACCCGGAATTGCTTCTTTTAATGTAGGCTCAATAAAACCTTCTGCTATACGCTTGTCTGTGGAGCGTCTGCCTCGTAAAATATCACCAAACTTTTGGATAATCAAACCACCGCCCGATAAATCGTTAGCACGTCTGCATATTTCGCGGGCGTATTCGTTTGGTTTGTTAAATGGTTTTGTAAAAACGTGCGAAACTAACAGTGCAAAGTTTGTATTTGGTGAACCAAGTGCCTGATCGAAATATGCGTGACCGTTTGCTGCTATAACACCGCTATGGTTTTCAACAACTACATAACCTGATGGATTTGAACAAAATGTTCTTACAATTGAGCCGGTTGATGAGTTGAATATAAGCTTTGCTTCATATAAATGCTTGTTAATATCACGCATGATAACATTTGAAGTCTCCGCTCTTACACCGATGTCAACTTGATTACATGTTACAGGTATACCATGTTTTTCTAGTAGAGAAGCAAGCCATGCAGAGCCGTCTCGTCCGGGAGCAATTAGTATTTCTTTTCCTTGATATTCTTTGCCATCTTTTGTTACAACTCCAACTGCCTTTTTTTCTTTACCTTCTTGAGTTGTAATAATATCTTGAATTTCTGTTTTGAAAATCATTTCTATTTTGGGCTTTAACTCATCATAGATTGCCTTCATGACTTTTAAATTCATCTCTGTACCAAGATGACGTACCCTTGCTCTTAAAAGTTTTAATCCTGCTCCATACACCTTTTGCTCAATTATGTCTACTGCTTCACTTTCAGGGTCGGTTATATCTGTTGGTGCACCCATTTGCAGATTTATTGAATCAACATAGTTTATAAGCTCTAAAAGCTTTGAAGCCGGTATATAGTCGCCCAACCAACCGCCAAACTCTGATGTGATGTTAAACTTTCCGTCAGAATATGCTCCTGCACCACCAAAACCACAAGTCACAGAACATGCAGGTTTACAGCCTGAAAAACCATCATCACCGTCCGACATTGGGCATAAACGTGCTTTTTTACTCATTATGGGGCATTTTCTGCTGTAAATGTCAAAACCCTTATCAATCAATAGTACTTTTGCACTTGGATTAAGCTTTACCGCTTCCCATGCTGCGTATATACCACTTGGTCCTGCACCGACTATTATTAAATCATATATCATTAACTATACCCTCCATTTTTGAGTAACTAAAACGTAGGGTTTTGCCCTACGCTTTGTTTTTAGTTATTTATTATTACACTAGTTCGAGAATTGCAAGCTCAGCACCGTCACCACGACGTGGTCCGATACGGGTAATACGTGTATAACCACCATTACGCTCAGCATAACCGGGTGCTGTTTCGCTAAACATCTTAAATACAACGTCTTCACGTGTGATAAAAGACATAGCTTGGCGACGTGATGCTATTGTATTTTTCTTGCCTAGAGTAATCATCTTTTCGGCAAGTGGTGCTATTTCTTTACAACGTGTTACTGTTGTCTCCATTTTTCCTTTATCAAGAAAGTCGGTAACTTGCTGACGGAGCATTGCCATTCGTTGATCCGTCGGTTTACCTAGTTTACGTTTGCCAGGCATTATTGTGTACCTCCTAGGCTTCTTCAGATTTTAGGGCCAGGCCCATCATATTTAATTTGTGAATAACTTCTTCTAATGATTTTCTACCTAAATTGCGGACTTTTATCATATCATCTTCTGTTTTTGATAAGAGGTCATCCACAGTGTTAATATTTACACGTTTTAGACAGTTAAAACTTCTCACAGATAAATCCAATTCTTCAATAGTCATTTCCAGGGCTTTATCTCTTTGTGTTTTTGCTTTCTCTACAACGGTAGGTGTTTCACTAATAACATCAGATAAATCTGTAAACAATGTGAAGTGGTCGCAAAGTATTTTTGCACCTAATGATACCGCATCACTTGCAGAAATTGTTTTATCTGTTTGTAGTTCAATAGTTAGCTTATCAAAGTCTGTAACATTACCAACACGTGTGTTTTCAACATTATAGTTTACTTTTTGTACAGGAGTATAAATTGAGTCAATGGGAATTACTCCGATTATTGGTTGCTGTAGTTTATTTCTTTCCGCAGAAACATAACCACGTCCGTGATCAATTGTGAGTTCCATTCTGAGAATTGCATCGGAGCTAAGTGTTGCAATATGAAGCTCCGGATTTAATATTTCTACTTCTGCATCTGCTCTTATATCTCCGGCAGTAACGATGCACTCACCAGCGGCTTCAATATAAACTGTTTTTGCACTGTCTGAATGTAGTTTTGCTACAATACCTTTAATATTTAAAATGATTTCTGTTACGTCTTCTTTTACGCCGGGAACTGTTGAAAACTCATGTAAAACATCTTCTTTTCCGGATATTTTTACTGCTGTGACAGCTATTCCGGGAAGTGACGAGAGAAGTATTCTGCGTAGTGAGTTACCGAGTGTTGTTCCATATCCACGCTCCAGTGGTTCAACAACATATTTCCCTATATGATCACCTTCTTGTGACTCTATATACTCGATTCGTGGCTTTTCGATTTCTATCATTTATAATACCCTCCTTCATTTTATATGTACATTCATGTACGGGTTTTGTTTTCGTTGTTTTGCGTTATGAGGGTCTACCTTTTACTTAGAGTAGAGCTCAACTATGAGTTGTTCCTCAATTGGGAAGTCTATATCTTCTCTGATTGGCATGGTTGAAACCTTTGCAATAGAAGCGTTTGGGTCGTATTCAAGCCATCTTGGCGGTGTTCTGGATGCATTTGCTTCTATGACGGATTTTATCTTTTCGAGGTTTCGACTTCTATCTCTGAGTGAAATAATCATGCCGGGTTTTACGAGGAAAGATGGGATGTTTACTTTTCTGCCGTTAACCATAAAGTGACCATGTAGTACCAATTGTCTCGCTTCGGCACGGCTCATTGCAAATCCTAATCTGTATATTGTATTATCGAGGCGTGTTTCGAGTATTGAGAGTAGGTTTTCACCAGTTTTTCCTTTACGTTTACTGGCAAGCTCAAAGTATCCTCTAAATTGGCTTTCCAGTATTCCATAATACCTCTTTGCCTTTTGTTTTTCACGTAATTGTCGTCCATATTCGGATGTTTTTGTACGTCCTTGACCATGTTGCCCCGGTGGATATGGTCTACGGTTTGCTGCACACTTTTCTGTGTAGCATCTGTCGCCTTTTAGAAATAGCTTCTGGTCTTCTCTGCGACAAAGGCGGCAAACTGCATCTGTGTATCTAGCCATATTCGTTTACCTCCTCTATACTCTGCGTCGTTTTGGTGGACGACATCCGTTGTGTGGGATTGGGGTTACGTCTTTTATCATTGTTACCTCAAGTCCTGCTGTTTGTAAAGCTCTTATTGCAGCCTCACGCCCTGAACCCGGTCCTTTTACATAGACTTCGACTGTCTTTAGTCCGTGTTCCATAGCTGCTCTTGCTGCTGCTTCGGCTGCTGTTTGTGCGGCAAAGGGAGTTGATTTTCTGCTTCCGCGGAAATCCATTCCTCCTGCAGATGCCCATGAGATAGCGTTTCCATTTAAGTCAGTCACAGTTACCATTGTATTATTAAATGATGACCTGATGTGAACTGCACCCTTCTCAATGTTTTTTCGTTCGCGACGTCTTGTTCTGGTTTTTTTACCTTTAGGTGGTGCCATGTTTTTTGCTCACTCCCTTACTACTTTTTCTTGTTAGCTATTGTGCGTGCAGGGCCCTTACGTGTACGAGCGTTTGTTTTGCTGCGTTGTCCACGCACGGGAAGTCCTCGTCTATGACGAATTCCGCGATAGCTGCCTATTTCTGTTAATCGTTTGATATCAAACGCAACTGTACGTCTTAGATCACCCTCAACCATGTAACTTTTGCTGATACATTCACGAAGTTTTGTTTCTTCTGCTTCTGTAAGGTTCTTTACTCTGGTATTCGGGTCAACACCGGATTCCTTACAGATTTTTTCTGCGCTGGTTCTACCTATGCCAAACACATAAGTCAGTCCAACAACTATTCTTTTATCCTTAGGTAGGTCAACACCGGATATACGTGCCATATTTTATATCTCCTATCCTTGTCTTTGTTTATGTTTTGGGTTTATACAAATCAC
>JAITFR010000126.1 GCA_031281255.1 Oscillospiraceae bacterium
ATAAAGTGTTTGATATTTATGCTTTTCGTAAAGCGGAGCATGGATGCGGAGCGCCGCGAGAGGAACATGGATGTTCCTTTGAGCGGATAGAAAACACTAAATATTAAACCTTTATGAACAATAGAACAAAATCATAATTAAAATATCAAAAGAGGAGTACATAATGATATTATATGTTATTCGGCATGGGGAGCCACATTATCCCACTGATAGCCTTACAGAAAACGGCATACGACAAGCCAACGCACTTGCAGAAAGCTTAGCAAAAATCGGACTTGATGAGATTTATACATCTCCACTTGGTCGAGCAATTCAAACAGCAGAACCAACATGCGAGATACTTAACCTACCGTATACTATCGAAGAATGGATGAGCGAAGATTTGATGTTTAATGACATATCCAAGCTTGATGAAAGCGGCGAGCGTGATTGGGCTATGTTCCGACATAATACCCGGCTTATGAAGCAAGAGTATACACTTGACAATTGGTATACAAATCCGTTGTTTAACGGATGTCGTGATGCAAAAGGTGCTTATGAACGTGTGGTAAAAAACTCTGATGATTTTCTGTCACGTTTAGGATATACACGTGAAGGTAGAATATATAAGATAACAAAACCCAGCGACAAACGCATAGCAGCATTTTGT
Source organism: Oscillospiraceae bacterium (assembly GCA_031281255.1). Taxonomy (GTDB): domain Bacteria; phylum Bacillota; class Clostridia; order Oscillospirales; family Oscillospiraceae; genus WRMH01. The sequence goes on from JAITFR010000126.1 coordinate 650, forward strand.
CATCATGGTTTTGGCACAACCTGGCTATCACACTTGATGTCAATACAACCAAATGCGTTCTGGGCAAGCTTTACTATCAATCACTCCAGCGTAACCATTATAGAGTTTGATAGCAATAACGACGGGTACACAACCGCTTGGTGCAGATGCTTAAATGACACCTCTCATTTATACAGAGTAGAAGGTTCGATTCCGGTTATCGGATAAACTTACTCGACCCAATTTGTTATCATTTGCATGTCGTATACATTTGTATAACCTGCATTTACTAAGATTTCATAAGCAATTGCACTACGCCGTCCGGCTCTGCAATAAACAATTATGATTGTTTCTTTATCAGGCAATAAATGCAGATTTTCCTCAAGCTCACTGTAGTTTATATGCAGTGAACCATCTATATTTCCTGCATCATACTCTTCTTGACTTCGTACATCTAACATTATTACATTACTATTCGTTTCGAGTATTTCTCTAGCTTGCTCACCTGTAATAATCCGATGTCCATAGTCTCCAACATCGGGTGTTATTCTATCGGGATGTAAAGTTGGCATTGTGTCCTCCTCAAACAGTGCTACTAACGTTTTGGCTATGTAGTGCCAATTTTCTGCACTTACGCTTACGGCAAAATACAGTCTTTCGTTTGGTAACCCAAGATCAACAAACAGTGGATTATCTTGAATGTTTACTGCTACCATTTCTTTTGGTTCATCATTGTTCTCACCAAAAGCAGCAAAAACTATTCTATCCTTGATAATCTCGTAAACTTCGGGGTTTGTATGTTCAACCTCTTGTATAAAATGCTCTATAGGTCGAATGAATCTATTGTTTACCGTATCACTTAACGCACGTTCATCAAGTATAAATATATCAATATCACCTGCTGCTAACATAGCCATAAACAACGTAGCATTTGCATTCATAACCTCCGGGTCTGTTTCCATATAAAATAGAGAAATACCAATAATTGTACTATTGTCTTCTACTTTAACAAATCTTTCTATTAAAAAGTCTCTTAGTGTTTCTACTTCTGTATTTCTAGGGTACTGAGTATACCATGTTATAGATAGAATTGTACTTGGAGGAGGGCTTATATATCTTGTATACACAATGCCGACTATAACTGCAAGAACTAAAATTACACCGATTATATGCAGATTAAAATAACTCCATATATAATCAATCTTTTCTTTAAGATTCATTTCACGGAGCTTTTCTCTCTCTCCACGTTGCCTATCTTTTGGTTTATTGTTGTTTCTTTCACTCATAAAAAGCCCTTATAATCATGATTATTATAGCTTGTGAGCTGTTTGTTTTTGTTTTTTTGCAGTATGCATCCTAAACTGCGTTTAGGTTTTAGCATTGAGCGAACTAGCAAAAAAAGAAAAATAAATTGCTCACAAGCGGTATTTATTTATTATATAGGAAGTTTTTGTAATAAGAAACCCCAATTTATATTTGTTGGTGTAGAATTAAGTAAATCCTGGATTGCTCTTGCTTTTTCAGCATTTCTACCTGAAACATTTATTGCACTCCAAACATCTACACCAATATCATACTCTTCATCGCTATTTATTGAAATACCGGTGTTAGTAAGCATTTTATCCATCGTTTCACCGGAGACTTTTTGCGAAAAATTACTGCTCATAAGTTTTGCGCTTTTAGCCCATTCTTTAAACTCCATAAGAGCAGAGTTTTCACGTAACGCAAGTGGTGATTGTGCTGCAAGTGCTGCATTACGAGCAACAACAGATATAGTCACCTTGTCTACCGGTTCAATGTAAACAGAGGTGTCTATTTTCGGCTCGTTCTTTGGGTTTTCTTGTATCTCTTGTGCTTCTGCTTTTTGAACAGCCGCTTCTCTAATTTTTGCTGAAAACTGCGAATATGCGTTAAAACCACGTACTGCTGAGAAGTTCAATAAAATCCCCCCTCTATTTCACTACAATTATTATCGTGTTTTTTCAGAAAATACTTAATATATTCATAACACGTTCACAATTTCATGCTAGAATTATCCAAATTTGTATAAAAAGCGTGACAGTACCACATACATTTGTTACACTGTTTAGCGAGAAAGAAAAGAGAAACAAACAATAATGCTACGACTTAACAACATCAGAAAATCTTACACTACCGCCGGCTTTACGCAAAATGCGTTGGACGGCGTTTCTATCGCATTTCGTGAAAACGAGTTTGCCGCAGTTCTTGGTCCTTCAGGTTCGGGCAAAACCACAATGCTTAATATTGTCGGCGGACTTGACCGTTATGACGAAGGCGATTTGGAAATTGACAATATTTCTACAAACAAGTATAAAGCCAGTGATTGGGACACATATAGAAATAACCGTATCGGGTTTGTTTTCCAAAGTTATAATTTAATTCCACATCAAAGTGTACTTGCCAATGTTGAGCTTGCACTCACTCTAAGCGGAGTATCTCGTGGTGAGCGAAAAAGACGTGCAAAAGATGCTCTTACACAAGTTGGACTTGTTGACCATATTCGTAAAAAACCGGGACAACTCAGTGGCGGACAAATGCAACGTGTCGCAATCGCTCGTGCTTTAATCAATGACCCCGAGATTTTGCTTGCCGACGAACCAACCGGTGCTCTTGACTCAACCACCAGCAAACAAGTTATGGAATTATTAACACAGATAGCAAAGAACCGTCTTGTTATAATGGTTACGCACAATAATGAACTTGCGGAAAAATATGCTAATCGTATTATCAATCTAAAAGATGGTAAGGTAGCATCAGACAGCCGTCCTTATGACCCATCAGTTGAAGAAACACGCATTGGACGAGAACCACGCAAAGCCGGTATGTCGTTTATAACTGCTATCACACTCTCTTTTAGCAATTTAATGACAAAAAAAGGACGAACATTTACAACTGCATTTGCAGGTTCAATCGGAATTATCGGAATTGCTACAATCCTTGCGTTTTCTAACGGAATTAACACATATATAAGAAATATTGAAGAAGAAACCTTGAGCATTTATCCTCTGATGATACAAGATCAAGGGTTTAATATTTCTGCATTTTTTGGCGGTGATGACCATGATGAAATAATTCATGGACAAGACGGTGGTCGTAGAGAGCGTCCGCCAAATACAGTTCGCGAAATGCAAGTTATGGAAATGATGTTTTCTCTGCAAAACAACAATGACCTTGCTTCGTTAAAAGTTTATCTCGAAGAAAATCGAGAAACAATGGAGCGATACACCACAACTATTCATTATATGTTTGATGTAACTCCACAGATTTTCTTGCGTGATACATCAAAAGGTGCCGATCAAATTCACCCTGATTCAATATTTAGTGGATTTATGGGTTCTTCTGCGGAAATGGGTCCTCAAGCTAATATGGGATTGATGCCCGGTATGAACGTTTTTAGCGAACTTCCAAATAATCCCGATTTATACGAATCTCAGTACGACGTTCTTGCCGGTCGCTGGCCGGAAAACTATGATGAAGCTGTGTTAGTTCTATCATTTGGTGGTAGAATCATGGACTTTACATTGTTTTCTATGGGAATCCGTGACCGTGAAGAAATGAGAGCAATGCTTGAATCTGTCCTAAACAGGACTGATATGGAGATTGATATTACTGACAGTGATGGATTTTGGACATACGATGAACTTATGACATCATTTAAAATTATCCATCCAACTGATTTATTCCGATACGATGATACCTTTAATGTTTGGGTTGATAGGTCTGCTGACTCTGAGTTTATGGAAGAACTGGTGCAAAACGGCTTTGATTTGAACATAGTTGGGATTGTACAACCTGCTCAAGATGCAAATACAACAGTGCTTTCAGTCGGCGTAAACTATACGCCGGATTTAATTCAATACTTAATGCAAACTGCGGCTGATTCTTCAATTGTTAAAGAACAATTAACTGATCCAAAACTTAATGTAATTTCCGGTAATACTTTTGAGCATGAAAGAGAAAATCCGGAATCCAGCTTTGATTTTTCTCGTATAATGTCTATAGATGAACAGCTTATACAAGATGCAATGAATCTTGAGGGGTTAATGTCTGCATTTGATTTTGAGAATGTAGACTTAGGAGACCTTGATTTAAGTGGTATTGATATGGGTGGCTTTGATTTAGGTGGATTCGACTTCTCTAATATCGACTTTGGTGATCTCGATATGAGCGACTTCGATTTAAGTAACATCGACTTTGATATGAATGAAATAATGTCAAATATCGATTTATCAACCGTAGAACCACCCGCTCTTGATCTTGGTGCATTAACAGCAGCTATAGCATCACAAGTAAACATTCCACCACAAGCGATTGCAAGTATTATGACCTCTGTAATGGTTGACTTTTTTACATCAGTTGTGCAACCAAATCCGGAGTTATTAGCAAATCAAGAAGCACTATCAGCAGCATTTATACAATACATGAACGACCCGGCAGTTCAAGCACAAATTGCAGCAGAACTAATGCAATACATTGACCCGACAACGATTGAAGATGAAATAGCAACCGCTGTACAAGCCTATATGATGGCAGCAATGCAGGAATATATGACTCAAATCTCTGCATTAATTGCTGCTCAAATGCAAGCATCAATTCAAACTATGATGCAAACTGCTATGCAAGGTATCATAGAGAGTATAATGGAGCAAATAACATCAGCTATTCAAGACAGCACCGCTCAGATGTCAGGACAAATGGCATCTCAAATGCAAAGAATGATGAGAGACATAACTGCACAAATCGAGAAAAGTATGCAGAGTGTTTTTGAGCAAATGGGTGAAGAAATGCAAGCTGCTATGGAAGCTTTTGACAGTGAATTATTAGCTGATGCATTTCAATTTGAACTAAGCGAGGAAGCGATTTTTGAGCTAATGATGGCAATGATGAATCCAACCACAACATCATACGAACAAAATCTCTCAATGTTTGGTTATGCAGATGCAGCTACCCCAAATCAGATTTTAATATATCCTCGTAGTTTTGAAGCAAAACAATCCACTCTTGATATCCTAGATAATTACAACGCTAGAATGGAAGAGTCCGGACATCCAGAAAAAGTGGTTCATTTTACTGATATAGTTGGGCTTATGATGTCAACTGTTACTGACATAATTGACATGGTGAGTTATGCTTTAGTTTCGTTTGTTTCTGTTGCTCTTATAGTTTCTTCAATAATGATTGGCGTTATCACCTTTATCTCTGTTCTGGAACGTAAAAAAGAAATCGGTATTTTACGTGCTGTCGGTGCAAGTAAAGGTAACATAAGGCTTGTCTTTAACGCAGAGACTTTGATAATCGGCTTTGTTGCCGGCGTTATCGGTGTGTTTGCAACGTTTCTCATTGCAATAGTGGCAAATATGATAATCCTCAATCGACTTGGCATTTCTAACCTTGTGTTAATGCCTCCGGTTGTGCCAATAATTCTCGTTGCCATAAGTATGTTTTTAACCTATATCGCAGGTCTGCTCCCTGCTTCTGCCGCCGCAAGCAAACCCCCGGTGGATGCGTTAAGAAGTGAATAGGAGAATCTGTTTCGTGCTATTTACTACAAAAAGCTGGTTAATATGTTTTGTTCTCCAAAGCTGGTAAATGCTTTACCCATTCCTCCCCGACTAATGCTATGATAGCCGAATTTATTGCGAATTTCATCAACAGCTCTATCTATTGACCTGTTGTAATTAATTTCGTTTTCTGCCACAAAAAGGCTCAATTGCTCCGGCTCGTTAACATCTACCAGCGTTGCCATTCTTATGCCTATGCTACGAAGCGGAAGCATACGAACCTCCTTAAACAGCTCATAAGCTACATCAAGTATCTCACGTGTGGTATCTGTTGCACGCTTTAATTTTCGTTGATGGCTCATCCAAGTAAGTGCGGTGCTTCTTAAAGACAGCTCTACAACATATCCCTTAAAACGCTGCTCCCTCAGACGTGTGCCGACACTTTCTGCGAGAGTCAGCAAAACTATCCGTACATCATCATCAGAAATTAAATCACGCCTTGTAGTTGTTG
>JAITFR010000148.1 GCA_031281255.1 Oscillospiraceae bacterium
TGTTGACGGTGAATATTCGCTGTATTCCAACTGGTGGCATGACAGCTCATACACAATTGTTGTGTCTTCCTTAATATCACGAATGATGTCAAATACAGGTATACCAATATTTCCGGCAAGTATGCACGGAACATTATTTTCGGATAACACGTGATAAAGCAGTGTTGCAACTGTGCTTTTACCTTTTGTTCCGGTGATTCCTATCACCTGGTTTCGATAAAGCTCGAGAAATAGCTCTGTCTGAGAAGTGAAAACAGATGAATACTCTTTAGGGTTTTTGTCCAAAACTATTCCCGGACTTTTGAAAACAATATCAAAATCATTAAGACAATCATTATAATTCTTAATAAAAACTACATCATTATCAGCAAAATCCTGTGGTGGATTGATGTCGGCAACAGTAATCCTTAATTGTGGATTTATTTCTTTTAGTAACTTATATGTTGACTGACCTTCCATACCAAAACCAAGTATCAACACTTTTTTGTTATCGGTAAGATTTGATAATTTCTCAATCAATTTAGTCATTCTTTATGACCATTCCTTTCATTAAACTCAACCACAGATAACCTACCATTGGTCATAAAAATGTGTGTATGAGCGGTGGTTTTGTGCAAGCATGAACCTCTCGCATTTTTATGATAAGTTTGAATTTATTCAAACTTTTTTAAAGCTTCTACGAAATGTTCCGGTACAAAATTATTACACAGGTCATTAATATTTTGTTTTATTTCTATATCAAAATCTTCATAAGCTTTTAGGAGATAAGGTAGCGGTATGTCTTTTTCCTTATATTGCTTTATCGTTTCTTGTACTGCTGCGTTTACTTCATCACAACTGCCCACACATTCAAATGGTTTTTCCGGTTTTAAGCCAATTAGCTTTTCAAAATCTGATAACATTTTCGGGTCATCCAGAATATTTTTACTAAAAATGCTCACAAGCTCTTTTTCTGAGAGAAACGGTGATAAAATAATATACACAAAAAGACATTTTGAGCAACCAGCACACCATATATCTTCTTTACTTCCTACATTACAGCTTCTAAACACCGGATGATACTTTTTTAGTTTAGAAAAAATCCTTGCAACGCTAATTTCGTTAAGTGGTCGCAAAAAACTAAAATACTTAACTCCGGATTTTATATATTTATCTTCATAATCGACAAAATCTGATTCAAACTCAAGGCTTTTTGAGTATTGATGGTTTACATCTGTGCCAAAAACAGTCGGCTCATTAGCACTTGACTCATTTGAAAGTGCAACATAATCAATCCCATTTACGTAAGCAACCAATACTGAAGAAAAAGCAACCAAAGCTGAAAATGGAGTGTGTCCGTTAAGAAAACCCTGTTTGTTTAAAGCAAGCATATTTTCATCAAGTGTACGGTTTGTTATAAAAATATTTCTGTCAGGAACTTGGCTGACTTTTACGGTGTCTAAGGTCGCTTTTCTCGGGTTAATTATATAACAAAATCTTATCGCATATCCATCTAACAATTCGAGCGTAACAGCTGAATCCTTGCCTCCACCGATTGGTATTAAAACTTTTGGTTTATCAATTTTTATATCATTATGGACTTTTACGTCATTTTTACTATCCTTATTACTATCGTGATTATAGTTACATGAGTTAGATTCATTTTGGTAACATAAGCTTTTTATACTCATCATATGATCTTTAAAATCAATTTTATTTTGATAAAAAAACTCACCAAGACCTTTTATGTATAGTTTTTTCCACCACTCCAATTGAGTTTGTGATAAACTCCCACAATTAATCAAAATATCAGGGGAACAGGTAGTTTTCCAATAGCTTACCAACTCCACCATTCCCAATGAAAAAACAAGCTTTTTAAGCTTTTTTTCGTTAATATTTATAGGGTTTGTATTTGTTTTTCGAATTTCCCATTGTGGTTTAAACTCCGCTAAACCCGGAATAATAAAATGATATTCCAAACACAAAGCTTCTTTTGTATCAAAAACATTGTATCCGGAATAAATAAATTGCGGGTATTTTTCTCTAAAATCAATAAAACGATTATTCATATAACTGTCCATTATTTTATACTATCATCCGAATTTTTATTTACTTTGGTTGTTTTATTAATAAACTTAGTAAAAATCCAACAGCGGCAAAACCCGTAAGAATAAAGAACACAATTTCAAAGCTACCTGTTGATGCTCTCAAGTTTCCGGCAAGTGTTGTTGCAAATGATGCAGGAATTAGAATAAGCCCTAATACGCTAAAGTTTAAGTGAAAGTTTTTCTGACCATAAAAACCTGAAGCAAAAATACTGCATGATGTTGGAGCAAAACCAAATGATAAACCACAAAAACAAAGACCAATAACACCCAATAGTAACGAATTACCAACAAAAGCCAGTGCAACAAAAAGCGGTGCCATTACAGCAATTACACTGCTGAGAAGCTGTGTCTTTTTTATTCCAACACTATCAAATAACCAACCACTAAGCAATCTGCCAATTCCATTTGATACACCTAAAATACCAACTACAAAAATAGCAAAGCTTTCTGTTGACCCAAGATCAAAAGCAATCCTGCTTGCAAATCCTAGAGCAGCATTACCCGTTGCAGCAACTATTGAGATAAATATGAAGATGTACCAAAATGATGGTGTTTTCATCATTTCGGCTGTTTTGAAGTTTTTAATTTTATTAATAGCTCGTGCTTTACCTTTTGACTTTACTTCAGATATTCCTATGTCTTTTTTTGGCGGACGAATGACAATAGCCGCTAAAAGCATTACAACTCCAAGCGTTATACCTATATATACATAGGTATTTTGCCACCCGATACTTTCTGATCTACCCATAATATCTGCGATTTTCCCAATAATCAATAAGCTTAATCCGAAACTCGCTATTAACAACCCTGAGCAAAATCCTCTCTTATCAGGATACCACATATTCATAGTTGATATGACAGTGTTATACGCCATACCTGAACCTAAACCACCTAATAATCCATACGAGCAGTATAGTAAGAAATAGTTCCCGGTAGTAGGTAATGTAACAATCGAAAGAGATGATATATAGAAGCTGGAAAATAATAACATTCCGCTAAGCACAAAACGAAGTGATGCTGTTGTTTGCTTTGATATTAAACCGGAGCAAATATTACCAAAGCAGAAGAAAATCATAGTCACTGTGAAAACTATACCAAGCTGTGCAAAATGGACACTGCTTGCTAGTTCGTAACCTAGCTCTGTTTGCATAAACGGCGCCATTAAAATTGTCCATGCGGTTATAATCCCTGCAAAGAGAATCACTACCATACCAACAATTAATTTCACTCGTCGTGCTACAATAACTGATTTATCCATAATTACCTCGTTTATTATAATACATATAATACATGGGTAATGTCAAGAGATAGTATAATTATTACGCCTCGTGTAAGGTGTTTTAAATGATTTTTTGACTAAATCTTTCGCTTGCCGGAAGAATGGCAAAAAATCAGAGAAAATAGCTTACATGAGGCATATATGATATTTTTAACTACTCCCCTAATGTTTTGCTGGCTTTTGATGAAACCTTTACCTCGTAGCCTGCGAAACAATGGTCAACTGCTTTTTTGTCAGGAGCTTTTGTGATAAGGCTCACAAGTGGAACAATTATTAAACCGGCGAGCATACAAAATGCGCCTGCATTAATCGGTGAGTGTAAAACTGTCGGGAAAACCTTTGGTAGCAACTCCGGGAAACCTTCTCTCAGAACAACAAGTAGCAACATTAAACATGTGCTAAATCCAAAGTTGCACCATACAGCAATTTTTGTTGTACGCTTCCAGTATAAACCAAAGAGGAAAGGAGCGAGAAACGCACCGGCTAACGCACCCCATGATATACCCATCAGTTGCGCAATAAAGTTTACAGGGCTGTTGTACTGACTTATAGCAAGTGCTGATGAAATGACAATAAACACAACAATTAACACACGAATTATAATAAGCTGCTTTCTGTCATTCATTTTTTTGATGATAACCCCTTTGAGAAAATCAAGCGTAAGTGTTGAAGAAGACGTCATAACAAGAGATGATAAGGTTGATATTGATGCTGCAAAAACAAGAACTATGATAAGTCCCATCATCAAATCATTGTTTGAAAATATGCTTTCGAGAATACCCGGGATTATTGAGTCGAACCGCCCCTCCGGCATTGCAAGTGCCGCTGCCTCCGGTGTTGCGGCAAAAACACGTCCAAAACTACCAAGGAAGTAGCTTCCCCCTGCGATTATGATAGAAAATATTGTAGAAACAATTGCACCCTTTGTTATCATTTTCTCACTTTTTATCGAATAAAAGCGTGCGACCATCTGCGGTAAACCCCACGCTCCAAGTGATGTGAGAATCACAACTCCCAACAAATCAATCGGATTTGGGCCAAACATTGATGTAAATGCACCCGGATTTTGTGCAAACGGGCCTCCTGCGTTTGTTGCATCGATATGTGATAATGTTGTTGTTGCTTCTACAAATCCACCTTGACTATTAAGTGCAACTACAATAACAGCCACAATTCCGAAAATCATTACTATACCCTGAATAAAGTCGTTAACCGCTGTTGCAAAATATCCGCCTGCCACAACAAAGATTGCAGTTATAATACCTATAGCTATTATACAAAGCTCAAATGGTATTCCAAATGCCATCTCAAACAGACGGCCCAAACCGTTGTAAAGTGACGCTGTGTATGGGATTAAAAAGACAAATATTATTGCTGATGCTCCGATTTTTAGAGCCGGTGATAAATAACGTGCGTTAAAAAACTGTGGCATTGTGGCGGCTTTTAAATGATTTGTCATAATTCGTGTGCGGCGACCTAGCAAAAACCATGCCATTAACGAACCGATAAATGCATTAGTTAGACCAATCCATACAGCTGATGTTCCAAATCTCCAGCCGAACTGCCCTGCAAACCCTACGAAAACAACCGCAGAAAAATATGTCGCTCCATAAGAAAACGCTGTAAGCCAAGGTCCGACAGAACGCCCTCCTAATACAAAATCATTTACATTAGATGCTCGTTTGCGAAAGTATAAACCGATGAAAATAGTAAGTGCGAAAAATAGCAGTAACAGTGTAATTTTAGTAATCATTTTTATGACCTTCCTTTTTTATGCTAGATTTTGAGCAGCAACTAAAGTTTTTGCTCCATATTTTTCTCTGAGCTTTGGTTTTTCGATTTTTCCGGTAGCGTTTCTGGGTACATCTGCGAAGATTATCTTGTGCGGTCTTTTATATCTTGGTAAAGCCTGGCAGAACTTATCTATATCCTCTTGTGTACATGTGTGGTTTTTCTTAATTTCGATTATTGCTGCTGAGATTTCACCAAGTCTGGCATCAGGCAAACCTATAACTGCAACATCCTTAACATCCGGGTGTGCTGCAACGAAGTTTTCGATTTGAACAGGATAAATGTTTTCACCACCTGTGATGATAACGTCTTTTTTTCTGTCGACCAAGAAAATAAAACCATCCTCATCCATTTGAGCCATATCGCCGGTATAGAGCCAGCCGTCCTTGAGTACATCACTTGTAGCTTTTAGGTCATTCAAGTAACACTCCATAACCCCGTTACCTTTAACACAAAGCTCACCAACACTTCCCTTTTCTACCTTTTCACCATTCTCATCAACAATTTTTACATCCCATCCATAACCCGGAATACCAATTGCACCAACCTTATGAATATTTTCTATACCAAGATGTACACAACCCGGTCCAATTGACTCACTAAGCCCGTAGTTTGTATCGTAATCATGATGTGGAAAATACTCCTTCCAACGTTTTACAAGACTTTGCGGAACAGGTTGAGCGCCAATATGCATCATTCTCCATGAAGACAGATCGTAATTACTAATTTTCTCTTCACCACTGTCAAGTGCAAGTAAAATATCCTGTGCCCAAGGCACAAGCAACCAGACTATTGTACATTTTTCATTTGAAACTGCTTCAAGGATGTATTTTGGTTCAATACCTTTAAGCAAAACAGATTTTGCACCCATCAAAAAGCTGCCAAACCAGTGCATTTTTGCTCCTGTGTGATAAAGCGGCGGAATACACAAAAATATATCATCACGTGTTTGATGATGATGCGCTTGCTCAACAATACACGCATGCATAAGACTTTTGTGTTTATGCAAAATTGCTTTTGGAAACCCTGTTGTGCCTGATGAAAAATATATTGCTGCCAGATCATCATCAACCAGTTTAATATTCGGCGTTTCACTTGAACAATCAGCGGTAAGTTCGTTATAATCCTCAGCAAAGGTTGGACATTGACCACTTCCGCAGAAAATTAACATTCTATTTTTACTTATAGATGTGGCAATTTCCTCAACACGCCCGATAAACTCCGCTCCAAAAATCAAAGCATCTGCTTCAGCCAGATTTAAGCAATACTCAATTTCATCAGCCGCATAGCGAAAGTTTAGCGGAACTGCAAGAGCACCGGTTTTTAATATACCAAAATAAATCGGAAGCCACTCAAGACAATTCATCATCAATATTGCAACTTTATCACCTTTTTTAATACCACTGTTTAATAACAAATTTGCAAACCTGTTAGCTTTTTCATTAAAAACATTCCATGTTATTTCACGACGGAAATATTCACCAAACGATGGTTCAATCAAGTTGTACTCTCTCCATGTAATACGTCTGGTATCTTTTCTCTCAGGATTTATCTCTATAAGAGCTATTTCATTTCCACAAAGTTTGCAATTGTCCTCTAAAATCTCCGTAATTGGCATTTATTGTCTTCCTTTCGTTATACTCTTTAATGCTTTAGTACTTTGTACGTTTAATGTCCTAAAGAGTTTATCAGATAAAAACCCATCTGTCAATAGTTTTTTTGACATAAAATCCTATTTTTAGTAATAATTAAATAGCTTTAGTAATTTCCACAGTGGATACGACTGTGGCTTTTAGTCTGAGAAAAGATAGGTGGTAAAATCAAGTTTGGGAAATAGTACCAGTAAGCATTTAACTCTTGGAAGCCCTCTTTAGCAAAGAGGGTGCCCTCCGCAGAGGGCGGGTGATTTGAATCTTAAATGTTTCACATTTTCTTTAAATCCTACTCCCTACTCTCTACTCTCTACTCTCTACTTAAACATTGGATCCATATTACTGGCAACTATGCAGATAAATGTTGTACCTCTGCCTAATTTTAACTCTGAGCCATCCTTTAAGGTATAAACAAATTGCGAAGATTCAGTCTCGCGGGACCAGGTGATTTCTATGTATTTTCCGCCGTTTATAAAGAAACCATCACCTTCACCGGTGGTAGTTACATCATGCACTCCGCCACCATGACCACCATTTTTAATTGTTGTTTGTAAAACTAGTACGTTAGTAAAACCAACTTTATTGCCATCAATCGAATCAATGAAATCGATAATTCGTTGCCAAAATTGTTGTCGCAAATAGTATAAATTACTACTTTCGTCATAAGTGAATTTTGATATTTTTGATAAACCTGTCATGAAAGACACTTCAACTTCTAATGCAGGATGACCATTTATTGGTGTGGCATCATCAATAAAACTAAGATTGCGTCTATAACCTTCAGGTAAAAGCATTCTTATATCATCACGATTTGCTAAAACATCAAGTAGTACCCTTGATTTGAGCACCAAGCTTGCGTCCCACTGCATAGTTTGATGTCTGTGAGCATCTCTATCAAATGGATTAGGATTGAATCCTAATCTCCCCTCATATATCCTAGTTGTGCCTCTACGATTCATTTCTGCTAAAGCTACAGCATTACTGCCTTCATGTATCATTATTGCATCGAAGCTATTTGCCACATCTAAAGATTCAACTCTAACACTACGGACACTACCAATAACTCCAACACCTGTCAAATCTTGATATATAGCAAGCATTCTCGTTGACGATTCTCGCGGATGTTCAAAAATAATATCTGCATGTTTAATACCAAGCATTGGCAACGCAATAGGCTCGTTATTCATTACAACTGCAAATGGTCGTAGATGCGAATTATCCTCGTCTTGATGAATACCTGTTAACGGATTTGTTGGTCTGGTATCAACAGGATAAGCTGTAGGCATAGGGTCATCTTCACCACCATTATTTTCAGGTGTTGCTGTTGGTGATTCGGTTGGCGTAGATGTTGGGGTTGGTGATGCAGTTGGCGTAGAAGTTGGGTCAACTGACAAAGATTCTTCGCCGGCTAAAAATACTCCCCAGGGAGCTGTTACAGTTAATACTGTTAACACTAAAACAACTGTAAATGTTATCACAATAGCTCTAAAATGTTTGTGATTAATAAAGTTGTTTAACATATCTGCAAATTTGCTTGGTTTTCTTCTCATTTAATAATCTCCTGTGTGAGTTTTGCATAGTAACTGCTGAAAATGCTTATGTTTTTAAACTACAATTACCGCTATTATACCAAATTATTGTGTACTATGCAAGTGTAACATGCTATACTTAGTGGTATGAGTGAGAATTATGGTTTTATAAAAGAAAAAGCAGAAATAAAAATGCTCATCTTATTTGTTATGCGACATCTTCAAGTACCTATTAGTATGGGTGTGTTAACTGAGCTGACAATGTGTGATGAAGCAATCAAATATTTTGATGTTACTGACTGTATTGCCAAGCTTGTAAAGACAAAACATATAATCTTAGTTAACGGAAAATATTCACTTACAGAAAAAGGCATAAGAAATGGTGAAGCACTCGAAAAGGATCTACCATACTCTGTTAGAAAAATTGCTGAAGAAACAACCGCTCATATGAAAGCAGCTATTGAACGTGACTCAATGATAAAAACGAATAGTATTGCAAATGACAGCGGTAGTTACAAAGTGTCGTTATCTCTCTCTGACGGAATTGGAGATATAATCTCCATGGAACTCCTTGCTGTTAACGAAAAGCAAGCGACAACTATAGAGAGGCGTTTCAGAGAAAATGCAGAAAAAATCTATCACAATATCATTCAAATGATTACTGATTGACGAATAGCATATAGTGATATACAATGTACGCAAAATATTCTAATTAAAGACAGGACTTTGTTTTATGCGAATCTCGGTGATATTAATACCTGTTATCTCGATTTTACTCGGGGTTTTAGGTTTTTTCCTTAGAGCATCAGAACTGGCAAATGTATTTGATCCGATTACCGGCTTGCCAATGCGTGGAGCTGCTACAACCTTTTGGCTTGTAACATTAACAGTCGCTTTTTTATTAGCAATAGCCATATTTGCAATCATCACAACAATACTACACAGATCACCCAGAGGGTTTGAAAATGCTTTTGGTACAGACCCGCTATTTTATCCGATTTCTTTTGTTGTGATAAGTCTTGTTTGGTTACTTGGAACATTACTTTTTTACTTCGACAATAGTACAATAGATAGAATTGATGCAAGCTTTGTAATATTTTCTGCTGTTTCAGCGGTTTGTGTCACATTTTTTGCCATAGAAATGTATCAAGATGCACGAAAAAAAGCGTCATACGCATTTTGTTTAGTACCAACAATTTTTCTTTGCTTCTGGTTGGTTTTGTTATACAGGCAAAATGCAGCAAACCCAATACTTCTATCGTATGTATATCAATGCCTTGCTATAGCGGTATCAGCTCTTAGTTTTTTCTACACAGCAGGCTTTTTGTACGATAAGCCGGCTCCCGGTAAAGCTATATTTTGCTACTCGGCTTCTATATACTTTTGTATAGTTTCTATGGCTGATGATATTTTTCTCGGGTTAAAGATTATCTTTGGTGCAGTAATTGCTGTAAATGTTTTACATTCATCAATGCTATTAAAAAATCTCCAAAAAAAGTAACCACCTCCACTTTCTAACTTTCAAATCACCCTAAGTCAACTTTGTTGACTTTACCCTCACTTTACTAAAGAGGGCTTTAGAGTCCCAATCTCCATATCTCTTGTCATCATTAATTATTAAGTATTAATTCGTATAACCCTTAATCCCATAGCGAAACAAGTTTCTTAGAGCCCTCTACTCCCTATTCCCTATTGACAAATATCACTCAAATAAATATAATGCTAATTAATCAATCGTGCGCGAGTGCTGGAACTGGTAGACAGGCATGGTTGAGGGCCATGTGTCCTACGGGCGTATGGGTTCAAGTCCCCTCTCGCGCACCAACAAAAAATCTCAGGATTATCACACTTCTGAGGTTTTTTAGTTATTGTCCACCCAACCGTATACCGTTTACCTAATTTTTTGACACTTCTCTTAATCTTCGTTGTTTTATATATGCTAAAGTTTTAGTATTTTATCTGTATGTATATTAACTTTTGCAATCGACTTAATAAAACAACATTAGGAGTTTTTTATATATGACTACAACTACAAAGCTTTCTATGAAAACAAAAATTGGATATGGTTTATGCACCGGAGCAGAAGCCATACCGAGCAATTTACTAAATGTGTATTTTGTGTTTTTTCTGACAGATATTGTTGGAATACGTGCTTTTTTAGCAGGCTTGATACTATTTGTAGTAGTGTTGTGGGATTCTCTGATTGACCCAATCATTGGAGGACTCTCTGACAACCATGTAACAGAAAAAGGGCGACGTTTAACATGGATGAGAGCAAGCCTCCTGCCGCTTGCTGTTGTGGTTTTTCTTATGTTTTCACCGTTTACATTTGTTGGAGTGGTTGGCGAGAGTATATATTATGTTTTGGTTGCAATACTTGTATGTACATCATACTCGGCGTTTATAATACCGTATTTTGCTATGGGTGGAGAAATCACAAAAGACTATAGTGAACGAAATAACCTGCGATTTATCTCAACCTTTTTTTATTATCCGATTTTTTTACTCGCAGCCTCAGGCCCGATGCTAATTTGGGAATGGGCAAGCGAGTTGGGGTACACAGACCGTGAAGCATGGGGATTTACCGGAGCAATTTTTGCTGTTTTACTTCTGATAATATGTGGTGTTGGGTTATTTTTAATTAGAAATTGTGAAAAAGATTCAATAAAAACAGCTATTGTAGCAAAGAAAAAGAGAGTAAAAGAATCTTATCTAAAGATTTGGGGTAACTGCTTACGAATTAAAAGCTTCCGAAAAATCATAATATGGATATTTGTATATATGCTCAGTGTATCAATGCTAAACACTGTTGTAGTTTTCTTTATGACGCATAATGTTGGAATGAGCGAATCAGAGCAAGCACTTTTCTGGGTTGTGTTTGTGGGAGCTACAGTTGTTTTCTTACCGGTTGTAACTAAGTTTTGTAACATATTCGGCAAAAAACCTGTGATGTTATTTTGCATGTCACCATGTGTTATAGCAGGCTTTATACTCTTTTTCACAGGGATAAACTCAATGGCTATAATGTATTTGTATACTGTACTTTATGTACTTGCTTCATCATCATTTTTTGCGTTTTATATTGGGTACGCTTATGACTGTGTTGAAATTGACGAGTTTAAAAGTGGCGTTAGAAAAGACGGTTCAATGTCCTCTTTAGCATCCTTTGCGCAACAATGCGGTATGGCTTTGTCTCTGCCGTTTACCGGATTATATTTGGAGCTTACAGGTTATGACGGTATGGCAGCAACTCAAACAGATAGTGCCCTACAAGGTATTCTCACTCTCGCGACCTTGTTTCCATCTATCCTTGCACTTATTGCACTTTTCATCTTATTTACTTATCCTGTTTCCAAGAAAAAATATGAACTTCTCTCAAAAGCAATTGAGAATAAAAACAACAATCTTCCCTACTCCACAGATGGTTTTGAAGATTTATTCTAAATTAAAGTATTTTTCTCTATGATATTTATAGTATTTTCTGCTATAATGGTGATGTAATTTAATGCATAAACCGATTTTAAGGAATTAGCATGAAAGAGTTTAGAAGTATACATAACACTAGGTGCGTAACTCCATTATTTTATGCTAATTTTTGCTAAAATCATTGATATGGAGTTTATAGATGTCTGATTATAATGACAATATAGTTAGTGCTTTAACAAAACAAAAAAAAGTAGCAGTATTTCAACTAATTGCTGAGCTGCCAAACTTAACTGCATTGATTATTCTTGCAATTTTAAGTGAATCCTTAATACTTGCAGTTGATGCACTTGGGTCTGTAACTCTTATGATACAAGCTTGGATTGTATTTGTTATATCAAGAAAACTAATAAAAAATGAAAACCATGAGTATGATTATGGGATGGGAAAGTTTGAATCCTTTGGTGGATTAATGGCGAATATTTTATTACAAATTGGGCTTGTTGCAGTATTATTTTCATCATTTTTAGTGTTATTCAGACCACAAAGTCCCAGTGACATACTTATATTTGCAATTATGCTAAAAATTGTAAATACATCATTTGATATATATCTATATTTTAGACAACGTAAAGTAAATAAAATGATGTCCGGCAAGCTTATTGAAGCAGAACATCATCTTATGAAAGAAAATCTCGTTTTTGACTTTATATCACTTATAGCAATTGCTATCATGTACATATTTCGCGAATTTGTTTTTGTAGTATATTTTGAACCGATTGTATGTATTATATATGCCTCTTTAATGATTATAAGCATAATAAAACCATTAAAGCAGTGTGCTTTTGACTTATTGGATAAAACAATTGATGAAGATATACAGTTAAAAATTACAAAAGCAATGGCTAAAGGGTTTGATTTATACGATTCTTTTAAAACCATTAGAACAAGAAGCTCCGGTCAGCAGATATATGTAGATTTATTATTAGGTTTTAATGAAAACAAAACTTATGGGGAAATCCAAGAGTCCTTTACGAAACTGGAAGCTCTTGTTAAAGATGAAGTCCCCAATTGTATTGTATCATTTGTTATTACGAGCGACAGTATTTAGATATTTTAATCTGCACCATGTTATTGTCGCCAGAATACTAATAAACGATAGAAGCATTATTATGAGCCATATACCTGTTATTTTTGATTCACCTGTTTGTGGTATTTTATCCTCAGACGGTGGATTTGTGTCAGGTGGAGGCGGAGGTGGCGTTGACGGTGGTGATGGCGGTGGTGGCGGAGTAGATGTTTCCGGCGGTGGGGTTGGTGTGCTTGGTTCGGGTACAGCATCACTTTCTGCCGCTACAGCGCTTTCTCCTATTTCGTTTAACGCCCAGATATCAATAATGTATGTCAAGCCGTTTGTTAGACCTGTAAATGTGTGGGTTAATTCTGATGCACTGACTGTTATATCAGCTACAATCGGATTAACCCTCAATTGAATTCTATACCCTACTATGGGTCTTCCACCGTCATTTAGTGGCGGTTCCCAAGAAGCTGTAATTTCTTCGTCACCAATTGTTACAGTCAGATTTTGCGGTATATCGGGTACAACCGGTGGAGCAGTGGTTATTCCGGCACTTACAACAAGAAGCCCTGCACTAAAGTTAGCATTTTGTACAGCATAAGCGTATATATAATATTCTGTACTGCCAAGTAAACCGGTAAATGTTGTACCACTCTGCCATGTGAGATTTGACGGGTCTGTGACAGAAACATCAGTGCTGATTGCGTATGCTACAGCTTGTCCGTTTCCTGATGTGTTTGACACAGTATTTACTGTAATATCAGTAGGAGTGGGCGAACCGCTCACTGTTGGTGCCGCGAGTGTTGCTCCTGCTGCTCTTGTCACAGTGAAGCTAACATTAAATATCTGAGGCGATAAAGTAGAAACACCTCTTACAGTGACCATTGCTGTATATGTACCAACCGAAAGCCCTGTATTTGGTACAACTGTAAATGTATCAGTAGCACTAGTTGCTAAACTATTTATAGAAGTTGGTGTAACTGTAAAGCTACCAGCATTTGTTCCGCTCAAAGCAACAGTTAGAGCCCCTGTTGGAACATTTCCAACATTTGTGACAGTTATAGTACTTGGTATTAGTGCTGAATATCCAAATATTTCTGAACTAAATGTTAAGTCACTTGCTTGTGATAAGGATATTATTGGAGGTGGTGGCGTAAATGTTGCTGTAATAGTAATTGGTGAAGTCAGAGTTGCATCTAATGTCGGTAGTGAATAAGTTGGATTTATGGTTGCCGGATTGGTGATAGTACCACCACCGGTTGATACAGTCCACATTACACTTGCTGCATCGCCAAGGCCTGCTGACAAGGTTGGTGCTCCTCCTGTACCAAGCAATGTTACAGGGTCGGTAAAACCATTCATAGTTGCAGTGCCTGTTGTATCATAGTTTACTACATTTAAAGTTATGACTAAACCAACCGGTCCTGTTGCGGCACTTTGAACAGGAGTACCTGCTACATTATTATCATTTCTGGGAGTTACCTGGAAGAATAGAAATTGACCAACATCCGCTCCGGTTGGGGTATATGTTGTTAATGTTGCACCGGGAATTAATGTTGCTCCGCTCCATGTATTGGTTGAGTTTCTATACCACTGGAATGTGGAAGTGCCTTGAGGTCTTGCATTTGCTGTACCGGTACCTTCAACGTAATTATATCCTCCGGTTAATAAAGTGCCAACGTCAGGAGATGCTGCATTTACATTTGCATTTACATTATTTGCTGATGGTAACTGTCCGGTAAATGTAGCTGTAATATTAATTGATGCTGTTACACTTATTGTCATGTCTGGTAGTGCATAAATTGGGTTTAGTAAAGTCGCATCTGAAAATGTTCCTCCACCGGACGATACAGTCCACATTACGCTTGCAGCATTACCTATAGTTGCAGCAGCAATGGGAGATACATCCGGATTTGTCACAGTCACAGAAGTTGTATCACCTATAGTAGCAGTGCCTGTTGTTCCGGCGTTTACAAGATTAAGGTTAATAACAATCCCAACCGGTCCTGATGCTGGACTTCGTGCCTCTGTACCCGGCATATTATTTCTTGGTGTTACACCAAAGAATAGATACTGACCAACATCAGCTCCTGTTGGAGTGTATGTCATTGATATAGCACCATAAATTTCTGTTCCGGTACCTGGTGTATTTGTTGAACTTCTATACCACTGGAATGTAGTTCCTTGCTGATCGCTATTACCCGTACCTGTACCTTGGTTAAATATGTAACCACCTATAAGTTGTGCACCAACCAGTGGGTTTGCTGAGTCTGTAATAGTAACCTGTGTTGCAGTAGGTGGAGTGCTTACCACTGCTGCAAATGTTGCAGTTATGTTTATAGAGGAAGTTATACTTTCATCCATTGGTGATGGAAATGTATATCCGGGAGTTAATGATGCATTGTCAGTAAACCCTCCTGCTGAAGCCCACCATACAACACTTACAGCAGTGGTGTTTAAGTTAGCTACTACTGTTGGAGGTGTTGTTGATTTAATAGTCACAGAAGCTGTACCTTGTGTATCATTTATGCTTGCTGTACCATCAGTATCATTTTGAATAACAGTTAGATTAACAACTATACCAACCGGTCCAACAAAAGCGCTTTGTGTTGGTGTACCATGCAATGTACCGTTTGATGGTGTTACTACTAAATATAAATATTGACCTACATCAGCCCCGGTTGGGGTATATATTGCCGGATTTGAATTAGGATTTGAAATTAATGTAGCATTAGTTGCAGTTGGATCTAAACTTATATCCCATGTAGGTGATGTACTTCTGTACCACTGGTATGTTGTTCCGGATTGAGTTCCTGCACCTTGTCCTGTTCCTTCAGCGTAAGTAAAGCTGCCTGTTAAAGCTGCACCAACCAGTGGGTTTGCTGAGTCTGTAATAGTAACTGCTGTTGCAGTAGGTGGAGTAGATGGCGTAAAGGTTGCTGTTACAGTTATTGGTGTATTTAAGGTATCACTAGCAGTTGGCAGGGTAAATGTTGGTGCTTCTAATCTATCATTATTAAATGTACCTGCTGTTGCTGTCCATAATACACTCGCTGCATCCCCAAGGATTGCGTTAAGTGTAACTTCTGTCCCCGGTGATGTAGACGGTGTAACAACAATTGATGTTGGTCCGGTTTCAGTGTTCATTGTTGCTGAGCCGGTTGTTCCTGTGTTTTCAATCACTAGATTTACAGCTATGCCAACCTGTGCAGTTGCATCACTTTGTTCAGTATCTCCTGTATATGTATCGTTTTTTGGCTCTACTTGAAAAAATATATACATACCAAAGTCAGCTCCGGTTGTAGTATATGTTGTTGTAAACGTTGTAGTTGCTCCTGAAGTTGCTAATGAGACAGTTTCTGTAGATATTACTGTTTCTGTATCAGTACCCCATGTTGCTGATGGACTTCTATACCATGTTATTGTGGATGTATTATTATCAGAGCTTGCTCCGGTACCAAGTGTAAAATCATAACTTGCTGTCAGTACTGTACCCACTTGTATTGGTGTAGTATCTGGGGTTACTGTTATATTTGATACAGAAGGCATTTCAGGGTGAGTAAATGTAGCCTTAATTTCAATTCCTGCGGTAATACCATCATCTAATGTTGGAAATACAAAGTTTGTTGTTAGAGCTGAAGAAGTTGGAGCTTCGGTTGGATTTGGATCCTCTGTAGATGAATTATCTAAAAACGCTCCGGTATCAGTTGTCCATTCAACACCAATAGCATCACCTAGTGCTGCTTCGAGAGGTAGTTGATTATTGTTATACACAGTTATTGTCGCAGGGGCCGAAGTATTCGCTACATTTCCCGAACCATTTATAGTTGCTGTTTCATCTGTATCACTTGATTCAACAGTTAGTGTTACTTCTATTCCAACATGTGCGGTTGCAGGGCTTTGTACCGGCGTTCCTATAATTCCACCACTTGTTGGTGTTACCTGAAGATATAAGAAGAAACCAACATCTGCTCCTGTTGGAGTGTATGCAATAGATGTAGATGTGGCATTTGTAGATACCGGGATAGGCACTGCACTACCATTCCAAGTATTTGATGTACTTCTATACCATTGATATGTTGATGTGTCTGCTCCTGAAGCTACGCCTGTACCGTTAGTGTAAGTATACTCTCCTGTAAGCGGTGTACCTACCAGTAACGCAGCATTATCTTTGTTTGCATTTATATTTGTTACAGTTGGTGGATTAGAAGCTGTAAATGTTGCAGTTATTGTTATAGGTGTTGTTACTGAATCGTTCATTGTTGGTAATGAATATCCGGGGTTTTGTGCTGCTGTATTGTCTGGAGTTACGTTATTATACGTCGGTGTAGTAAAAGTACCATCGTTATCAGACACAGACCATGTCACACTTGCTGCATTATTCATAACTGCTTCAAGTGTTGGTGATAAGTCAGCATTATATAATGTCACCGGGCCTGCTCCTGCATTTATTGTAGCTGTTCCACCAGAATTATTACCCACAATATTTAATGATACTTGTATACCAACAATACCTGTTGCAGGGCTTTGCATAGCCGGACCTGCAACTTCTGAAACATTTGTGGGAGTTACTTGAAAATACAAAAACATATCGATATCAGCACCGGTGGGTGTATAGATTTCTCCTGTTGCATTTGTAATCACCTGTGCATTACCGTCCCATGTACTTGATGTGCTTCTATACCATTGGTAAGTACTTATACCTTCATCGCCAGTACCGGCACCGGTACCTGCGTTATATGTATATAAAGCGTTAAGAGCTGTTCCAACTCTAGGTGCTGAACCTCCTGCAGTTATATTCATAGCACTGGGAGTTCCTGCAGGTGGAGCATATCCACCACCATATCCAATAGCGGCTCCGTCAAGTTCTGTAGCAGGGGTAGAACCTGTACCGCCTGTAGCATTTACACTTACACTTATCGGTATATTGATAACACCTAATAAACCAACAGCACTACCGTCTCCTCCTGCTCCGCCACTACCAATACCGGCTCCACCACCACCATAAGGTGACTGTGCGTTTCCTCCATTGGCAGTAATAGTGCCACCGGTAATATTAATGTTTCCGGAAGCACCACTTGCAATTTGGTTAGCGTTCACTAAATCTAGATTATTTGCTCCTGCACCGCCAATACCTGCTCCACCACCTATATTATCATAAGCACTGGTAGAACTGTTTCCTGTGGCAGTCACAGTTCCGCCTGTTATTGTTATATTACCACCGGCTCCACTTGCTGTACCTTCAGGGTCACTAGAGCCACCACCTATTCCTGCTCCGCCATAACCGCCACCTGTAGCATTTACAGTTGTAGTTGCACCATTTGGTTGGTTTATTACAATCGTTCCACCGTCACTACAACAACCACCACCAATTCCGGCTCCGTTATTTCCACCGGTTGCAGTTATATTTCCACCATTGATAGTAATTGTTCCACCGGCATTGTTATTTCCACCACCGATACCTGCTTCGCATTGATCTCCGATAGCAACAATAGCTCCAACAGCAGTAGCGAAAGGCTGTTGGTAAATTGTAAGACTGTTTCCGGCAGATACATCAATACCTGCATTTGCTTGTAGAGTAGTGTTGTCTGCCAAAATAAGGTTAACATCACCCTGTATAACAATACGACTGGAAAAGGTTGTATTACTTGCATCAACAATATACCATCCCGATGTTAAAGGCATAGTTGTACTGGTATTTAGTGCTTCTGCTGTCGCAGTAACTGTATCTCCATTTGCATCAATATAGCTAACATCCTCTGCACTAAAGGTTTCAATATCTGCAAACATGCTTTGAAGTGATGTTATAACCAACATCACACATATCATACTTAGGATAATACATCGCTTAAGATTTGCTTTATTCATATTTTACTCCATTCATACAAAAAGAGATTTTATGTCAAAAGTGATAGTAAGTGTTGCTATTGCTTAAAAGTATTATTTCTTATATATCACAATTATGCACTTTTGTCAACAAAATATTCATTTTTATGTAAACTGCACACAAACATCTGAGCAGTTTCCTTATTTGGAAACTGCTCAGTTTTGTTAATTGTTATGCGGTTTTAATGACTTACTTCTTTTTTGATACAATAACTACTATTACAACTATAATAACAATTGCTGCACCGCCAATGATTAGCCAAATCCACCATGCCATACCTTCAACTTCGTCTTCAACTTCGTCTTCACCGTTATTGCCTGGGTCTTCGCCCGGGTCATCTGTTGGTGGTGGTGGTGGAGGTGTGTCTCCGCCGCCCGGAAGATCATCAAGACTGACTGTGACCCATGCACCTGTGATGCCTAAAGAATCAAGGCCACCGTCATATTCGAAGCTTATTCCCCAGTTTCTATCATCCAATTCTTCATCATCAAGACCTTTGAGAATACTTATGTATGGATGACCGCCAATTGGAAATACAAAAGCTTTAAGGTCTTCATTCCAAATTTGGACAGTTGGTGCGTACATTTTGTTATCTTCCCATGACCAGCTTGCAGCACCAAAAATCATGAGTGAAACCATTTCGTACTCTTCGTCATCCGGAGCATTGTCTGCAAAGATAACAAAGTAAACTGCTTCGCTCAGAAGACGTGCTGTTAATCCGCCACCGCCGTCAAATGGAATGTTATTGTCATTTGCACGCTGATCGCCAAACCATGCGAGTTGATTGTCTACATCGCCCCATGATCTATGACCCGGTCCTAAATCAAATGGAAGTGATTTTTCTGCCGGTGGTTCGGGTTTTTCTGTCGGTGGTTCCAGCTCTGCTTCAGGTCCCATAAGAAGCCAAGCGTCTGTGATACCAAGATCCATAACACCATCGTCATAATAAGCAATTTGGAGTTTTCCGCGAATATCATCCGGATCCCATTCGCCTACGATTGGAAGGCTGAGTGTGCTTGCATCTTCATCCCAAAATTCAGTCAGATCATCTTCGCCATAATCTGTTTGTTGCCACCAGTTTACCGGTGTTTGTAGAATGACTTGCATAAATCCGGGCATTTCCGGCATTTCAAGAACGATATGTGTGGCACGTACTAATAATTGTGCTGCAACATCAATATCTGTTGGTGCTAAACCTTCGTCTTCAAAGCCTTGAGTTCCCCAACCCATTTGGTTTTCATCATTGTTGTTTGCTGCTGCACCTACGGCAGGTGTACGGATTTGAACAAGATCACCTTCTTCAACTTCTGCATAAACCTCAAGCCATGCACTTGTGATGCCAAGATCCATTACGTCGTCATCATAGTAGCCAATGAGGAACTTTGCACGGATGTCTTCCATGTCCCATTCGCCAACGAATGGAAGTCTGAGGACGCCGTCTTCCCAGAAAGGTTCTAAAAGGTCTTCGCCATCATACTCTGTTTGTTGCCACCAGCCTGCCGGTGTTTGGAGTATGAATTGGATAAATCCGGGCATTTCCGGCATTTCCAGTGCAAGATATACTGCACGGAATGCTATTGATGCTTCGACATCCATTGCTGTATCTTCGTCTTCAAAACCTTCTGTTGCCCAACCCATTTGTGTATCACTGTTGTTTGCGTTAGAAGCTTTGCTAAGTTCCGGGAGCTCGATTTTTTCGAGACCGGAGCTAACTGTTGCTGCTGTTGCAAATAGCGGCAACATTGATAGTGCAAAAATCACTACCAGTGCGAGTGTAAGTATACGTCTTTTCATTTTTTTCCTCCTATTTTTTTTGTATCTTCTTATTTAAAGTGTAAAATGTTTCGTTGTTATTATACATTTTTCACTTAAACGCATTATATACTATGTACATAATAAACGCAATATTTTTATTTTCTTGATTTTCTTATTCTTTACACGGGTGGATTGCCATCCGCCCCTACAATATACAACAAATCACCCCAAGTCAACTTTGTTGACTTTACCCTCACTTTACTAAAGAGGGCTTAAGAGTCCTCTACTCCCTATTCCCTATTCCCTATTCTCTACCCCTTGACACTACCGACATGTACGCCTTTAACAAAATATTTCTGTAAGAAAGGATATACACAGAGAATCGGTATTGTTGCTACCATAGTGATAGCTGCACGCATAGCAATTGGTGTCATTATATGACCTCCGCTTGATCCCTCACCAGGGTTGATAGTAGGAGTATCTGTTTCTGCCATAGCAGAAGAAACAAGCTTCATCAGCTCATGCTGTAGTGTAGCAAGGTGATTTTGCCGTGCAAAAACCTCTGTTGTAAACCAGTCATTCCAGTTACCGACAGCAATCCAAAGCCCAACTGTTGCTAAAACCGGTTTACATATCGGTAGGATTACTTGCAGGAATATGCGAAACTCTCCGGCTCCGTCTATACGGGCAGCTTCTACAAGACTATCGGGCAAACCCTGCATATATGAGCGGATAACAATGACGTTAAATGCACCAAATAGTCCCGGTAGCCAATAGACATGGAAAGTATTTAGTATACCCAAATCCTGGAAGAGGAAGAATGTCGGAATTAAACCTGCTGCGACATACATTGTTACAACAAAATATATTGTTACAAACTTTCTCAGCAAAAACTCACGTCTGGATAGAACATAAGCTGCCACAGAGCATACAAACAGTCCACCGACGGTGCTGATTATTGTACGTGCTACCGAGTTGCGAAATGCGATGAGCAGCAGTTCATTTTCAAATACCGCTTCATAAGCTGCTAGTGAGAATATTCTAGGCCATAGGTAGATGCCACCTCGTACACTATCTAGTGGTTCGTTAAACGAAATAGCCAGAGTATTTAACATTGGATAGAGCATTACCACTACCAGAAACATCATCAATATCGCATTAAATATATGAAATACAATATCTCCGGGTGTTTGCCTTACCTTGTATTTTGCTTTTACATATTTACTTTTTTGTTCTAAACGAGTTGACATTATTTCTTCCTACTGCTTTCCAAAGGAAAGCCACTTTCTTAGGGTTTGAAATTATTCTCAATCTTTATTTATAAGGTTTTTGTAGAAAATCCTCTTAGACAAGGCTTTCTTTAGCAAAACGCTTTGAGGCTTGGTTTGCGGCTGTTATGAGTAGTATGGCTACTAGCGTTCTAAACATACCAACGGCTGTGGCGAGTGAGTGGTTTTGCTGCTGTATACCTTGGAAGAATACATTTAGGTCAATATTCTCGGCAGTTGGACGAGTCATAACGTTTTGTAGTAATAGTGGTGCTTCAAAACCGGCATTTAGTGCAAAACCAATGCTCATTATAAGCAGTACAAGTATGGTTGATTTTATACCCGGTAAGGTAATATTAAACATCTTACCAAAACGTCCTGCTCCGTCAATCTCAGCACTTTCATAAAGCTCAGGGTCAATCGCAGTCATTGCGGCAAGATAAATGATAGTGTTCCAACCGACACTTTTCCATACATTAGATAATCCCAGCATCCCCCAAAAGCTATTAGGTTCAGCTAAGATAAGACGCCGCTCATCCCATATACCGAGTGATAACATTAAGTCGTTGAGTATACCATCACCCATGAGGAATTGCTCAATTATACTGGCGGCAACAACCCAAGACAAAAAGTGCGGTAGATATGAAATAGTTTGAATTATTCGTTTTGTCTTTTTTAATCTAATTTCGTTTATCATAAGTGCCAGGAAAATCGAAGTTGTAAATCCCAATACTAAGTTAATCATACTCATCGCTAAGGTATTTGTCATAACTCGCTGGAAGTCGCCTCTGGTAAAGAAGTTATCAAAATGTTGAAATCCGACCCAAGGTTGCACTTCTTCTCCCGGCTGGAAGAATTGGAATGACATTTGCCATCCGACAAGCGGAAGAAAACTAAATATAAAAACGTAAATCATGATAGGAATTATCATGAGGAAAAATGCCTTTTGATGCCAAACTATTGTTAGCTTTTTGTCGTCTTTTCTGAGCAATATCAGAGCAAGTATCGAAATAAACGAAGCTATGAGTGGCCATGGGATTGCAGTCAAACCGTTATAAATGCTAACGTGGTCAGCTAAATATGCTCGCGCACGACCCTCTGCTAATGCAGTACCGGTATCTTGAGAGTTTATTAACATCAAAAAGAAGTTCTTCGCTCCAAAATCCTCAATCAAAAATGCGTTATGTTGAGCATTGATATACATTATGAGTGCGTAAAAAACTATTGGTAATGCGGCGGTAATGGCGAAACCAATATTTGAAAACTTAATGAAGCTATTTGATTTATATCTAATTACCGCTAACGCTAAAAATGCAAATGCTATCAAAAATAATAAAGGAAAACCATATCTGAATATATTCAGCATCAATGTTGGGTCGTATGCACCACTGCTTGCTTGTCTGCTATAAAGCAAATCATACACACCTGTTGATTTAAAAAATGCTGTAAAGATACCAAAGCTGGTCTCTGTTGTGGTCATTTGAAATGTTTCATTGCTAAAATATGTATCAATAGTACTAAACCAGTTGAGTAATGTTATAAATAAAATGATTGATGCTCCACCGAGAGAAACCCAAAACTTTCTCGGGTATCGATAGAACAATATCCTTGACGTATCGCCGTATAGTGGTTTGTTTATAATTACACCAGAACTCATAATAGCCTCTCTTTATAGGGATTAGGGGACTAATGCGAAACTTGTTTCGCTATGGGAGTAGTAAGCGTGGGGTGTGGAGAGTGGAGATAAATCTCCATTCTCCACACCCTATTATTTTTTAGCCTCCGGCGGCATTAATTGCCCTTTGTGCAATTTCTGTATAAAAAGCGATGTGAGCTGCGAGTAGATGCGGAGGTATGGCGTCAATGGCTTGTAAGTATGCTTCCCAACGGTCACTAAACTCGTCTGGTGAGCTAGTAATCATAGGAACTATATGATCTCTGTCAATACCGGTACTAAACCCAACAAGTGTGGCAAACTCATCAGCATCAGAACCTGGTGTCGGGTCATTACCCCAAAGTGGGTAAAATGGTGGTCTAAGCTGAGGCGTACTTCTCATAAATCCGGTAAAGTGGTTAATACCATGTCTTTGGAAAAACTCTCTGTCATAATCACTAAGCCCGGCAAGGTATTCTTCCGGTGATGATCCGGGACCGTCAGCATTTCCGTCAGACAAGAATTGACCTTGGATTTTTGGCAGTATATCTCTTAGTTGGCGACCCATGTTGTTTCTTTCCCAACGAGAGTCATTTTGTAAATCACGCATTACTTGCGGACGGGTTATACGACCATTTTCATCATAGTAGTAATGATAACCGTCATCCATTCCAAATTGGTACAGAAGTGCTGCATTTGCTTCAAATATATCTCGTTCAATACCCCAGGATAGGAAACGTTGAACAGGCTCCTGAACAATCCAGTCTAAAAACTGAACAAATCTGATTGGATCTGCGTTGTTAAAACTGAGGTTCAGACCATTATTTCCAGAAAACACTCCTCCACTTCTATCCCAATAATCATAGTCATAGCCATCCCATACAAAGTCGAGTGGCACATGAGTACGTTCGTGAAGATCCGCAGCTGCAAGTGCGTTAGTAGCAGCTTCCCATATCCATTGTTGACCGGGGATAAGAAGAACTCTTCCTTGAGAAATAACTGCTTCAAACGCAGAACCACTGCGTGATAGGGTTTCCGGGTCTATAACAGGCTGACCGTGAGACGTTACTCTATGCATCATCTCGTTTAGTTTGGCATAATACGGTCTGGAATTTTTATCTGTCCATTCACGGGTTTGGAAGGCACCAATATCAAGTCTTGAGTCAGGTCTTGCACCGTCACGATTGTACACAGAACCCCAGTTTGGATTTCCTGCCAGGTAAATTGGCGGATTTGTTAAAATCCAAGTTTCAGCTCCAACACCAATCTCGACACCGAGTGTGGGCATTCCATCAATTGTTGGATTTGCTTCCATGTAATCAAATACAAACTCAAAGAGTTCATCAAAATCGTTTGGACGTCGACCATGAAAGTCAATAACAGATTTTTGAAGCCACCAACCATTACCATTATAAAACTCTAGCAACGCCGGTGCTGAATATGTACCCCAAATTTCTGCTGTATAAATATTTCCATCGTCAGCCTTCATTTGTTCCCACCATGGGTCATAATGGGCTCTTAGATTTGGTGCATGTGCTTCGATGAGTTCTCCAATCGGCATAATAGCTTGTGCAGCGACTGCTTCTGAAGCAAGAGCGCCAACAAACATTGCGTCTTCTTGTATTCCACCGGCGAGCATTGTTCCCCATGTGGTGTTTATATCACCCACAAGGAATTGTATCTCTATTGTAACGCCTGTGATTTCCTTTACAATTTGTAAAAATGGGTTATCTTGTGTACTTGGAATACCCATATTACGTGTAAATATGGTGAACGTGATATCATCCATGTCTGCCATGGGAGTTGTCGGCAAGCCTAAAAGCTCAGCAAGCTCATTACCCATACGGTCTGAGCCGCTACCGGGTGTATCACCGCCGCCATTATCATCGTCGGGCTCATCTTTACATGCTGCCAATATGCTGACACACATCATAATTGCGAGCAAAAGAGCGATGATTGGTTTAAGATTTTTTTTCATTAAATAATCCACCTTCCTAAATTGTTTTTATTGAAGAAACGTTATTTTTTCCATTTCTTGGTTATTATACATAAAAAGTACAAAGTTTGTCAAGATAAATTAGTATTTATTTAATTAATTTATTTTTAACTTATTCTTTGTGCATATATTAGTATATTTTTTAGCGGTTTCTATCCGAAACGCTGAGCCTCCATGCTCAGAGTTTCGGCGCTACACCGTCCGTGGTTCCGCTCTACGAAACCGAAAAAACACACTAATATATGCACAACACATTCAACTATTTTCGTATTACTGCTTTTTTCCATTTGCCACTCATTACATATAAGAATAAAAACACCATACCACCGGATGTTGCAACAGGTACAGATAAGCCTACACCATATAAGCCTAAATCAAATGTTTGGCTCAGCAAAATTGCCGCAGGAATTCGCAGCGCAATTGATGTTATAAATGTGTTTATCATTGTGACATGAGTATGCCCCGCTCCGGTTGCCAAACCAAAGAAGCTAAATACAAACGGTACTAAGAGATAATCCCATGAAAACGCTCTCATATATATTGCACCTGCCTCAATAACAGCCGTAGATGAAGTCATTAGCCTCATTATATCTTCTGCAAACAGATTAACTGCTATAAAAAACGGTATTCCTATACAAAGTGAAGCAACAATACCGGTCATCATAGTTTTTAATGCTCTCTCGGGTCTGTTAGCACCTAGATTTTGAGCAACCATCATTGAAACAGAGCTTGATATAGCTATACACGGCATTATCGCAAAGCCGTTAAATCTGCCTGCAAGCCCTGCCGCTGCCGCAACAGAAACTCCATATCTGTTTACTAAAACTGCTAATAATAAAAATGAGAAGTTAACTGCTATCTGCGAAATACTGGATGGAATACCCAGTTTTAACATTAATTTTAACTTATCCTTATATATAACATAACTTTTTGGCTTAAAGTCAAACATAAAACCACTTCTCGATAGATATATAGTAGCAAATACAACACAACCTGCTTGAGCAATAACCGTTGCGATAGCCGCACCGGCAGCCGCCATTCCAAAATACCCTACAAATAAGAAGTTTAACGCCGCACTAACCGCACTGCTGATAGCGATTATAATAAGCGGTCGTTTGGCATCACCCATTCCACGTAAAATACCTGCTATTGCGTTATACATAAATATAAACGGCAGACCGCACATACATATAACCAGATAAATCCACGCTTCATCATGGCTTTC
>JAITFR010000225.1 GCA_031281255.1 Oscillospiraceae bacterium
GGTTGACAAACACCAACCATGTGACCACGGTGAGTTTATGAAAGCTAAACAACCTGTATACATTTCTGATAATGTGTACACCAATGGTGCAAAAGCTTTTGATAAAGAAACAGATAAACTGGATTGTCCGGATTTTAATGCTGATTTTTCAATAGAAATTGAAGAGGGAGTTGTTTACCTAAATGTGACAATGCCTGAGGGTTTTGACGAGTTTATGTCACTGTCGCACAATACAGCAACTTTAGGTCATGCACGTTTGGTTGACGCTGACTTTGAAGATACTGATGGTGGATATTTAATGCTCAACAGGGATTATTTTGGAGATAAAATTGAAAAATCATCAGTTGCAGGTCCGATAAGTAGTCTTAAAACAGGCGTAAATCGTATTTGCGTATGGGAAGACTTAAAGATTGATTATCTGAGGCCTTTGTATGTATGATGTAATATCAATTGGAGAGGTATTAATCGACTTTACTACTGTTTCTGTTGATGAAATGGGTTTCCCAACCATCGCTGCCAGAGCAGGCGGTGCACCATGTACATTTCTTGCTGCTTTGGCAAAATATGGTGCAAAAACATACATATACGCAAAAGTCGGCGATGATATGTTTGGTAAACTGCTTGTTAATGCCATGAAAAACGTTGGTATTGATACAAGTGGGGTAGTTCTGGACCCTGATGTGTTCACAACCTTAGCTTTTGTAGAAATTGATAAGCTTGGTGACCGCTCGTTTAGTTTTGCCAGAAAACCCGGTGCTGATACTTGCTTAAGAATAGATGAATTAGACTTATCGTGTATTGATAAGTCTAAGATTTTTTATTTTGATACTTTACCTCTTTCGGAAGAACCAAGTAAAACTACTACAAAAAAAGCTGTTGAGTACGCAAAAAACGCAGGTAATTTAATATTGTTTGACCCAAACTACAGACCTGCTTTGTGGAAATGCGAAAATGATGCTAAGGAGCAAAGCTTGTGGGGTCTTGAGCGTGCTGACATTATTAAAATCAGCGATGAAGAAGTTGAGTTCATAACAGGCAAAACATTAAGTCCTAAAGAAGCTGCAGATTGGCTGTTTGACGAGTATGATATAAAGTTTGCGATGGTGACAAGTGGTGCAAAAGGTGCATTGTTGCAGAATAAAAAAGCTTTTGTGAATGCAGAATGTCCACCAGTATCTCCTATAGATACAACAGGTGCAGGTGACATTTTCGCAGGCAGCGTAATTAGCAGGGTTATAAAGCTTGGGAAAGATTTTGAAGATTTAGATGAGATTGAGCTAAAGGACATAGTTAAGTTTGCAGTAACTGCCGCCAGCTTATCGACAGAAAAATACAGCGGCATGTCAAGCGTCCCATGTGAAAGTTTAGTTTATGAGAAGATGGGGTAAAAAACACTTTCAAAATATATCACAATGTGGTACAATTGTGAAAATAACCAAAGAGGGAGACAATTATGGCTGAGAGCAGAGGATATGTAAGGATTGTTGACGAAAAAGGAAGCATAAATATTTGTCATAGTGTTGTTGCAGTAATTGCTGCGGCAGCGGCTGTTGATGTTGATGGTGTTTATGGACTGTATTTATCTCCGGGAAAAGAGCTTACGCAGATTAGCAGCAGAAAAGGAACATCAAAAGGTGTAAAAATCAATGTTGACAATGATGGAACAATTATAGACATTTATTACATTGCAGAAATTGGATATTCAGTCAACGAAGTTGGAGCATCAGTACAAAAAGCAGTTATTTCTGCTGTGGAAGAAGCGACCGGTCTTAAAATCAACACTGTAAACATTCATATATGTGGTGTGTCGCTAAAAAAGTCTAAAAAACCGGCATGAAGAGAACTGTTGCAAGGGAAATAGCTGTCAGGCTTTGCTTTGCATTATCAGAAAATCCAACAGACCCAAAAGAACTCTTAGATCAGGTATTTGATAAAGAGTATTATGCGACGTTACAAGAAGAAGACAAGTTATATAAAAATTATCCGGACGAAAAGCAACTTAACTATATATATAGTTTGATTATTGGAGTGTATGAACACATTGCCGAGCTTGATGGATATATTGAAAAATACGCAGTTGGTTGGAAGTTTGGCAGGATTTCAAGAACTGCTATTGCAATTATGAGAATCGCAATGTACGAAGTTTTATATATGCCTGATATACCAAACAGTGCTGCAATAAATGAAGCTGTTGAACTGGTTAAACGTTATGAATCACCTGAAACTAAAGCGTTTGTAAATGGTGTTTTAGGCAGTTTTTCTCGTGGAGAGCTAGCTAGAGAGTAGAGATAAGTGAATAAAGTGTTTGATATTTATGCTTTTCGTAAAGCGGAGCATGGATGCGGAGTGCTGCGAGAGGAACATGGATGTTCCTTTGAGCGGATAGAAAACACTAAATATTAAACCTTTATGAACGACTAGCAAAGAAATGCGAAAAATAGAAAGCAGAAACTATGACAAAAAAAATATTCTCCGTTGGAGAATTAAACAACTATATAAAACAAATCTTCGACAATGACAGAACACTTGTTGAGATTTTTGTTAAAGGGGAGCTTTCTAATTATAAAACATATCCATCAGGACACCATTATTTCTCTATGAAGGATGCAGATGGTGCTCTTAAATGTGTTATGTTTAAGGGAAGTGCTATGAAGCTACGCTTTAAACCAAAAGATGGAATGAGTGTAGTAGCGTATGGCAGAGTATCGGTTTACCCTAAGGACGGTGCGTATCAATTATATGTAAATGACATCACACCCGATGGAATCGGCGATTTATACATGGCATATGAGCAGTTAAAAGAAAAACTACACAAGGAAGGATTATTTGATGAGATATATATAAAACCTCTACCACGTTTTCCGAAAAAAATAGCCATCATAACATCACCTGTAGGAGCAGCGGTACAAGATATAATTAGAATATTAGGCAGTCGCTGGGCATTAACAGATGTGATAGTTATTCCTGTACGTGTGCAAGGTGATGAAGCACCTGCTGAGATAGCGGAAGCCATAAATTATGCAAACAAAAACAATGTTGCAGACCTCATAATTACAGGGCGTGGTGGTGGTTCAATCGAAGATTTATGGGCGTTTAATGATGAGCGTGTGGCACGAGCTATTTTTGCATCAGAAATACCTGTTATTTCGGCGGTGGGGCATGAACCGGATGTAACAATCGCGGACTTTGTAGCAGATGTTAGAGCGGCAACACCATCAAACGCTGCTGAAATTGCAGTACCGGATATGCTTGAAGTATATGGTTGGTTACAATCTGTTGATATTAGACTTCGACAATCAATAATATTCGGCTTAAAAGCTAACAGACAAAGAATTAATGAACTATCTGAAAAACGTGTTTTTAGCAGTCCCGGCATTTATGTTGAAGATAAACGTATGCAAATTGACCTTTTTTCAGAAAAGTTAAGTTCGTTAGCAAAACATAAGATTTTAGTTAGTCGTGAACGTTTTGCGGCTCTTGCAGCAGGGTTGGATGCTATGAGTCCGCTAAAAGTGCTTGGACGTGGTTATTCAATAGCACAATTAAAGAACGGTACTGTTTTAAAATCAAAAAAAGATGTTAAAAAAGGTGATGAAATAACAGTAAAGTTGCAAAAAGACGAGATAGAATGTATAGTAATATAGGGAATAGAGGATTCTTATGCCCTCTTTAGTAAAGAGGGTGCCCTCCGCAGAGGGCGGGTGATTTGTTATTAGAACTTAGAAACTAGAGAGTAGGGTAATACATAAAATGAGCAAGAAAGAAATGTCTTTTGAAGAAGCGGCAGCAAGAGTTGAAGAAATAGTAAAAACGCTTGAAAGGGGAGATGCTCCTCTTGATAAATCGTTAGAACTTTTTGAAGAAGGTGCAAAGCTTATTAAAACATGCTCAAAAATGCTTGATGAAGCAGAGCAGAAAGTGATGCAATTACAAACAGGTGCAGAGGAAAACTCAAACGATGAGTAACACAAGCGAAAATAATAAAATAATTAACGAACAGAATGTAGCAATGCTAAATGAAATGAATGTCTGCCGTCAGATGGTAGAGCAGCGTTTGCATGAGCTGTTAACCGAAGCCGGCTCAAACTATGCTACTCTGGTTGAAGCTATGCGTTATAGTCTACTTTCGGGTGGAAAACGCATTAGAGCTATTATTTGTATGAAGTTTTGCGAAGCGGCAGGAGGCAATCTTGAAGATGCTCTTGAAGCTGCTTGTGCTGTTGAAATGTTGCACACATATACGTTAATTCACGACGATTTGCCAGGTATGGACGGTGATGAGTTACGTCGAGGACAACCATCAAATCACGTTGAGTTTGGAGAGTTTACAGCGATTCTTGCAGGTGATGCTCTTCAAGCTGCTGCTTTTGAAGTATTAGCAAACTCTAATCTACCACCAGAATCAATAGTTGAGATGATAAAGGTTTTTTCAAAAGCTGTTGGAGTACACGGTATATGTGCAGGTCAGTATCTTGATTTATCAGGTGAAGGTTGGTTACTAACATTGGATGAACTTATGGAGTTATACTCAATGAAAACAGCAGCACTTATATCTGCAGCAGCAAGATTAGGAGTAATTGCCGGTTTTGGTACAATAGAACAAATAAATGCAGCTCATGCATATGCACAATCTATTGGGCTTGCATTTCAAGTACGAGATGATGTTTTGGACTGTATTTCTACCGAAGAAGAGCTCGGAAAACCGATAGGTTCAGATATTGAAAATGAGAAGTCTACGTTTGCTTCCTTACTTGGTGTGAATGCTTGCGAAAAGCTGATAAGTAAGGAAACAGATAAAGCAATTGTTGCTATTGAGGGTAGGTTTCATAACACCGAATTCCTTACTTGGCTCGCAAAAATACTTGCAGACCGTAAGAATTAGAGAAATATACAAAAATATACAAATATTTTATGAATATTCAAAAAAACTATTGAATATTCATTTTATTTTTGCTATGATTTATAACTCAACGAAAAACAGTGGCGCAGTATCCTAGTCAGATCTGCCGTCTACCAGGAAGGGGCTAAAAATCCTTTAAAGGGCACATCGTTGAAACCCCTTGTGTTTGCTTTGAACGCCCAGTTTGGGGTGGGTGCTGGGGGGAAGTGCAGCAAGAGTGCAAACTCTCACTGTACTTGCGTTCTCAGGGCGATCTTCAATGGCATGGAGAATCCGTTCCTGTTAGCGTGGAGACCTGTTGTTGTGCAAAACTTTTGTACGAAACAGGCGTGAACCTGCATCGCGGTGCAAGCTGTGTGCAGAGTAGCCTGCCTTGAGTGGCAAGTGCGGATAAAGGAATCGCTCGCAATCTCTGTGGCCATAGTTATTGTGAGTCTGCTTTTGAAATATTTACTGCAAAAGAGGCTAAGAGACGGTTTGACTGTAGTGGAAAACACCTAGGCTGTTCAAAGAACACACAAGTGTGTTCACCTGAGGTGAGTGATGGATTGCAGTACGTACTAAGTGGCAATCGGGCAGCAAGATTTATGGCAACAGCTTGAACGAGGTTTTAATGGGAAACCACCAGACCGGCAACGGATGGTAACCACGGGGGAAATCCGGCCCGACCTAAGCCGTAAGATTTACTTCACTCACCGCCGCTATTAACTTTCGGATTGGATACATGAACAAAAAAACTATTATCTGGATTACAAAAATAACGCTAATAAGTCTCATTGCAGCTGCAATATTTACATTAGCATCTGCTGAGATACTTGGTAACACCGGCTTTATAATTTCATTTACAGTTCTTGCAGCATTTATTGTTATAGGTATTATATTTGATGTCATAGGCATAGCAGCAACAGCAGCAAACGAAGCTCCCTTTAATTCAATGGCAACACGCAGACAAAAAGGTGCAGTCGAAGCCTTGCAACTAGTAAAAAATGCAAGTAGAGTAACCAGTTATTGTAATGATGTTATAGGCGATGTGACAGGTATAATTAGCGGAACCACGGCTGCATTAATTGCAGCACGGCTCATGGACGGATTTAGCTCAGAAACAATACTTTTCCCGGTGATAATATCTGCGGTTGTTACCGGAGTAACAGTTGGCGGAAAAGCGATAGGTAAAGTTTTTGCATTTAGTAAAAGTACCGAGATTATTCTGGCAGTAGGAAAATTTTTGAGTTTCTTAAAAATAAAACCTTTTTCTAAAAAGAATCAGGACAAAACAAAATGAACATAAAGAAATATTGTCATTGCGGGCTTGACCCGCAATCCCCTCAGTATAAATAGGGATTGTAGAATGAGCATAAAATCATTAGATATATT
>JAITFR010000227.1 GCA_031281255.1 Oscillospiraceae bacterium
TACCCGACGGAATGATGGCAATGGATATTGGACCTCGTGCAATTGCCGAGTTCACAAAAGAAATCGCCGGTGCAGGAACAATCGTCTGGAACGGCCCGATGGGAGTATTTGAGTTTCCAAAATTTGCAGAAGGAACAAAAGCGATTGCAAACGCAGTAGCAACCTCCGGAGCAATATCAGTAATTGGAGGCGGCGACTCAGCAGCAGCAGTGCGAAAATTCGGAGTAGAAGACAAAATATCACATATATCAACAGGCGGCGGAGCTTCCCTGGAGTTTATGGAAGGCAAAATCCTACCCGGCATCGCTTGCTTATTAGATTTATAGGAGTATAATCATGAATAAAAAACTCAGAAAAACAATAATAGCCGGAAACTGGAAAATGAACATGTTAGCATCAGACTTAAAAGCATTTAAGGATGAGCTGATACCACTTATACCTAATCATAAAGACTGGTGCGAAGCAGTAATATGCACACCATCAGTGCTTATACCACCTGCACTTAAAGCATTTAACGAAACAGGAATTAGTGTTGGAGCGCAAAATATGAGCCAACACAAATCAGGAGCATATACAGGAGAAATATCTGTTGACCAACTTGCTGATATCGGAGCAGAATACGTAATTATCGGACACAGTGAAAGACGTGAGTATTATGGAGAAACAGACATATCAGTTAACGAAAAACTACTTACAGCTTTAGACTCACCCGTAATACCAATAGTTTGCGTAGGAGAGACACTATATCAACGAGAAACAGGTGTAACATTTGAACTGGTAGCTCTGCAAGTAAAAATCGCATTAGACGGCGTATCAGAAGAGAAACTACGCAAGGTTGTTATCGCTTACGAACCTGTATGGGCAATCGGCACAGGCAAAACAGCAACACCCGAAGACGCCGAGGAAGTATGCTGTGCAATACGCGATGTACTCGCAGGCTTATACAGTAGAGAAGCCGCCGATGCAGTATCAATTTTATACGGTGGCTCAATGAATGATAAAAACGCTGATGACTTATTAGCACAACCGGACATTGATGGCGGACTAATCGGCGGAGCATCACTAAAACCGGAATCATTCGCAGTAATTATAAACGCAGCGAGGTAAAATCTATGAATAAACCTATGGTTATGGTTATAATGGATGGGTATGGGATTACAGAACCATCAGCAGGAAATGCAGTCTATAATGCAAAAACACCTGTGCTTGATGAACTGTTTAAAACATGCCCAAATACACTATTATCAGCATCCGGAGAAGACGTAGGACTACCAGACGGACAGATGGGAAACAGTGAAGTAGGGCATACAAACATTGGAGCAGGAAGAGTTGTATACCAGGATCTGCCTATGATTACAAGAGAAATTGAACTGGGAACATTCTTTGAAAACAAAGCTCTGCTTAAAGCAATTGAAGCAACCAAAAACACCGACAACGCCCTGCACCTTATGGGATTGGTCTCCCCGGGAGGAGTACATAGCCATATAAACCATCTATTTGGACTATTAGAGCTGGCAAAACGAAACGAAATATCAAAAGTTTACATACACTGCTTTATGGACGGACGTGACGTACCACCCGACTCAGGATTAGACTCAATAAAAGCACTCGAAGAAAAGTGCAAAGAACTATCTGTTGGAAAAATTGTAACAGTTATGGGACGATTTTACGCAATGGATAGAGACAACCGTTGGGATAGAGTTGAGCAAGCATACAATGCAATGGTACTTGGTGAAGGAAAATATGAACCAAACCCGATAAAAGCAATGCAGGAATCTTATGATGAGAAAGTATTTGACGAGTTTGTAAAACCGGTTGTATGTGATAAAAACGGAATGGTTAAAGAAAATGACGCTGTTATATTCTTTAACTTTAGACCCGATAGAGCAAGAGAAATTACCAGAGCATTTGTGGACAAGGAGTTTGATGGATTTGTCAGACAAAAGGGCTATTTCCCGCTTACATATATATGTATGACACAATATGACGAAAGCATAAAGGATGTAAGTATCGCATACCCGCCTGATTTTCCAAAACAAACTATAGGTGAAATTATCAGCATAAACGGATTAAGACAGGTTAGAATCGCAGAAACAGAAAAATACGCACATGTAACATTTTTCTTTAACGGCGGAATTGAAGAACCGTTTGAAAACGAAAAACGTGTACTAATACCATCACCAAAAGAGTTCCCAACGTATGACCTTATCCCTGAAATGTCAGCGTATAAAGTTGCAGAAGCCGCAAGTAAAGAGATTTTAAGTGGCGATCATGATTTAATTATAATCAACTTTGCTAACTGTGATATGGTTGGACACACAGGAATCTATGATGCAGCAATTAAAGCGGTTGAAACTGTTGATAAATGTGTAGAAATGATAAAAGATGCAGTTTCTAAAGTAAATGGATGCTTAATAATCACCGCAGATCATGGAAATGCAGAGGAAATGCTTGCTGCTGATGGTGTTAGCCCATATACAGCACACAGCGTTTATCCTGTACCATTTTTGGTATGCGGAGCTGATGTGAAGTTAAAAGAGTTTGGAAAACTGGCTGATATATCCCCGACAATACTGGATTTACTGGGCTTACAAAAACCGGATGTTATGACCGGAGAGTCACTCATTATAAAAAGTTAAAGTAAGAAAGGTGTAAAAGATGAAAGATTATTTAGAAATTGTAAGTGTTGAAGGACGGGAAGTTCTTGATTCACGCGGTAACCCAACTGTTGAAGCAGAAGTCTGGGTTATGGACAGAGCT
>JAITFR010000196.1 GCA_031281255.1 Oscillospiraceae bacterium
ATAAGCTTGGACTTGGTGACCCGATTGCGTTATCATCAACTCATGGACATGGCACCGGGGATTTATTAGATGAATGTGTTAAGCTTTTTCCACCCGAAGATGAAGCAAAAACAGAAGATGAAGAGATAAATGTTGCAGTTATTGGTAAACCAAATGTTGGCAAATCATCACTGGTGAATAAAATACTCGGTCAAAAGCGTGTTATAGTCAGCGATAAAGCAGGCACAACCAGAGATGCGGTTGACACACCATTTGAAAATAAATTCGGTAAATATGTGATTATAGATACGGCAGGTATTCGCCGAAAATCAAGGATTGATAACAGAATTGAAAAATATAGTGTTTTAAGAGCACAAATAGCTATTGAACGTGCGCAAGTTTGTATTATAATGATTGATGCACGAGAAGGTGTCACAGAGCAAGATACAAAGGTTGCAGGGCTTGCACACGAAGCAGGAAAAGCAAGTATCATTGTTGTAAATAAATGGGATTTGATTGAAAAAGAAACAAACACAATGGACAAAATGCGTGAGTCTGTGTTAAATGACTTAAAATATATGTCTTACGCTCCGGTTTTATTTATTTCTGCACTTACAGGGCAACGTGTTGATAAACTTTTTGAGTTAATTAACTTTGTAAACGAACAAACAAACATGAGAATATCTACCGGAACCTTAAACGGAGTGCTTGCCGAAGCGACCATGCGAGTTCAACCACCAACGCACAAAGGACGTGGATTAAAGATATACTATATGACCCAAACAGGTGTACGACCACCGGAGTTTGTATGTTTTTGCAACGATATTAGGTTATTTCATTTTTCATACCTGCGGTATATTGAAAATCAGATTAGGTCTGTATTTGGTCTTGAAGGCACACCAATACGAATGATTGCAAGAAACAGAGGGGAAAAGCTACTATGAATTGGGAAATTATTATTATATTAATAGCTGCTGCACTACCTGCATACCTACTTGGTGGTTTAAACGGAGCAATAATAGTAGGAAAAGCTCTTTATCGTAAGGATATCCGAGATTATGGGAGCGGCAATGCCGGACTTACGAATTTTTATCGCACTTTTGGAAAAGGCGGCTCTTTATTAGTAATACTAATTGATGTCATAAAAACAATAACCCCTGTGTTATTAGGAGGATGGTTGTTTGCAAATAGTTACTTTGAAGCTCCACCACATACGGATGTTTTTACATGGTATCTAACATTTGTAGAACGGTTTCCTTATATGTATGTTAACTCTGCATTATTTTTGGGGCAAATGTACGCCGGATTTTTTGTTATTTTGGGTCATTGCTTCCCTGTGTACTACAAATTTAAAGGCGGCAAAGGAGTAATGGCAATAGGAGCTATAGTAATAGTAGCTGACTGGAGAATTGCACTCATAGCATGGTGCGTATTTGTATTAGTTGTTTTTATCACACGGTATGTTTCATTAGGCGCGATAATCGGCAGTGTATCTATACCATTTATAATGTTAATATTAAATAATAATTCTTGGGGTTTGGCAGAATATGTTATGGTAACACTTTGTGTACTCTTAGTAGTCGCAAGGCATATTCCAAACATCAATCGTTTGTTCAAAGGTAAAGAATCAAAGCTGAAGTTTAAACGAAGTAAGGAATAATAATGAATAAGTGTGCGGTGAGGTGTATGTATTTTTCAGTTTCCTAAAGAAACTGCTAAAAATACAGTATACCGAGCGAAAGCACACGTAGGAGATAGAAAGTAGGTTTACATGAGAACAACTGTGCTTGGATCGGGAGGATGGGGAACAGCCATCGCAATGCTCCTTAATGATAATGGGTATGATGTAGTGTTATGGTCAAAGTTTGAGGACGAAGCCAAAGCATTAAACGAAACACGCAAAACCCCACTGCTTAAAGAAGTTATCATTCCTGATGAAATAAGTATAACAACAGATTTAAGCAAAGCTGTTAACAAAGCAAGCTCTGTAGTTATTGCAGTGCCGTCTTTTGCTCTGCGTGAAACAGCAGAAGCTCTGGTAGATAAGCTTAATGATGATTGTATTGTTATTTGTATGTCAAAAGGAATAGAAAAAGACACATCAAGCTTGTTTACAACAATATTAAGAGACATTCTAGGTGAAAATATCCCAATAGCTGCTGTATCAGGTCCAACTCATGCAGAAGAGGTTGCAAGAAAAATCCCAACTGCATGTGTGGCGGCATCTGAGGATATAACCGTCGCTTTGCGAGTACAAAATCTGCTTATGAATGAATATATGCGTGTGTACACATCTACAGATGTAGTAGGCGTTGAGCTGGGTGCTGCTCTCAAAAATGTCATTGCTCTAAGTGCAGGTATCGGTTCGGGTTTAGGGCTTGGCGACAATACGCTTGCAATGCTGATAACACGAGGGCTTGCAGAAATAGCAGAGCTTTGTGTGAAAATGGGCGGTCATAAGGAAACGCTTGCAGGTCTTGCAGGACTTGGTGATTTGATTGTGACTTGTATTTCTTTACATTCAAGAAACCGAAAAGCAGGAGTTTTTATCGGGCAGGGATTATCGGCAAATGAAGCTATGAAAAAAGTTGGTGCAGTAGTTGAGGGTTATTTTGCGGCAAAAGCGGCAAAAGACTTAGCAGACAAAATGGATGTAGACATGCCAATCTGCTCAGAAGCATACAAGGTTTTATACGAGCAGAAATCACCACATTCCGCTATTGCTGATTTAATGGGCAGAAGCAGACGAAGTGAACAATCAAGCGGCGGCGAAATCTGGGTAACGTAGAGATTAGGGAATAGGGAATAGGGAGTAGGGAGTAGGGAAATGCATAATTCATAATGCATAATGAAGAGAGTGTAGAGAGTAGAAAGTAGAAAGTAAGGTTATTGTAGGGGCGGATGGCAATCCGCCCGTGAAGATAATAAATAATGAGGATGGTTATACAATGAATATAAAACAGGAGCTTATTAAAATCTGTGAGATACCGGGGCCGGCAGGCTTTGAAGAAAAGATAGCGTTGCATGTAAAAGCATTGTTTGAAAAATACATGGACGATACTTGGATTGATGTGCTTGGTAACGTTATAGGTGTGAGAAAAAGCAAAAAGGAAAACGCAAAAAAACTACTTTTTGATGCACATATTGATGAAATCGGTTTAATAGTAATAGGAGTGGAGGAAGGCTTCTTAAAGTTTGCACCGCTTGGAGGACTCGATGCCAGAGTGATTCCCGCAAGCAGCGTTACAATAAT
This sequence comes from Oscillospiraceae bacterium, assembly GCA_031281255.1. Lineage (GTDB taxonomy): Bacteria > Bacillota > Clostridia > Oscillospirales > Oscillospiraceae > WRMH01. Next base: position 3,233 of record JAITFR010000196.1, read on the forward strand.
GACTGAACCGCCGATTTATGGAATTATATCTGTTTTACCGCCACATATATTAAAGGACGAGGATGTGGAAAAAAATATCAAAATTGAAGATATGTTTATAGACATTGGTTTATCACAAGAAGAAGCAGAAAAGCTTGTAAAACCGGGCACACCCGGAGTATTAGCTCGTAGTGTTAAAGAGTTTGGCGAAAATAAATTATGTGGTAGTTCAATTGATGATAGAGTTGGTGTAATTGCAATTCTTCAAGCTTTAGAGTTACTAAAAGACAAAGAGCTTGATGTAGATTTATATGTTATGGCTAGTGTTCAGGAGGAGGTTGGTGTCAGGGGTGCAACAACAGGAGCTTATGCAATTGCACCGGATTATTGTATTGTTGTTGATGTTGACCACGCAAAAACGCCTGATGCAAAAAAACACGAAGCAAATACCAAGCTGGACGATGGTGCAATAATCACACGCGGTCCAAATATGAATACAAGCTTCACAGACAAGATTTTATCAATTGCACAAGAAAATGATATAAAACACCAGATTAGCGTAATTGCCTCCGGTAGTGCATATAATAATGTTCGCTCAATTCAAATATCACGTGAAGGCGTAATTACTGCTGTAATCGGCGTACCAATGAAATACATGCACACAACTAATGAAGTTGTCTCACTTGATGATATTAATAGTATCGCAAATTTACTAAACTTAGTAGCTACTGCTAATTTAAGCCGAATGTGAGGTGTTTTCTATAATTTTTTCGCGTATGTGCTTAGAATTGAGCGAACTAGCGAAAAAATTAGAGGAAATAGCTCACATGAGGCAATGACAGATTGGAGAGAAATTATGATAGAAATGATGAAGGAGCTTTGTGCATTAAGAGGAGTATCGGGGAATGAAGATGAAGTTCGTGATTATATAGTAAGCTGTACCAAACCACATGCTAATGAGGTTATTGTTGACGTTATGGGTAATGTGATAGCGTTCAAAAAAGGTGCAAAATCACCCAAGGAAAGACTGGTTTTATGCGCACACATGGACGAGGTGGGTGTGATAATCACCGGATACACTGATGACGGATATTTGATATTTGCAGGAGCAGGGAGTGTTGATGACCGTGTTATTCTTGGTAAAACGGTGATAATCGGTAAAGAAAAAGTGCTTGGTATCATTGGCTGTAAAGCTACACATTTACTATCAGCAAAAGAGCGTGAAACCCCGACAAAAAAAGAAGATATGTATATTGACATTGGAGTTAATAGCAGGGAAGAAGCGCAAAAGCTTGTTGCTCTCGGTGATACAGGTGCATTTGATGAAGATATACGTGAGTTTGGTGACGGGTTTATCAAAGCAAAAGCAATAGATGATAGATTTGGTTGTGCGGTTTTGTTAGAGCTTATCAAAACCGATTTACCAATTGATTGTTTGTTTGCGTTTACGGTGCAGGAGGAAGTTGGATTGCGTGGTGCATATACGGCAGCGTATCATACTGCTCCTGATATTGCTCTCATAGTTGAGGGTACAACAGCCGCAGATTTCCCATCCTCGCCCGGTGTGAAGAAGGTTTGCAAGGTAGGCGGGGGTGCTGTCATTCCGTTTATGGACGGTGGAACTATTTACAACAAGGAAATTTGCAAAAAGCTAACAAGCATTGCTGATGAAAACAATATCCCATGGCAGACAAAAACATATATAGCAGGTGCAACTGACGGAGCAGTTTTTCAAAGAACACGTTCCGGTATAAAAACCGCAGGTATAGCAGCACCAATCAGAAATCTTCACTCACCGTCATGTGTGGGGAAATACTCCGACATGGAAGCTGTATATAATCTTATTTTATTATATCTAAAAAAATGTTGATTATTCTATGTGTGTATTGGTGTGTTTTTTCGGTTTCGTAGAGCGGAACCAGCAACCACGTCATTGCGGGCTGTGACCCGCAATCCCCTTTAAAGAAGCATAAGTCAGGGGATTCCGTGTCAAGCACGGAATGACGAAAAAAAGAAGAATAAGTCAGGGGATTCCGTGTCAAGAACGGAATGACGAAAAAAAAAAGAAAAAGCAAGGGGATTCGGAATCAGGAACGGAAGAACGAAAAAAGAAGCATAAGTCAGGGGATTCCGTGTCAAGCACGGAATGAAGAAAAAAAGAAGCATAAGTCAGGGGATTCC